>NZ_JAMPQD010000018.1:0-100300 GCF_028482245.1 Providencia sp. PROV129
AAGTATGTGACTAGGGTAGCTGCGTGAAGCCAACGTAGTGATCACTCGAAATATGACGAGGAAGAGCCGACGATGACCGACAACATACTCAACGATGCCGATACAATTCCTTCAATCGGAGTGCTTACCTCTTCTTCACCATCCCAAGTGCCTAAAATTGGTAAAATAGGCAAGTAGTGTTCCACTGATGGGTTTGATAATTTGCCATCTTCCCTTTCTAACCCTTTAGTTAGTGGATGTGGGATCGCTTTACTTTGCAAGTTATCGTAGACAAACTGTTCAAAAGACAAAGCCCATGGATAAGGCTCTGCTTGATCATTTTGCCAGTTCATAGCACGAAGATTGTGCACCACATTGCCACTGCCCATAATCAATACACCTTGCTCTCTGAGTATCGCTAACTTCTTGCCTAATTCATGGTGCCAAGTTGCAGGTTTTGTGCCATCAATGCTTAGCTGGATCACGGGAATATCTGCCTCTGGGTACATGCGTACTAAAATTTCCCATGTCCCGTGGTCAAGCCCCCACTCTTCCTTATCGAGGAAAATAGGTTCTGGTGCGAGTAAATCTGCAACTTGTTGGGCAAGTTCTGGTGAACCTGGCGCTGGGTATTCAATTTGGTATAACGCCTCTGGAAACCCGCCAAAATCATGGATAGTTTTAGGCTTTAACATCGAGGTCACTGCCGTGCCACGCGTATACCAGTGCGCTGAAATCACCAATATCGCGTTTGGACGAGGTAAGGTTTTGCCGAGCTGCTCCCATGCTTTGGTATAAGGATTATCCTCTATCGCATTCATTGGGCTACCGTGGCCTATAAAAATCGCGGGGATCTTGCTATTCACGACTGAAGTATTTACCGACATGATGATTTCAACTCCAACTCAATTAATTTCTGCTTACAGCATACGCTTTTGTGCAAAAAACACAGTGGCCTAATTATGAGTATGATCATCAAAAAAATTGAAAAGGCCACGAGGTGTGCAACTCAGTGGCCTTCATAAGATTCTATATGCTGAACGTACTATCAATAAATTAGCTAAAATTAGCCCATTTATATTTAAGTTTAAAAAACGAACTCTTCCTCAAAATACGACGAAGACATTCCTCTAAATAGTTCGAGTTGTGGCTAGGCGGCAAAACAAAGCTATCCCTAGGAGCATACATAAGTATGTGACTAAGATGACTAAGAGAAGCCAACACCACCACAGCTTGAAATACGACGAAGACATTCCTCTAAATAGTTCGAGTTGTGGCTAGGCGGCAAACGAAGTCATTCTTAGGAGCATACATTAGTCTGTGACTAAGATGACTAAGAGGAGCCAACAACGCCACAGCTTGAAATACGACGAAGACATTCCTCTAAATAGTTCGAGTTGTGGCTAGGCGGCAAACGAAGTCATTCTTAGGAGCATACATTAGTATGTGACTAAGATGACTAAGAGAAGCCAACAACGCCACAGCTCGAAATATGACGAGGATCAGCTCGCTTTCTTTTCATGCTGCAAACGATATTGTACTAAATCCTCGATAGTCACTACCGTCAAGCCATGTTGCTTACCAAAAGCCGCCACTTCTGGCGTACGCGCCATTGAGCCATCATCGTTGGTCAATTCACATAGCACACCCGCTGGCTTGAACCCTGCTAATGAGGCTAAATCGATAGACGCTTCTGTATGGCCACGGCGTGCTAATACACCACCTTCACGACCCCGTAATGGGAAAACGTGGCCTGGGTGGTTCAGGTCTGCTGGCACTGCGTTATCCGCAATCGCTGCACGAATGGTAGTAATACGGTCTGCAGCTGAAACGCCAGTGGTAACACCGTTTGCCGCTTCAATCGTCACAGTAAAGCCCGTTTGATTTTGGCTGGTGTTATTTTCTACCATCATTGGCAGTTCCAATTTTTTGCGACACTCTTCAGTGATACACAGGCACACAATACCGCTGCTGTAGCGAATGGTGAATGCCATTTGCTCTGCAGTCATGGTTTCTGCTGCAAAAACTAAATCGCCTTCGTTCTCACGATCTTCATCGTCCAGAACAAGAACACCTTGGCCTTGGCGTAAAGCTTCGATAGCTTTTTCAACACGTTCGATTGGATTACCGAATTCGGAAAGTAGCGTATGATCCATGGTAAAAACCTCTTAAATAGTTATTAACTAGTTACCAGAATCAAGGCAGTCTTAGGATTACGAGAAATGATGAATAAATAAATCGCCCATAAGTGGCAATCTACCCATTCAGGTATGCAGAACATGATTGTGCATTACGGCACAAATATGCAGATACAGTTAATTCTCTCCCATCCGGACTATAACCGTCGGCTCCAGATTCACACTGGATCTGCTGACCTTTATCACTAAAATGATAAAGCGCTCGCGGGCTTCATGCGCGTTGCATGTTACCGCCGGTGGGGACTTTCACCCCGCCCTGAGATAAACGCAATTAATATAACGCCAATAATTCAACTACGCAACGGTGTCTTTCAAAACTGGCGAGCCTCTCACACTTTTGGCCAAAAAATATGAATAAAAACCTATAGTTATCAGGGGTAATTAAAATACAGGCATCACCTGTTACCACCAAGGCATAAAAAATCGCAATAAGACGTAAATTGTCCTAAATATCAGTCTAAACATCACACTTAACTAAAATAATTTATTGACTTGTATAATAATAACCAGCAATAAAAATGTCATTAAAGGAATACTAGGGTGAAAAAGTACCGTTTTATCTTTCCCATCTTTTTAGTCATCGGTCTCTTATTTTTGGTCGGAACTGCTTTTGCGCTTTATTCTGGTATGGATATGGCAAAAAATGGTATTAAAACAACAGGAATAGTCACCGATCTCGACATTAGTGTTTCGGAAGATAAATCAAAAACCTATTTCCCCATTATCGAGTTTACGACCCTAGAAAATCAACAAATTGAGTTTCGTTCATCAATGGGGAGTAGCGGTTATCGAAACAGCATCGGTCAATCCATTGATGTACTTTATAATCCAACAAATCCGCAAGATGCCATCATTGATTCACTCTTTGGTGTATATGGACTGAGTATCATTTTAGGTATTTTTGGCGGTGTATTTACGTTAATTGGTGGCATTCCTGTTATGTTCGGTATTACCAATAAGAAAAAAAGTACCCGTTTATTGCGCGAAGGTACGCCAATTCAAGTAAAAATCACAGGTGTTGAAGAAAATACTATGATCCAAGTGAATAGACGTTCTCCTTATCAAATTATTGCAGATGTCCATGATAAAAATACAAATACAATTAAGCGTTATAAAAGTGAGAATATTTATTTTGACCCATCCCCTTATATTGATAGGGAAAATGTGACTATCTATCTCGATAGAAGTAATGCCAATAAATACTATATGGACATCCGTTTTTTACCTGAATTGAAATAACGTTAAACTGACCATCTTGGGTAATTCCGCCTTCAAGGTGGTCATTTCTCCTTCAGTCTCATCCCCCTTGCCTCCTTGTGCTCCAAGTATCATAAGGAAACAGGAAAAGAGTTTATTACCGCGACAAGAGGTATTACACTACCCCCAACTCATTTCTCAAAAAATTTAAGGACCCGCGAATGCTCGATCCGAAAAAACTTGAACAAGTTGCTCGCCAAATTCAAGGTGCTTTACCCCAAGGCGTACGTGATTTAGGTGAAGATTTTGATAAAAAACTGCGCTCACTGTTACAGTCACAACTTGGCAAATTAGACTTAGTCAGTCGCGAAGAGTTTGATATTCAAACTCAAGTTCTACTGCGTACCCGTGAAAAACTCGCCAAAATGGAGCAACGTGTTAGTGCACTTGAAGCTCACTTTAGCGAAGAAAAAAACACACAGTAATATAAAAAACAAAAGTGACGCCTAACTATAAGGGTCACTTTTAATATTATTTTAGCACTGAATCCGGCACCAACTCTCGTTCAATCAACTGCACAATATACTGATTTTTAGAAATATTATGTGCCGCGGTTGCTGCATTTAAATATGCTTCTAAACAGCTCGGATAACGCAGCGTAAATGACTTTACCGTTTCTGGCTCTTTGAATGGGTTAATCCCTTCTTCTTTGCAAACGGCAATATACTCAGCCAAAGAAATGCAAGCTTCTTTTTTTAACCCTTCAATGCTATCAGCCACAAAATCACAGTAACCACTGACATCTAAAAATTTGCCGCGAAATGCTTTAATTTCAGCTTAATAAGTAACAGATGCTGGATGACTATCTATCGTCATCACATTATGAAGTGACCTCCAATAGTTGGACTACCAATTACTGGGGGGCTACATCTCAAATTTCTTTACTGGCTTCGGATCTTTGCTTCCATAAATATCTGTTTGGATGGTGACGAGCAGTTCATGAAGAGTAGCTTGTAAAAATTCAAGAAAATCTGGTTGAAGGAGGGTTCTATTGACTACAGACACAGGTAAGAATCGCTTCATTTCCTCCCTAAACTCTTCACTCGCCACCAATGAAGGCAGGGACTCAATTCTTGCTTGCAGCCATTCCTCAAACAGAGCACTGATTTTATAATCGGCAACCTTTTTCATTACCAATTCAGCGTCTGGTCTAGCTCCTTGCTGGTGGAGCCATACCAGATCCCACATATCTCTGTACCGAATATGACTGGTTGTTGCAGGGAATGAGACCAGTTTATCAGCCATGACCTCGGTGAGGTCTTCCACTCGGATAATCAAGTCAGAATAGCCGCTAGGAAGCTGCTCATAGTTTTTAGCGAGCGATCGCAGGGTGTTGGTGTATGCAGGGATGTTGGTTATTTCCACTTTTATCCGCTGCTTTGGTAGATCACTTTTTCCTGGGTTGGTAGTAACAGATATTTGCCATTTATCGACTTTAACATCCGCATAATCTGGTTCTTTTCTCAGTTCTTTTGGCTCTTTAACCACAACCTCAAGACCATAGCGTTCACCAACATACTTCTCAATACAAGCTTTAATTTCAAGCATTTGCGCTGAACAGAAGTCACGACCACCAGCAAAGTCCAGATCTTCACTAAATCTGTTGGAACCATAACAAAGCCTGAGCGACGTTCCCCCCTGAAATGTGATGTGCTTTAAGAGCCTTGCGGTGGAGAGTGCATAAAGAATGTCATAATGTAGCAACTCCTTTTCTACGACAGGTCTGTTTGCTGCATAGTCCTTCTCGGTGACAATGCTGTCAACCAGCTCATTGAAATTGACAATATCAGACATAGTTTAGCTCCTCACGCTGGATGAGGTGTGTATTTCTGCCAACCCTCATTAGGTCCATAACGGCAGTTTCCTTTGTTGCAATTCGTAATGGCCCTCTTCCTTCAACCGTAGTATTAAGGATTTCAGACGGCTTCTTAGCAGTATGGGTAACTTCAATGGCACCCCAAGGCGTCACAAACTCTCCAGACCGGCCTGTGGACATAATGGTAAGCCTATCGATAGGGATCTGTGAAATTACACCGTACTGGGATAGAGCGGATTCCAAGCTGATGTAGTTGTAGTGGCCTCGTCGAATATTTTCAGCCAGGCGTTCTAAAGGGTAAGGTCCTAATGAACCTTGAGCATAGGTATATACTCCTTTTGAAGCCCGGCGCAGCACATTATTCGCAATCAGACGGTCAACGGATTTTTGCAATGTTTTTGGAGACTCATCAGGGAAAAGCATTTCTAAATCTTTGGTGAGGAAGATACTTCTACCTTGCTTACTGAATTTGTTAAAAACATTAACTGCTGCCATTAATTCCATATTACCCTCCACTAAATCACCCCGCATAAGGGGTGGTTTTGTATATCAGAGTATAATACATAACCTAGATATACAAAACAACCTCAATTAAGGGGTTGTTTTGTATATCAAAAAGCCCGAGATTTGAAGTGCTCCCAACAGTCGGACTACCAATTACTGGGGGTCACTTCACAGCCCTCGTGAGGTTTTTAACTAGCTAATTAACAATGATAAATTAACTGGTTTTCATAATATTTTTGATGATATTGGTTGTTGAAATGCCATCTTCGAAATTAAGCACTTTAACTTCACCACCCGCAGCCCAAACCTCAGCACTGCCTGCAATGTCTTCTGGGCGATAATCACCACCTTTAACCAGAATGTCAGGGAGAACTTCAGCAATTAAACGTTGCGGTGTGTCCTCTTCGAAAGCGACAACCCAATCCACCGCACCTAGTGCACCTAAAACCGTCATGCGCTGCTCTAATGGGTTTACAGGGCGTGTTTCACCTTTAAGTCGACGAGTTGATGCATCGCTATTTACCGCAACAATCAGTCTATCACCCAATTTACGTGCATTGGCTAAATAGGAAACATGGCCTGCGTGCAGAATATCAAAACATCCGTTCGTCATCACTACACGCTCCCCACGTTGCCTTGCATTGGCAACCGCTTGTTTGAGTTCGCTTTCAGTCATGACACCAAACCCCGTATCCGCACGGCCACGGATCGCGTTTTCCAATTCGATTGGAGAAACAGTGGATGTTCCTAATTTGCCGACAACAACGCCAGCGGCGGCATTCGCTAATGCGCACGCTTCATGTAGCGGACGACCAGAAGCAATTGATGCCGCTAATACACCAATCACCGTATCACCTGCACCTGTCACATCAAACACTTCTTGTGCCTGTGTCGGTAAATGTAATGGCGCTTCATCACGGCGAATAAGGCTCATGCCTTGCTCTGAGCGCGTAATCAATAATGCTTTTAATTCCAAGGTATTAAGTAACGCCATCCCTTTTTCTTCAACATCTTGATTTGTCTTGCAAGGCCCAACGATGGCCTCAAATTCAGACATGTTTGGCGTCAATAATGTTGCACCACGGTAGCGTTCAAAATTGTTCCCTTTCGGGTCAATCAATACAGGTACCCCCGCTTTATTCGCTAGCGCGATCATTTTTTCAACGTGAGTTAATGCCCCTTTCGCATAGTCAGATAGCACTAATGCACCGATGTGCGGCAACGCTTGCTCGATACGCTCTAAAACGGGTGCCACATCGACATTGTCGAAACCTTCTTCAAAATCAAGACGGATCAGTTGCTGGTTACGAGACAAAACGCGTAATTTTGTAATCGTTGGATGCGTTGGAATAGCAACAAAATCGCAGCGGACTTGTACAGCATTTAAGTTTTCTGTCAATGCTTTCGCCGCATCATCAATCCCTGTTAAGCCGACAAGGCGGGAATTTGCACCTAGCGATGCAATATTCATCGCAACGTTAGCTGCTCCGCCTGGACGCTCTTCAACCATCGTTACTTTAACCACTGGTACAGGGGCTTCAGGAGAAATACGGTTTGCGGGACCATGCCAATAACGGTCTAACATCACGTCGCCAACCACCAGCACACCGGCTTTTTTGTAATCCGGAAGAGTTACTTTCATCCTGCACTCCAGTTTTAAAAAGGAAATTTGATCATAATTAGCGAAATATTAGCATATTGCACTAATTAGCTAAATAAAATACGTTTTAACTCATTCACCAAGCCATTTTTTCCAGCTAGCTAACACTTGCTCACGTTGCGGTGCAAATTGGCGCATATCCACGCGACTTGGTAATGATTGCAAAGCTAAGTGATGAAGTTCATTGCGCATAGCGACGTATGCTTGGGTTAATGCGTTGGCTTCTTCTTCCGACATAAAATCGTACTGTGCCATCAGTTCAAAAATCCGCACGTTGTCTGACCAGCGTGTTAACGCCTTGTTTTGCGAAGCAAAACGTAATACTAAATATTGCGCAATAAACTCAATATCCGTGATCCCACCAGGGTCAGCCTTTAAATCAAACTCATTAGCTTGGTGGCTACCTAAATGTTGGTGCATTTTCACTCGCATATCCCGCACTTGCTGTTGCAGTGTGTGTGCATCTCTCGGCAAGCACAAGGTTTCATGGCGAATTCGGGTAAATTGCTGTTGTAATTCAGCGTCGCCAAACACCATCCGAGCACGAATAAGTGCTTGGTGTTCCCACGTCCATGCATCATTTTTTTGGTAATCATCAAAAGATTGAATGGTACTGACCAACATCCCTGACTCCCCCGATGGCCTTAAGCGAGCATCCACTTCATACAAAATCCCTGATGCCGTGCGCGTACTGAATAAGTGAATAATTCGCTGCGCAACACGCAAATAAAACTGCCTTGCATCAATAGCGCGTTCACCATTAGTGACCACATTTAATGGGCAATCAAACAGAAAAACCAAATCTAAATCAGAGCTATAGCCTAGCTCCCAGCCACCTAACTTGCCGTAGCCTAATACAGCAAACCCATATTGCTTGCTATCACCCTGCGCTAAATGGGCAGGTTCACCGTAGCGTTTCACCATTTTTTGCCAGGCCTGATGAACAACGGCATCAATAATGGCTTCTGCAAGGTAGGTTAGGTGATCGCTCACTTTCATGACAGGCAGTACACCTGAAATATCTTCTGCCGCAATACGTAAAAGCTGCGCCTGTTTAAATTGACGCAACGCTTCCAATTGTTGCTCTTCATCTTCTTCAGGTACACGCATCAAATATTGGCGTAATTCGTCGCGGTAAGCCGTTAATGGAAGGGGTTGATAAAGGGATTTCGGGTCAAGAAGTTCATCAAGAAGTAATGGGTGACGAGATAGCTGCTCGGCAATCATTGGAGAGGCAGCACACAAACGGATAACGTGGGTCAGTACCTCATCAAATTCAAGCATCAACTCAAGGTAAGTCGTTCTACTCACGATGCTTAGCAATAGCGGTGTAATACGCTCAATAACTTGCCCTGCATCATCTCGCTCACCAATTTTCGCCAATAATTTCGGCATGAGTTCATCAAGCACATCGCGCCCTCTTGGCCCGATGGTTCGCTTGTTCAGGTCATGGCGGAACATTAAAATACCATGAATAATCCGCTGTGCAATGTCTTCATCCTGAGAGGGTAAATAGGCAGCAAGTTCTTCTTTGGACAGGTCGCTTTGCCATAACGTGATGTAAATTTCATCAAAGTTATCTGCATCTTCGTCATCATCATCTTGCCCAATTTGCTCAGCAAATATTTGGTGGACAGCCGCCATTTTTTGGCTTAAAGACGCGTAAAAGTCCGCCCAGCAGGCAAAATTCATCCCCCACGCTAAACGCGTTTGGTTGAGCGCATCATCAGGTAGAGTCTGAGTTTGTTGATCGTCGATACTCTGCAGTAAATTTTCTATTCTACGCAGGAAAATGTAGCTATCTTGTAGGATATCGAGCTGATTATCGGGTAATAAAGCGAGTTCGCGGATCCCCTGAAACGTGCTAAACAGCGATTGTGATTGTAAAACGGGTTCTCGCCCACCACGGATCAGCTGAAAAACTTGGGAGATAAATTCTATCTCACGGATCCCTCCAGCCCCCAGTTTGATGTTATTCACCAAACCACGGCGGCGAACCTCTCGCTCAATCATATTTTTCATATTGCGCAGAGACTGAATCACACTAAAATCAATATAGCGGCGATAGACAAACGGGCGCAGTAATTTGCGTAGGCCTTCAGCGTAATGCAGGCTATCGGGCCCCATAATCCTCGCTTTAACCATCGCATAACGTTCCCAATCGCGCCCTTGCTCTTGGTAATAATCTTCCAATGCGGAAAAACTAAATACTAGCGGACCACTGTCGCCAAAAGGCCGTAAACGCATGTCCACCCGATAAACAAAGCCATGGACAGTGACTTGATCGAGCATGCGAATCAGTTTTTGCCCTAAACGAGTAAAGAATTGAGCGTTATCCAATTCTTTACGGCCGCCTTGTGTGACACCGTTTTCAGGGTAAGCAAAAATCAGGTCAATATCGGAAGAAAAATTCAGCTCTCTTCCTCCCAGTTTTCCCATCCCTAGCACCAATAGCGGCTGTGGTTTTCCTTCGTGATTACAAGGGGTTCCCCACTGCTGACTATATTCCTGATACAGCCAGTCCCTTGCAGCAACAATCAAGGTTTCTGCTAACACACTCAGTTGGTAAATGGTGTCTTGTTGCGAACACACTGCCAATACTTGCATCCACGTACAGCGCACTAACATTTGGTGACGAAACGTGCGCAGCACCTGCATTAAATGATCTTCGCTTGAAACAGATGAAACACTGTCCGCAAGCCAAGTTGCATAATATTGCCACTCATCGGCCTTTGGTGGATTCGTGCGGATATCCAATAAAAACCGTGAATGGGCAAGAACCTGTTTAAGTGCAAAATCACTAAAAGAGAGTACTTGTGCTTCATCTTCACTCAAAGGCAATAAACCAGGCGCTTGGTTAGCTAACTGATTTAAAACACGTTCTTTTTGGGCTTGCAGTAAATCAGGCAGTGGATGCATATTGTTCAAATCCTAGTGATCTTCTTGGTAGGTTAACGCACTTAACCATTGAATAAAGGCCAGCTTACATTTTAACCACTGACTGCTATAGCAAAAATCATCCGCACTCATGTTTTCATTAGCAATATCTAACTGTAATTGGTCTAACGGCGTATCATGGATAAAATGTGGGGCAGAGTTTTGATAGTGCACCAAAAAGGCTTGAACAAAACGCAGGAACTCGACAAAACCTTGGCGCGCATCATTTGCCCCTGCTAACCAATAGGTTTCATGTTGTTGGCACAGCAACTGCATATGCGTCAGCGATTTTTCAATCGGTTGCTCTTCGTAATCAAATAGCGAATCAGGGCGGGTTAATGGTGCTTTAGTTGGTGAAAGTAAGGAATAACCCCGAGCAGCTTTACTTAGGGAAGACAGGTACAGTCCATCAATATCAGCAAACTTTTTCGCTAAATTAAGAACATCCGCAATAAAGCCTTTTTTCAGTTCTAATTCAAACTCTTGAATAGGTAAATCTTTTGCACCTGCGGAAATTTCACCTTGGTCAAGCACCACTTCAATTTCGCTGTCTTCGAAAGTCACTAACCATTTTTCGCGGGTAAAATTGGTGCTAAACAATACACTCAATTCAGATTGCAATGCCGTAATATCAGTGCCTTCTGGCCAAATGTCTTCAGGAAAAGCGGCAAGGTTCAGTTCGGGGGAATCAATATTAACATTGTATTCAGGCCGCTGATGTAAACCACTAATTGCCTGCCCCGCCGTTTTCATCGTCATTTCATAGTGACCATCACAGCCACGAATACGCAGCCCCATATCCCATTGCCGCAATTGCCTATGCGGCGTGTCAAAATAAATATTCGTTAGCTTTGTTGGCTCACTATATTGATGGGGCAATGTCGATATACTCTGACGAACAGCCTCTATGGCCTCACTTTTGGCGGCTAATTTGAGTTCAACCTCGACGTGGCTCATACATATCCTTATTTGATAATTTCACTGTGCTCATATTACCCCAATCAAGCGATGCTGAGAAAAGAATCTGTATTGAAATCAAAAATTCTCTCTGTCAGATTTCTTTTAGAGAGTTATCTTGAAAAAAGGGTAAAAATAAGGGTAATTTAGGCAGTTAGGATAGTTCTCATTATCCTTTAGAGAACCAAGACATCGGTGTTTAGGGTTTGCACCCTGCCACTTTACTTATTAGTATTCAATGAATACCACATTCATTCACCACCAAAAGACTGTAAATACCATGCGAAAAATTCCATTATTATTAATTTCAATCATGGGGCTAGGCCTTTCCTTAAACACACAAGCAGCAGAAAAGCGTTATGTTTCAGATGACTTATCAACATATGTTCATAGCGGCCCTGGCACAAAATATCGTATCGTAGGAACGCTCAATGCAGGGGACGAAGTTGAACTGATTTCCACTGACAATAAATTTGCTCAGGTACGTGATGATAAAGGCAGGACAGTTTGGCTACCTGTTGACCAGCTTAGCAATAAACAAAGCATGAAAACCCGTATTCCAGAGCTGGAAGCCGAAAATCAAAAGCTCCGCCAGCAGCTCGATAATATTGATGGTACGTGGAACACACGCACTGCCGATATGCAGCAAAAAGTGGCAGACAACGACAATATTGTTCGCCAACTGAAAGCAGAAAATGAAAAATTAAAGAATGAATTAATCAAATCAGGTAAAAAACTCGAGATTGCCGAGGTGAACCTTGACGATCGCCGCCGTGAATTGATTTTACAATGGTTTATGTATGGTGGTGGTGTAGCGGGTGCTGGCTTAATTTTAGGTTTAATTTTACCACACCTCATTCCACGCCGTAAAAAACGTAATGATGGCTGGGCATAATAAGGTTATTCGATGAAAGTGTATCTGGTCGGTGGTGCCGTCCGTGACCAACTCCTAGGGCTGCCTATTTCTGATAGGGATTTTGTGGTCGTTGGCACAACGCCTGAGGCGATGCTTACAGAAGGTTTTCAACAAGTTGGAAAAGACTTCCCTGTCTTTTTGCACCCAGAAACGCATGAAGAATACGCATTAGCCCGCACAGAACGCAAAATCGGGGTGGGCTATACCGGGTTTAACTGCTATAGCGCCCCTGATGTCACTATCGAAGATGACTTATTACGTCGTGATCTCACCATTAATGCCATCGCACAAAGTGATTCAGGGGAGATTATCGACCCGTTCAATGGCGTAAATGACCTCGAAAAACGGGTTCTACGCCACGTTTCAGACGCGTTTGCAGAAGACCCATTACGTGTTTTACGAGTCGCACGCTTTGCCGCACGTTTTTATGAACAAGGCTTCACTATCGCCCCTGAGACACTGGCGTTAATGCAGTCAATGGCGATGACGGGAGAGTTATCACACCTAACAGCAGAGCGCGTTTGGGTTGAAACCGAAAAGGCTCTTAAATCAACCGCACCGCAAGTTTATTTCGAGGTTTTACGCCAATGTGGTGCACTCGTAGTGCTGTTCCCCGAAATTGATAATTTATTTGGCATTCCAGCCCCTGAAAAGTGGCACCCTGAAATCGATACAGGGGTTCACACTTTAATGGTGATGAAAGTGATTGCTACGCTGTCTAATGATGTGAATATTCGTTTTGCAGCATTATGCCATGATCTGGGCAAAGCCCTTACTCCACCTGATGTGTGGCCCAGCCATCCTAATCATGGGGAGGCAGGTATCCCACTTATTGAGCAACTTTGTACTCGCCTTCGAGTCCCAATAGATGCGCGAGATTTAGCCTGTTTAGCGGCACGATATCATGATAAAATTCACGTAATCAATCGGTTATCGGCTAGTGATTTAGTCGCTGTTTTTGATGGTTTAGATAGCTGGCGAAAACCAGAACGCATTGTACAGCTCAGTTTAATCAGCGAAGCCGATGCCAGAGGTCGACTTGGTCTTGAACAACACGCCTATCCGCAAGGCGAGTTTCTGCGCCAAGCATTTGCTATCGCGCAGTCTGTCGCGGTAAAACCCATTGTTGATCAAGGGTTTAAAGGGTCTGAAATTCGCCAAGAATTGACACGCCAGCGTATTGAGCGCATTGCTTGCTGGCAACAACAGCAGCAAATTATTGATATGAACCTATAGATATGGATGATGCTGGCGATAAAACACCGCCAGCCATCTTTTAAGCAGTTTTAGTGCCTCTTTCGATTACAACACCGACTTGGTGAGCGCGTGCAACTGCGCCTGGTTTAGCGACTTTAATGCGTACCCATGGACTATTGAATTTTGTCATTAAAAGTTGGGCGACTTCTTCAGCAACGCGTTCAACTAAACCAAATTTATTTGTTTCTAAATGGTTGATGAGGGTTTGGCTAACCTGTGCATAATCTAAGCAATGTTCAACATTATCGCTCAAAGACGCGCGCTTGTTATCCCATCCCATTTCGATATCGAGCACTAATTTCTGCTCAATAGTTTGTTCCCAGTCATATACACCAATCGTGGTGATGACTGATAATTGTTCAATAAATACGATATCCATCACGTCATTTTCTCGTTTATGTACTGAATTAATACCACTTCAGCAAAAATATGCGTATTATCCAAGACTGAAGTGAATATATGGCCTCAATCGTTTTGGAGTTAGCTATGAGTGCAACCGCGCTTGGCATGATAATCTTCGCTTATCTTTGTGGATCAGTTTCCAGTGCAATACTGATCTGCCGTATAGCGAGACTACCCGATCCCCGTCAACACGGCTCTGGTAACCCTGGTGCAACTAACGTCTTACGCGTTGGAGGTAAAGCCGCCGCCGCCGCAGTACTACTTTGCGACGTTTTAAAAGGGATGATCCCCGTTTGGCTGGCTTATTACCTCAATGTACAACCATTCTATCTTGGCTTTGTCGCAATTGCAGCCTGCCTTGGGCATATTTATCCTGTTTTCTTTCATTTCAAAGGGGGAAAAGGGGTAGCAACTGCATTCGGTTCTATCGCGGCTATTGGCTGGGATCTTTCAGGATTAGTTGCAGGAACATGGTTACTCACTGTCCTACTCAGTGGTTATTCATCTCTTGGGGCAATTGTTAGTGCTCTCTTAGCCCCCTTTTACGTTTGGTGGTTTAAGCCTGAATTTACCTTTCCTGTCGCCATGTTATCGTGCTTAGTATTAGTTCGTCACCATGGTAATATTCAACGTTTATGGCGCGGGCAAGAAAGTCGTATTTGGCAGAAATTGAAAAACAAAAAGCAAAAAACGAACAAAGAGATTGCTCAAGAAACCAAAGAGCAAGAACTCGACGACTAAATATTCATTCTTACTTCCTTTAAAAGAGCTGAAATCAGCTCTTTTTTTATACCTAATACTTGCTCAAAGTTTCCTAAAAAGCACCATAAAAATAACAGCAGCGTAAAATCCCTTCCTAAAACTGTACTAGTAGCAATTTGTGCTGTTGTTACATTTTCACTTTAACCAGCGCACACTTTTAAAAAAAAGTTAATTTATTGCAAATTTATTACTAATGAATATTTAAAAGCTGTCGACTATATAAAAGGAAAGCTAAACAATAATAATGGTATTTATCATGAGCAGAACTCCTTATATCACTCAAAATGAACATATCTTAGATGAAGATATTACTCTAATGACAACTAGCGACCTGCAAGGAAACATTGTTCACGCTAATGATTTCTTTGTTCAAGTTAGTGGTTATGAATTAGATGAATTATTAACACAACCCCATAATATTATCCGACATCCTGATATGCCTAAACAGGCTTTTGCAGATATGTGGGCAACACTCAAACAAGGTGAACCGTGGACGGGGATTGTCAAAAACAGACGAAAAAACGGTGACCATTATTGGGTTAGAGCCAATATCATTCCCATGGAGCGCAAAGGCGTTATTACGGGTTATATGTCGATTCGAACTCGTGCTACTCGCCAAGAAATCGCTGCTGTGGAACCCCTTTATGCAGCAATGAATGAAAATAGAAGCCAAAAAAAAATCTTTAAGGGCATTGTGCTTTCCAAAAAATGGCCTTTTCACCTATCTACCCTCTCAACGCGGTGGCGAATTCGACTCACCATAAGCATATTATTTGCGTTTTGGATGGCGATAGCGAGCTTAGCTGGATTGCAAAACCTCCCATTACTCATTGCAAGCTTGTGTACCTTTGCCACCCTATTAATTGGAAATATTATCCTTGAACGAATTCTTGCCACTCCCCTTGAAAACATTATGACTCAAGCACTCGGTATCGCTCGCGGTAACCGTCACAGCGTCAATCATATGCAACGCACAGATGAAATTGGCCAGCTATTACGCTCTGTTGGACAACTTGGCTTGGTCTGTCGTTGGTTAATAAAAGATGTGTCAGAACAGGTGGATAACGTCCGCAAAGGTAGCCAATCCTTAGTTGCTGACTGCAATGAGCTAGATACACACACACTGCGCACGGTGGGTTATATGCAACAAACCGTCGCAACAATGAACCAAATGGCTGTTTCTGTGAAAATGAATGCAGACAACACCATTCAGGTTGACCAGCTGTCAAATGCAACCAGTGAAACGGCAGTGAGTGGAGGCGCGATGATGGAGGCCGTCGTTGGCACCATGGATGAGATTGTTCATAGCACCAGTAAAATTAATTCCATCACTGATGTTATTAAAGACATCGCCTTTCAAACCAACATATTAGCATTAAATGCTGCCGTAGAAGCCGCACGTGCAGGAGAGCAAGGCAAAGGGTTTGCGGTGGTAGCTAATGAAGTTCGCAGTTTAGCCAGCCGCAGTGCTAGCGCCGTCAATGATATCCGTGAATTAATTAATGACTGCGAGAAAAAAGTGAATTCTGGAAAAAATCAGGTGCACACTGCAGGGAACACAATGAGAAATATTGTAGACCAAGTGCAAAATGTGACCCAGCTAATCACGCATATTAGCCAAGCAACATCTGAACAAGCGGCGGGTATTTCTGATATCACCCAAGCGGTGAGCGAATTAGAAACGATTACACAGCAAAGCACACTACTGGTTGAACAAAGCACAGAGACATCTAATATGGTAAAAGACCGTTCGATACGCCTTGAAGAGGCGGTGATTGTTCTACATTAATTTTTGACTCTATAAAAAGGGCTGTTTCATCACAGCCCTTCATTTTGATATGCAGTACTCTATTTTTCTAACGGCGGTAATTCAGCCAGCGGCCAACGTGGGCGCACTGTCACGCCTAAACCTGTCGTTGTACCACCCTTAAGACGAATAAGCCCAGCAAGCGCAATCATCGCGCCATTATCGGTACAAAATTCAGGGCGCGCGTAAAATACTTCCCCACTACGTTGCTTCAGCACTTCTTCCATTTTGGCACGAAGAGCACGGTTAGCACTAACCCCACCAGCCATAACGAGACGTTTAAAGCCCGTTTGCTCAAGCGCACGTTTACATTTGATGGCAAGCGTGTCAACCACGGCATCTTCAAACGCACGCGCGATATCCGAGCGAGTTTGGTCGTCATCTGCATTTTCACGAATGGTATTCGCTGCGAAGGTTTTTAGGCCCGAAAAGCTGAAGTCTAAACCAGGTCTGTCCGTCATAGGCCTTGGAAAAACAAAGCGCCCTGCAGTGCCTTGCTGCGCCATACGGGATAAAACAGGGCCACCAGGGTAGTCTAACCCTAACAGTTTTGCCGTTTTATCGAAGGCTTCCCCTGCCGCATCATCAATGGATTCGCCTAATAGTTCATATTCGCCAATGCCTGTCACACTAATTAATTGTGTATGACCACCAGAAACCAGTAATGCGACAAATGGAAATTCGGGGCTCTTTTCTTCCAACATCGGTGCCAATAAGTGCCCTTCCATATGATGAACAGCAATAGCGGGTACATTCCAAGCAAATGCCAGAGAGCGCCCAACGGTTGCTCCAACCATCAAAGCCCCCACCAGACCAGGGCCTGCGGTGTAAGCAACTGCATCGATGTCTTCACGAGTTAAATTAGCTTCTTTCAGCGCCGCTTGAATCAATGGCACCGTTTTACGAATATGATCACGAGATGCCAGTTCAGGCACCACTCCGCCATAATCTGCATGGACTTTAATTTGGCTATATAATTGGTTGGCAAGTAAGCCAAGTTCGTCGTCATAAATTGCGATACCCGTTTCATCGCAAGAAGTTTCGATACCTAAAACACGCATTCCACTACCCTTGTTTATTTCATAGTCACAAGTCTATCACTATTTTCAGACTATCGCGTAATTTATGTTGCCAAAAGGCTGACTTTCCTTGTTGTATAGTCTATAATCAACCCCCTGTAATAAAAATTTCGTGTGGCTAATTCTCATTATTGTCTGGTTTTGTTTGCTTTTTCATCGAACGAGCTACAAATCAGGTGATCTTGTGTGATTCAATTTTATACGGCACTTTACAAACCCGTACTCATTGAAGTAAAATTCCGCACCATTTTAAATGAAGGCTGGTGAATCCATACCAGCAACAAACCGATTTCTATCGAGGTGAGAGGCACATGCCGGTAATTAAAGTACGTGAAAACGAGCCATTCGACGTTGCACTGCGTCGTTTCAAACGTTCCTGTGAAAAAGCAGGTGTTTTAGCTGAAGTTCGTCGTCGTGAATTCTATGAAAAACCAACGACTGAACGTAAACGCGCTAAAGCATCAGCTGTTAAGCGTCACGCTAAGAAACTGGCTCGCGAAAACGCACGCCGTACTCGTCTGTACTAATTGATTGCGGTGTTAACCGCATTCATGACAGACGATAGCTAATACAAGAATTAAGTCACTCTTATCGTTATTTTTTTCTTGTAGTAGTCATAGCTAAGCAGTTAAAGGCCGTGCTTTCCTAAAGGAAGCGCGGCTTATTATCGTTCATCAACAGGCGAAAAAGAGGCTTATGGCTGGACGAATTCCGCGTTCATTTATCAATGACTTGTTAGCAAGAACTGACATCATTGATTTAGTCGATGCAAAAGTCCCGTTAAAAAAACAGGGTAAAAACCATCACGCTTGCTGTCCGTTTCATAATGAAAAAACGCCTTCTTTTACCGTTAACGGTGAAAGGCAGTTTTATTATTGTTTTGGTTGTGGTGCTCACGGTAACGCTATCGATTTTTTGATGAATTACGACAAACTCGATTTTGTCGAAGCAATTGAAGAACTTTCTGCATTACATGGCCTTGACGTTCCGTATGAAAAAGGAACAGGTACAAGCCAAATAGAATTACATCAACGGCAAAATTTGTATCAGTTGATGGAAAAAATTAACCAATTTTACTGCGCTGCCTTAAATCATCCCTCGGCAAATAAAGCCAAAGATTATTTAAGCCAACGTGGTTTGAGCGCAGAAATTATTGAGCATTTTTCCATTGGTTTCGCTCCCCCAGGCTGGGATAATTTGCTCAAGAAATTCGCAGTAAACCCCGACAGTCGCAAACAGCTTGATGATGCAGGCATGTTAGTGACCAATGATAATGGCCGTGTCTATGACCGCTTTAGAGAGCGCGTGATGTTTCCCATTCGGGATAGACGAGGTCGAGTTATCGCCTTTGGTGGGCGAGTATTAGGGGATGCATTACCCAAATATTTGAACTCGCCAGAAACAGATATTTTCCATAAAGGTCGTCAGTTGTTCGGCCTTTATGAAGCAACACAAAATAGCAGTGAATTAGCGAAGTTATTAGTTGTCGAAGGTTATATGGATGTAGTGGCATTGGCTCAGTATGACATCCGCTATGCGGTAGCATCACTGGGAACCTCAACCACCTCAGAACACATTCAGTTACTTTATCGTTCAACAGATACTGTTATCTGTTGTTATGATGGTGACCGAGCTGGCCGCGAAGCGGCATGGCGCGCATTAGAAACCGCCCTGCCTTATCTGACGGATGGCCGCCAACTACGCTTTATGTTTTTACCTGATGGTGAAGATCCTGATTCATTGGTACGCAAAGAAGGTAAAGAAGCCTTTGAGCAGCGCATGCAAACAGCACAAACGTTATCAGGCTTTTTATTTGATTCACTCGTACCACAAGTTGATTTAACCACCCAAGAAGGGAAAGCAAAATTTAGTAAGCTTGCTATCCCTTTGATTAAACAGATACCGGGTGAGACTTTGCGCCTTTATATGGCGCAAGAGCTAGGAAATTTTATTGGTATACCAGATATTTCTCAGGTTCTTGCTATTATTGATAGAGAGAACACCGAGCAAGTTAATTATCAGGCGCCAAAATTAAAACCGACAACAATGCGAATTCTTATCGCACTGTTAGTGCAAAATCCGAACTTTTCGGAGCTTGTTCCCTCATTAGAGGGAATTGCCCATATCCAAATGCCGGGGCTTTCTCTATTTCAGGAATTGGTCGATGTATGCCGTTCCACCCCCGGAATGACGACTGGGCAGTTGCTAGAGCGTTATCGAGATAATAATTTTTCGAAACAGCTTGAAAAACTAGCAACATGGAACGATATAGAAATAGAGGAGATAGCGGAAAATACCTTTATAGATGCATTAAATCATCTATTTAATAGCGCACTCAGCGAACGTTTCGACTATTTAATGGCGAAAGCTCGCACACAAAGTCTGACCCCGCAAGAGCGCGAAGAGGTGCACTTAATTACGCTGTCGCGAGTAAAAACATAATATAAACCCAAAATAGAATTAGTATATAAAACGGCTTAAGTGCCGCTAAACACAAGGCAGATGCCTGTAAAATGCTGCGAAAATAAAGGGCGTAGCAAATAATAAATATTTCCCTTTGTATGTTCTTGTTGGCCGAATGTTTCGCCGACCGACACCAATCTAAATACTCAGAAGTGTGGATACCGTCTTATGGAGCAAAACCCGCAGTCGCAGCTTAAGCTACTCGTCACCAAGGGTAAAGAGCAAGGTTACTTAACCTATGCTGAGGTCAACGACCATCTGCCGGAAGATATCGTCGATTCAGATCAGATTGAAGATATCATTCAGATGATTAATGACATGGGCATCCAGGTCATGGAAGAAGCACCTGATGCCGATGATTTGATTTTGGCTGAGAATACTTCCGATACGGATGAAGATGCAGCAGAGGCCGCTGCACAAGTTTTATCCAGTGTTGAGAGTGAAATTGGCCGTACTACTGACCCTGTTCGCATGTATATGCGTGAAATGGGGACTGTCGAACTTCTCACCCGTGAAGGTGAAATCGACATCGCAAAACGTATCGAAGATGGGATTAATCAGGTTCAGTGCTCTGTTGCTGAATACCCTGAGGCTATCACTTATCTTCTCGAGCAATACGACCGTGTTGAAGCAGGTGAAAGCCGTCTATCTGACTTGATTACTGGCTTTGTTGACCCTAATGCGGAAGAAGATCTTGCCCCTACTGCCACCCACGTCGGCTCTGAATTACCACAAGAAGAGTTGGATAAAGACGACGATGAAGATGAAGAAGATGAAGACGGCGATGACAGTGATAGCGATGACGATAACAGCATCGATCCTGAATTAGCGCGCCAGAAATTCTCTGATCTTCGTGAACAGTATGAAAGCACACGTCAACATATCAAACAATATGGACGCAGCGATGCAAAAACCGCCGCTGCGATTGAACAACTTTCCGAAGTGTTCAAAGAGTTCCGTTTAGTACCGAAGCAATTTGACTATCTGGTCAATAACATGCGTGAAATGATGGATCGCGTTCGTTTACAAGAACGTACTATCATGAAACTGTGTGTTGAACAGTGCAAAATGCCGAAGAAAAACTTCATCACCTTATTCAGCGGTAATGAAACCAGCGAGACTTGGTTAACAGCAGCAAAAGCGATGAACAAGCCGTGGTCTGAAAAACTGCTTGAAGTTGAAGAAGAAATTCTGCGTTGCCTACAAAGATTACGTCAAATTGAAGAAGAAACTGGCCTGACAATCGAACAAGTTAAAGATATCAACCGTCGTATGTCTATCGGTGAAGCGAAAGCTCGCCGTGCGAAAAAAGAAATGGTTGAAGCGAACTTACGTCTGGTTATTTCTATCGCGAAGAAATACACCAACCGTGGCTTGCAATTCCTTGACCTGATCCAAGAAGGTAATATCGGCCTGATGAAAGCCGTTGATAAGTTTGAATACCGCCGTGGTTATAAGTTCTCAACTTATGCAACTTGGTGGATCCGTCAGGCTATCACGCGTTCAATCGCTGACCAAGCACGTACAATTCGTATTCCGGTTCACATGATTGAAACCATCAATAAACTGAACCGTATCTCTCGTCAAATGCTGCAAGAAATGGGCCGTGAGCCATCGCCAGAAGAACTGGCTGAACGCATGCTAATGCCAGAAGATAAAATACGTAAAGTTCTGAAGATTGCAAAAGAGCCAATCTCAATGGAAACCCCTATCGGTGATGATGAAGATTCACATTTAGGCGATTTCATTGAAGATACGACTTTAGAGCTGCCTTTAGACTCAGCAACATCAGAAAGCTTACGCTCTGCAACTCACGAAGTGTTAGCTGGCTTAACAGCACGTGAAGCGAAAGTTCTGCGCATGCGTTTTGGTATCGACATGAATACTGACCATACTCTTGAAGAAGTAGGTAAACAGTTTGATGTTACCCGTGAACGTATTCGTCAGATTGAAGCGAAAGCACTGCGTAAACTGCGTCACCCAAGCCGTTCAGAAGTTCTGCGCAGCTTCCTTGATGAATAAGAACACGTTATTCGAATAGACAAAAACACCTGCCAAGGCAGGTGTTTTTGGTTGTTGACAAAGCAGGATAAAAGCGTGGTTTTTCCTGCTTTGTGTTATCAGGCGAAAATCAATAAATTGATTTTCCTAGTTTATTTTCAAAACCTATCCAACCTGCAGTCAAACCTAATCGGTTTGTCAGCAGTCTGAAACACCTGCCAAGGCTGGTGTTTTTTTTCAGTGCAATTTTATTTCATCACTTTATTTTTCATCATTAAGCATAACGTTGCCATAATCGCGATTGCACCACCAAACATTGCCACATTGAATCCTGAAACAAAAGCAGAACGCGTCAGTTGTTCAACCAGCAACGATGGCATCGAACCAGAAGAACTATGAATCAAACGTTCGATTTCTTGAGAAGACATCGCGCTATTTAACCTATCATCATGGAGTAATTGGTTCACCGCACGGTGAGTCATTAATGTGCCTAATAGCGCTATCCCTAATGTCATCCCTGTCTGTCTTAATGCATTCATTATCGCTGATGCAATGCCTGAATACGCTTTTTCAACACTCGCCATCACTAAAGCACCAATTGCAGGCGTCGACATCCCCATTCCAGCACCCAAAACGAATAATATCAATGCAATGGGCAGATAATTCGTTTCAGAATTTACCTGCGTAAATAACAATGATGCACTTGCGATTAAAATAAATCCAACAACCATTAAATTACGTACACTTAAAAAACGGGATAATTTGCCAAATGAAAATGAAAATATCGCCATCGCAATAAATTCTGGCGCCATACGGAGTCCCGCTTCAAAAGCACCCCACCCCTGGCCTTTTTGTAAGAATAGCGCGATAAAAAACACATTGCTGTAGGTGGCAAAACCCAGAGCAAAAGAGGCCATATTATATTGAAAGAAAAAAGGGTTTGTTTTAAAAAGGAAAAAAGGGAGTAATGGTTTCTCCACCCGTTTCTCTACCCAAATAAAGGCTAAAGCCGCTACTGTAAAAATAGCTAATCCACTTTGCGTGAAATAATTTCCCCAGCCTTTATCCCCCGCTTCAATTAAAGCAAAAGTAACACTACCTAACGCCACAATACTCAATAGTTGCCCTAAAGGATCAAAAGCGGCTTTCTCGGGATCGGCACTTTCATTGATCCCGATCCACCCTAACAATAGGGTCAGTAAACCAATTGGAATGTTGATTAAAAAAATCGTCATCCAATTAAAGGTATCAACCAAAAACCCCCCTAATATTGGGCCAATAATTAATGAAAGCGCGCTAACTGCTGACCAAATTCCAATAATTTTAATCCGTTCAATATCGTTGCTAAAGGCTTGAGTGATAATTGAAAGCGCACCAGGGATCAATGCTGCAGCTGCTATCCCTTGGATAACTCGGCCAATAATTAGCATCTGAGAAGATACTGAAAATGCACAAATTGCAGAGCCTAAAGTAAAGATCACAATTCCTATTAACCACACTTTTTTGCGTCCATAGCGGTCACTGATAGGGCCAACAGAAAGGATCAATGCAGATAGACATAGCGCATATGCATCAATAATCCACTGTAACATCGACAGACTCGCCCCAAGATCTTCACCAATTGCAGGGAGTGCCACATTCACGATGCTGATATCCAATGTTGCCATAAATGTGCCTAAACACACGGCAACGATCAAAAATAATCGTCTCATTTCATCTACCTCATCTTCGTTATGACTACATCATAGAATATGACCGACCGACGGTCAATTAAAATGAGAATGAATATCATTACCTATAAAATCAGCGAGTAAATTATTTTCTACTAAACATAAAAAACGGCCTAATCAGCCGTTGTTTATTAATAAAGGGAAAAACTAGCTATTTAAAACAGGGGTTTCATGCAGATATTCCCAATAACATTGGTTATCGACAACTCGAATACAGACTGTCGATGTCCTTAATGTTGTGAGCCCTTCATTTTCTTGTCGTTCCTGATATTGAATCCAACACCTTTCGCCAGCTTCAAATAACGGAATAACCTCAAATGGTACTGTCAGAAATGAGGGTTTTGCACCGACATTTTCGCTAAATAGCCCTGCCACCTCAGTTAAGCCAATTCGGTGCCCACCGATGGTGACCATTTTAAAGTTTTCAGTAAAACTAGCTAATAATGGAGCAATACTTTTATCACTATTGCGCCCCGTGAAAACATCTTCAATTAACACATGTATATCGACAACGCTTTGCAGTGCCTTTTGCATTGAATCACGCATTTATTTTTCCTTACTGACTGAAATTAATGAAAATAGCCCAAGAATAGAAGCAATTAAAAAAGTATATTGGTAGTTAGATAGCTGATCCGAAGATGGCATTAGACTAAATATTGAAATTAAAACGACAGCACCTACGCTGAAAGCGACTTGGCGATTAATATTCCACAGCACACTTCCTTGCAATAAATCTTTATCTTTGAAATCCATCAGTGAACTGATTTGGGCTATATTTGCACTTAATCCGCCCCCCATACCCATCAATAAATACGCCATCACCAACAAACTTAATTGTGCTGAACTGGATACCCAATAAAGCAAAAATATTCCCAAGCTATGCAATACAATACCGAGAACAAATAAACATTTTTTCCCTATACGAAAATAAAGGCGCCCGCCAGAAACCATCGAAACAACAGCTCCTGCCGCATACAAAATCATAAATAATCCTGTTTGCCCTGCATTAAAGCCCAAATTAATTTGTAAGTTAAAAATATTGAGCAAATTTACCCCAGTAAAAATACCAGGCACTGCGTAATAAACAATAAAGGCATTACGCAAGTTACTATTTTTTAATAACTGAAAATTTAAAATAGGTTCGCGGCATTTTTTGGCATAGCTAAGGTAAAAAATAAATACCACAACTGAGCTAAAAAAACTGGTAAGAGCCAATGCAACACTGTGATAATCGTTATACAGCGAAAAAGACAATAACAAACAAAGTAAACTAATACTGACCATTATCAGGCCGAAAATATCTGGTTTTTCTCGTGATGCTTGCCCATCATTTTTTATCCAACCCCAAGCAAGCACTGCCGTTAATAAAGAAAATGGGATATTAGAATAAAAAATCCAATGCCAAGATAACGAATCAATAATTACGCCACCAATCGCTGGCGAAAAAGCAGGAGCAATAAGTGCCACTGTCATAATTAATGTCGATATACGTTGGCGATCGTTATTGGGAAATAACGCAAAAACGAGCGCTTGCCCTACAGGAATTAATAACCCACCAGCCATTCCTTGGACAAAACGCCAAAAAATCAAACTATAAATAGACTGGCTTGAACCACTTAGCCACACTGCAAGTGTGAAAAGTAACATTGAATAACACAGTAGTTTTTGATTACCAAACCGCCCCGCTAGCCACAAGCTGATCGGCATCACTAGCACTAGCCCTAAAATATACGCATTCGCAACCCATGCCACCTGTGATTGGCTAGCCGAAAATGATGATGCGATATCAGGCAATGCAATTGCTGACATAAAAATATTAATACAATCAATAAAGAAACCGAGTAAAAACACGGTCGCAATTTTATAACGATAAGACATACCCCCCCCTATAGCGGCAAAGAGTAAGGATTACTCCTTTCTTTGTCGATACAAGAGAAGTAAAATCATTGTTTAATAAAACAAAACAATAAATATCATTATGCAAAAGAATTTAAAAAAAATTATCAGTTTTCTTCAGGTCGTAGATTCAGGCTCTTTCACCAAGGCTGCGGATATTTTAGGGCTAAGTCGCTCAATGGTCAGTGTTGACATAAAGCAATTAGAAACTGAGTTAAATGTGAGTTTACTAACGCGAAATACCCGCAATATAGCCCTAACCGAGGTTGGGAAACATTTTTACGAAGACTTTAAACATATTCAAAGTCAAATTAATGAGGCCTTTGAAAAGAGCCAGAATTTAGGTACTAATATTTCAGGCTTATTACGCTTTTCATCAACAAGTGAATTTGGTCAACGTTTTATTCTTCCCTTGCTTCCTGAATTTTGCCGCCTTTATCCTAGGTTAAAATTACAATATTCCATCAATTCATCTCTAGATGATTTAATTACAGAAAAACTTGATGTCTCTATTCGACTTGGTAATTTAAAAAGCTCATCACTCAAAATGAAAAAATTAGGTGACTACAATATTTATTTGGTTGCTAGCCCTGAATTTGTTCAAAAATACCAAATTAATCAGGTTTCTGACCTTGCACTCGTACCTTGGGTGAATCATTCGCTGTTAAATTGGCAAGATACCCAATATGTTATGCAAAATAACTGTGGAGAAAACTTCAGTATTCCCTCAATAACAAGTCAATATGAGTCCAACTCCGCTGCAGTTATCCACCAAATGGTATTAGCCTCTTTAGGCATCGCTATTTGCCCTGCTTGGCTGGTGAATGAGGATTTAAACGCTAAACGTTTAGTCCGCGTTCTTCCTGAATACCATTTACCCAAGCAAAACATTCAACTACTTTACCCGAGCACTTCTGTTTTACCCGCTAAGACACGGACTTTTATTGATTATTTGGTATCCAACATTCGAATTGAATCGTAAAAAAACCACCGATATTGGTGGTTTTTCAATTTATAACTACCCCTTAAAACTTAAGCATTCTGTAGCTGCATCTCAGCTGGATCTTTAATAGGTTCATTCACAAAGAAGAAATAAACCAACGATGCTAAAAATGCCACTGTTGCACATACAACTAATGCCAGCGTAAATGAGTGTGTTTGGTCAACAATAATACCTGTGACAATCGGTGCAAATGAACCACCAATAAAGCCACCGAAATTCTGAATCCCACTAACAGAAGTAATTAGACGTGAAGGAACCGAAACTAAAATGAGTCCCCACGCAGATGTCCCAGCAAAGTGAATAGAAAACAGCGCCATACTAATGCATGCAACTGCTGAGAAAGTGCTGTCTGTATATGCCGCGGGTAATGTAAATATTGCTGCAGATAATAGCCCTAAACAAATCATCCATTTACGGCTTTTCATTTTATCTGCGCCACGTTTAACAACATAGTCTGCAACAACACCATTCACTAACATACCTAATGCACCAAATAAAAACGGTATAGCAGCAACCCAACCTGTTTTTTCTAGGCTTAAACCACGTGAACTCTCTAAATATGCAGGCAACCAAGTTAAATATAACCAAACCATGTAACCCACACCATTAAAACCGATAATCATTCCCCATAATGAGCGTTGTTTAAATAAAGATGCCCATTCTTTAAAAGAAACTTTATTGGATGATGAAGGCGGAGCCCCATCATTTAAATAACTTAATTCTTCTTCAGTTAAATCTAATTGCTCACGGTTACGATAGAAAATGAACCATAGGATTGAAAGAATGATACCGCTGATACCAATAATAATAAACATGGTACGCCACCCAAACGCTAGCATTAACGCAATTAATAATGGTGGAGCTAATGCTTGTGCGAGTGTAGAGGACATATTAACAATCCCCATTGGTAAACCACGCTCACGAATATTATACCAGTCATTAACAACTTTAACGCCTGTTGGTAGATGAGGTGCTTCACCAATACCTAAGAAAACACGCGCAATGATTAAGTGAGTAAATGATGATAATAAGCCTGTAACAGTCTGAGCTAACGACCATAAAAATAAGCCAAAACCATAGATTTTTTTAACACCAAAACGTTCCATGACCATGCCTATTGGCAACTGGCATAATGCATAACCAAACGAGAAGACTGACAATAGCAGCCCCATTTGTGTTGCACTAAATCCTAATTCTTTACTTATTGTAGAGTTTGCAATAGAAAGAGATGCTCTATCTAAAAAGTTAATGATACCTGCTATCAGCAAGAATGTGAGCGCAATAAATTGCCAGCGCTTTAGTCTTTTACTCGCATGTAGTGACATAATTAAGTACCTTTAAGACGTAACAGGACCCTGCGGAATAATATTTACTCCGCAGATTTATTTTATTAATAATCTTTATTTTTTATCTATTATTTACGACTTTAATTTTAATATCAGTTCTATTTCTACTGGCGTATCAAAAGGCAATGTATTTGTGCCTATTGCTGAACGCGCATGCTTACCTTTATCTCCAAGTATTTCAATTAAAAAATCTGAAGCCCCATTCATAACTTGAGGCTGATTTTTAAAATTATCTGCGCTTTGTACAAATCCGAGTAACTTAATACATTCATCAATTTTATCTAGATCACCTAAATAAGCTTTCAATGATGAAAATATATTGATAATACATTGCTTAGCAGCTTCTTTTCCTTCCTCCACTGAGAGATCTTTTCCCAGTGTTCCTGAATAAAGTAATTTGCCCTCTTTTTGACAGTCATGCCCTGATGTATAAAGTAAATCGCCATATTGCTTAATTGAAACATATGAAAACTTAGGAGCCCCTGGTGTGGCTAATGTAATTCCTTTTTCTTCTAGTTTCTTTTCAATATTCATTAATTATTCCTATTTATTTAGCAATATATTTGCCATGTCATAATAAATTTCTGCTGCAAGGTACAATTCGCTTATTTCAACAAACTCATCCTTAACATGTGCTTGAGCTAAGCCCCCAGGCCCTATAATTAGTGTTGGAATTTTGCTCGTCACAGAGAAAAAAGGTGCTTCACATGTTGCTTCAAATATCTGTGGCTGTACTGTTTTTTCTGCAAAACGACTGACTGTTTCTAAGGCTACCTGAGTGAGTTCATGGTCAACAGGAATATCTGATGCAGGAATAAACAAGTAATTATCTAAATGATATTCAACTTCTTCACCTTGGTTATATTCCGCAATTGCTTGGTGAATTTTTTGCTCAATCTTATGTTTATCTTCTCCTGGAACTAAACGCCTATCAATTTCAATATCACAATGTTGAGGTACAATATTTGGTGCTGTTCCCCCATTGATCGTGGTAATAATCATGGAAGCCTTACCTAACAATTGATGCTCTATTTCTTCAACAGAAGCACGATGTTGTTCTAATGCTGGTAGTATCTTTGCCATTTTAGAAATTGCACTATCTGGATACCGTGTTTTTGCTGCATGCCCCGCAGTTCCTTTTGTGCTCAGGTTATAACGACTGACTCCTTTATGCGCAATACAAACATCAAGTGAGGTTGGCTCGCCAATGATGGCGTAATCAGCACTAACTCCATCTTTAATATAGTGCAACATACCCAGATTAATTCTTTCTTCGTCAACATTAAAAACTAACGTTAAATCCCCTGAAAATACATCTTGGTTGCGCTTTAATAAAGTCGCAGCATACATCATAGCGGCAACCCCTGATTTCATATCAGCGGCACCACGACCGAATACTTTGCCATCTTTAATTACGGGTTCAAAAGGTTCAGTACTCCAACCACAGCCACAAGGAACCACATCAATATGTCCGTTAAATAAAAGATGTTTCCCTTTTCCTGTTCCCTTCAAATGGGCAATAACATTTGGCCTACCAGGAGCAACTTCTTGCATCTCAACATCAATATTTTCTTGTTTAAAATAATGATATATAAATTCAGCAACCTGCTGTTCTTCTCCTGGTGGATTTTCAGACTTATGCTTAATTAAGGCGCAAAGAAGCTCAAGCAACTCATTTTGTTGCTGACTATTTAATTTATACATTTTATTCTCCGATAATTAATATCGTGCGTCTGGTGTAATAATATGGTCTATTTCATTATTATTTAATGCGTATATTTTATTTGTTAAGTTTGGAATAACACAGCTATGGTTTGGAATAATATTTAATATATCTCCGATATTTAATTTTACTATCTCTGGATCATAACGAAGATAACCATGCTCTTCATTGAGTTTAACTAATTTAATATTTGGGTCTTCTACAATATAACCAAACCCAGCTTCTGCAGATTGATCTGAAGTTAATGTTTTCGTTCCTGCATCAACTGTTGCATAACCAGGAACAGGAATACTAACTATTGTTGTTCGGATGGTTAATGCACAATCTTTCGGTGTATAAATCCCCCCATAAATCGCATTCATATCACCGAAAATAAAATTACCCGCTCTCGATTCTGTAATCCCTTTTAATTCATCCGCATAAAAAGATGAGAGCGTTGAACCACCAGATGTACGTTGAATATCAATACCAATCGCTTCTAGCCTTTTTTGACATAATAACAGAAGCTCAGCCTCCGCTTTTGCGGCTTTGCGAATTTCAGGTTCTGTGCGATATTGGTAAATAGTACCCGCATAAGTAAACACACCTATTATTTTTAAATTGGATAGTTTTTGTATTTCTAATGCAAATGGCTCTAAATCTTCAAGTTGGATACCTTCACGATGTGCACCATAATCTACCGCAATATAAACTTCGACAATTTCATTTCCTTGAGTCGCCGCGGATGATAATTGCTTCGCACCTTTTACACTATCAACAATAGTCCTTAAATTAACGTACTTTGCTAACTCAACAAACTGTTGGCATTTTTCTTCTCCAACCATGGGGTAAGCTAAAAGAATATTTTCTATCCCACCTTTTGCCATGATGGTTGCTTCATGCAATGTGGCACAAGTTATCCCTTTAGCGCCACATTGTATTTCAAACTTAGCCAACTCTACTGATTTGTGTGTTTTGATATGTGGCCAATGTTCGATTCCCTGCTGTGTTAACTTGCCTGTCATGCCCCTGACATTTTTTTCAAGTTGCTGTAAATCCAACGCAACATAAGGCGTAATTGGCATAAAAACCTCTCTTATTCTTCATTATTGTCTTCCCCTTTTAATTCGCCCAAATAGGTATAAAGGGTATATTTGGAAATATTTAAAAACTCACAAATTTTCTCGCCTGCTTTTTTAATTAAAAAAGCACCTCTATCATCAAAGAATTTAATGGCATCCATTTTTTCTTTTTTCGTCATGTTGATAACAGGTACTTTTATAACTTGCATGCATTCCTGAATTAGATGATCCAAAATTTCATTTACGTCTGTCACAAACACTTCTTTGATTGGATCTTGCTCAACACTGTTTCTCTGGGTGATCCCCTGAATGGCTTTTTCCGCAGCAATAAACTCTGATATATCTTGGTTAATACAAAGAGCCCCAGACACTTTGCCATTTTCGTCACGTAAATAGATGGATGTTGAACGTAACATTTTCCCGTCTTTTGTTTGGGTGAAATAATTGTACTTATCACCATCCACATCTGTTCCACGTAACACTTCAAGCCCTAAATTACTACTTGGGTCGCCCACTTTTCGCTTAGTGACATGCCCATTGATAATCGCAACGATGCTGCTTTCAAGACCTTTACTATGGTCATGCAATACCACCTCACAATTCTCACCAAATTGACCTGCAATACCTTTCATCACAGCCAATAACATTTCAAAGTTGTCTTGGATTATTTTCATTTTCTACCAAACTTATTTTAAGCCTAACTAAATATTAGTTAGATCATTATGGAGACTCAATCGAGATTTGAGTAATTTGTGATCTATATCTTGATTTTAGCTAACAAAAATTCTGCTATTTTTTCTAACAGAAATAATAGCATTTTAAGAAAAATTACGGGAGGCTTGATACTACAAGGATTTTAAAGGAAAAATAACCTAGAGATAATAAAGTTCTGAATCTAACTTTTTGTTAGCTAACTGAGCCAACAAAAAGTTAGGATATTTATTTTAACGACAATGTCACCCAAAATACGCCATCAGTGCGCAACTGGGTAAATTGTTGTTGGAAATCAGTTAAGTTTTGTTCAGGGTTTAATGTACTGAACCTTTCGGGGTGCATAAATTTTGCCATAGCTTCAATGGCAAATATGTTCATTGGGTTATTATAAAAATTGTGGTAAATCGCCATTACACGTTTTTCTTTTACCGACGTTAATGAAGATATCCCTTGTCTATCTAATAATACCGCCAGTTGCTTCTGTGCATCTGATTTGTTTGCACGGTATCCTAACCTGACAGCAATTGAACGGCGGTTAAAATTATGCCAATCAGCTCCAGTTAAAAAATAAAAATCAGGGTTTAATGTAATAATATTCTCAATCGAACTATCAGCCCCTTTTGCTGGGAAACTGTCTGCTACAAGGTTATTTCCCCCCGCTAAAGACGCTAAAACACCATAACCTGAACGCCCATATAATTGGCAACAGTTATCTGCAAATAAGCCCGCATTGGCTTCAATGAGTACAGAAGGAAATGGCTCTGTCAGTTGGGATTCTATCGCTGACAATTTTTCTTGGTATAGCGCCGCAAACTGTGCAGAACGTTCTTGTGTACCTAATAGCTCTCCCAATAACAAAATACTTTTTGGGGTGTTTTTGACAATATCCATTCGAAAATCGATAAATATCACCTGAATTCCTGCCGCCTCAAGCTGCGGTAGAATTTGGCTATCACGCATCGCACCGTAATTGGCTTTATGCATAATAATCACTTCAGGAGCAAGCTCAATCAGCTTTTCAACTTGCAGCCCCGCTTCACGGGTTTTCTTCAAGGTTGGAATTTTTTCTAATTCAGGCAATACACTAAAATAGGCTTCTTTTAAATCAGGGGCATACTGCGTTAATGAATCACTCCATCCCGTAATACGAGAAATCCCCGATTTGCCCGCAGCGATATCTATTGGCAAAATATCACGACTATCCACTAAAAATAATTTTTCAACGGGAAGATTAACCGTCACTTTACGGTCTTGTAAGTCAGTGATCACTGTTGGCGTTTTTGCCTGCCCCCAGAAGCTCAGTAAGCACAATAACCCTGTGAGAAATAATTTCATGGGGTACCTTTTACTTTAAATTTAATTAATTCTGAATAAATAAAGCCACCATTAAGTGGCTTTGTCATCGACTAAAGCAGCAAATTAGAACGTCACGCTGTAGTTAAGTGCAAAGGTTCTGCCACGCCCTTTATAGTCATAAAGGTTTGGCGCGCCGTATTTCGGACTGTATAGCCCCTGCGCACGCTGTCCCCAAATAGTGGAGTAGTTTTTATCCAGTAAGTTTTCAACCGCAAAACTCACTTTACCGACGGGTAGCATATAACTACCTAATAAATCAACGGTATTATAACCATCCAGCTTTTTACCTGCGGCATCAGTTAGGTTAAATGTTTGCTGGCTCTGTAAGCGCAATGACCAATCATTCGGCTCCCACCCTACATAAGCGTTAACTTTAGATGGGCTGGCAAAGTCCACGCTCCATTTTTCCCAGCTACCATTGACTTTGGTTTCCGATTTTTGCAGGTTGAAGTTACTCCCCACATACCAGTCGGAGTCGTCAAAGAAGTAATCAATGGCACCTTCTACCCCATAAATGCGGCGCTTATCGGTCTTCATGTAAATGGTCATGTCATCTTTATTAATACCATAGCTTCTATCAGACAGGGAATAATAAGTGGCAACTTGGGTACGCAAGTTTTCACCAGTGTAGCGCCAGCCTAACTCAAACGAGTTAACTTTGATCCCTTTGACTTTAGTATCATTGATATTCACGCTATTTTCTAAATTCCAATGGCCATTCGCATCTGGAGTCGGAGAATATTTACCTGTCCCGTAGTATTTCGCAATATCAGGAATTTCAAAACCTTGGGAGAAATTAAACCACGTTTGTTGCTCTTCAGTTAGGTTAACCAGCAACCCTGCGTTAAACAGTAAATTGTTATAATCGGTTTTCCCACCAGGTACGGCATCTGCGGATTTACCATTGCCATTCGCAATAGCTTCTTGCTGTGCATAACCAACAAAATCATCCACTTTGTTTTCAGTATATTGGTAACGCACACCACCGCTTAAGGTAAACATCGGCGTGATGTCATAGCTGCTTTGTAAAAATGTCGCCATGTTTGTGGTGGTATAGCTTGGGTAGCGGCCAATTTGGAACGCTTTGGTGAGATCCATTCCCCCTGATTCTTTTGCACGCTCCAAATCAAAAAACATTTGGTTTGCACGAAATTGCTCGTGCTCCGCATCGACACCATAAGTTAGCGTCAATTCATCAAGGGGTTGACTATTAAATGTCAGCTTAGCGCCATAGAAATTGGTTTGTTGATCAGAGGAACTGATACTCGAAACCTCTTTTCCTGTTAACGTTGGGAACGGGTAAAATTTTTGTGATTCATCACGGTAGTAGACCTGAGCAACAAAATCTTGCCCAAACATATCTGCATTTGAATACTGTAAATTAAGCAAGTTACGCTCAGTGCCTGGTAAGCGGTCTGAACTTAATTTACCACTGTTATAGGCCTTACCATCCCCCTTCACTGCAGAAAAATCTTTGCCTAAATATAGGCCATGCTTACCATCAGACTCGCTTTTATAGTGCTGATAGGTCGCTTGAATCTGTTGTGTTTCATTTATTTTTACGGAGCCTGATGCCATCACATCGAGACGATCGGAAAACTGTAACCCTGTTTGGGTATTATCAATATTAATCGCGTCGCCTTTACCATCATACCAGCCACCATAGCGTTGATAGGCGACAGAAATACGACCATACGCATTTTCATTACCACCGCTCACTGCTGCCGCGACATTTTCATCATGATCTTTCCCGTTATTAAAACCTGTTTTCCCACCTAATTGCAGGGAAACTTGTTTTTCTTCTTGGCCTTTTTTTGTCACGATATTAATTAAACCACCGCTACTGCCGCCACCGTACATCGCAGTCGCACCAGAAATGACTTCAATATGATTGATATTAAAAGGATCAATCGAATCTAACTGGCGACTGTCACTACGTGAGGAGTTAAGGCGTACCCCGTCCACCATCACTATCATTGAGCGACCACGCATATTCATCCCGTAGTTTGTACGGCCTTGGCCGCTCACGCTCATTCCTGGAATTAACTGCGATAAAATATCCTTTAACTCTTTCCCACCCTCTGCTTGCTGCTCAATTTCGGCGTTATCAATGACCCAAGTGGTTTGTGCCATTTCTGAAACTGATTTGTAGCCACGGGTTGCAGAGACTGTAATTTTCTCTTCTTTGTTATCAGCGGCCAATACCGAGGGGGATATAAAAGGTAGCAAGCAAGGGGAGAGAATAAAAAGATGTTTTATTTTCATTGAGTTAAAACCTTTAAATATAATTATTGATACCATCGTTATCAGCGCCAGAACCAATAACGACACATGATTAAATCACCGCTAACTATATTGCGGAAAAACTATTCGCAATAGTAACTGATAATCACGTTCAATATAAGAATTATTATCATTACAGTAATGAATTAAAAGGTTATTTGTGTTAGGTAACGTTTTCAGCGCATCCTTGCGCACATGAGTGCGCATTCCTTATTTCATTTCACACTGACCACGGCAATGTAATTTAGCTTTCCACGGTTTTGTCGAAAATGGCGGAACATACGTAAAAATTGCGGGCGATTTTCTTTTTTTAATGCATTACGAATAATTTTCATTGCCCCCAATAGACCTTCATCATAAATCAACCCTTTTGGGGATAATAAGGTCATCGGCCCTGTGCTGGACATCACAGCGGTGGATAATGTCAGGTAAATGAAATAGCGATTTCCCGTTGTGGGACTACATCGCACAATGCAGTGAGGTAATTTAATTGATAAGACATATATTCACCTTAGTATTAACAATGTTTATCATTTTTATTTGAAGATAAAAAATAAGTGAAAGAAAACCGTTTCCCTATAACATTTGTCAAAACTGAAAATAAATTCAGCCTTATTAAAAATATAAATATCAATTTATATTAAATTCAAGCCAATTATTAACATTGTCATAAATACCTTTTTTATTTTAAATAATCACTCGTATTTAAATGCATTTTTATTTTCAAAATAATTCATTCCATATACTAATTTAATTAAAAGAGAAACCATGAATATTAAAATTTTCAAATTCATTGATATTTATACCAATGGGATTTTTGTTGAATTCAATAATAAAGAAAATAAATTATTATCAATTAATTTGCTTTTAAATGATGAAATCATAGAAAAAACCGAAACCACAGGTGAAAGTCATTTATTTTCTATCGATAAATCAGGTCACTATCGTGTAGAGATTAGCCTGGAGGCTGAAAACACAGCAAACATCCAATCAAAGGAAATTTATTTTCATATCAGCGAAGGTGAAAGAAAAAACAAAATTAAAACCACCACTAAAGAAAAAACAATCAATCAAAAAATAGCTGGTATTTCTAATTATTATTTAGATATAAAAGCAAAAAAGAAAAATTATGATAAAATAAAACAAGATTTAACTTTTTACTCAAAGCTCCCGACTTTAGAATTAAAAAGGTCATTAATTTATGACACATTAAATGAATATGATTATTTTACGTTCCATGGAGACGGTAAATTTGAAATCTTAGTTGAGCTAGCGGAACAAATAGAGAGTTTAGATTATGTCGAGTATTGTTCCGTCACTCCAGATACCACAGGGTATCTGGCCCCAGAACTGCCCGTAAACCCTGAGCAACTTGACGATATTAAAAGCGAAAGTGACGATTTTATTACCCCTGATTTTACACCAAGACAAACTTACCTTGATGCGCCCAAAGGGATGAACATCCGCGATGCATGGGCAAAAAATATTAATGGTTCATCCGCAGTCGTACGTCACTTAGACTTTGGTGTCTACCGAAACCATGAGGATTTAATCGACTCAAATATCGTTGTGGTGAATAGCCGCCCAGAAAGTGAAGACTGTAATCATGGCACTGCATCAACAGGCTGTATCGTAGCAACGCTCAATAAATTTGGTGTTACAGGTATTGCCCATCACTGCCAATTTTACTTCTATGACACAGGTGACCTAGATTTAATCGTCAATCATGTGCAGCCTGGTGATATTGTCAGCCTAGATATACAGTTTAGTGTTGGAGGAAAACTGCTCCCTGCCACTGCAATACGTAGCTGGTGGGAACGTATGAAAATTATCGTGGATAAAGGTGCAACAGTTATCCTTGCGGCGGGCAATGGCGGATTGGATTTAAGTGAACCTGGCGTGATGCAGGATTTCGGTGATAGTGGCAGTATTTTAGTGGGTGCTTGTAACCACCAAAACGGAACACGAGCTTATTTCTCGAACTATAACCCAGAAGTTGCCTTTGTGAATTCTTGGGGAGACTGGAGTGTCACCACAACAGGTTATGGCTCATTACAAAAATTACCAGGGAACAACCGCAATTATTCAAATAATTATTCGGGTACATCCAGCGCTACACCATTATGCTCAGGTGCATTAGCGTTAATTCAAGATTACGCGAAAAAACAAGGGGCAATATTATCTCCGTGGCAAATGCGTACCGTTATTGCTGCATCAAATTATACTGAAGGTGTATCACACGGCATTGGTTGTCGACCCAATGTAGATTACTTGTTTGGTATCGTTGATAGCATCATCCGCAAGTCAGACTTACCCGAAAGCGCGTAGTTTACATATATTCAAGCCGCCGTCTATCACGTGGCGGCATTTCCCCCTTCAAGGGTTAAGACAGATGTACAAACTTTTTCAAGTAACGCTTTGTTATGACTAAAAATAATCATTCCTAAGGGGCGTGCTTCTGAAAGCTGAATTAAAAACTGCCAAATCTCTTTTTGTAAGTGCGCATCTAACTGCGCAGTAATTTCATCCGCAATTAAAATTTGTGTTCGTGGGTCAAGAGCCCGTAACAATGCAATCCGCGCCAGCTCCCCTCCAGATAACTCAGTAGGCCGCCTCTCCAACCATTGTGGTTTGATAGAAAAGCGTTCAAGCCAGTCTGAGTCAGGTTGCCAAGCATCACGTAAACTCGCCCCTACCGTCCGGTAGGGATTAAAACTTTTTTCAGGGTGCTGGGGAACAAGTTGAATGGGGCAATAACCTTGCTTAGAAAGTGGCTTTCCCGTGAATAGAATCGAACCATTAGAAGGTGCTTGCCACTGTGCTAAAACGCGACCAAGCGTTGTTTTACCAAAACCGCTGGGTGCAGAGATACCGAGGCGTTCATTCGGCGCAAGGGAAAAACTAAAGTCCCGCCAAAGGGCTTTCCCACCTTGATCAATATTCAGGTTTTTAACTGCTAAAATAGGTTCGATATCCTTCATTTCATTGCCATAAATTGATGTTCTGGTAGTGCATTCCACAAGGATTGCAGCCATTTTCCACCACCGCCTTGTTTTAAGGTTTGGCTACTTAACACATCCTCTAGCGCCCCATTACGCAGTAATGCAACACGGTCAGCAAAACGCACCGCCATGGATAAATCATGAGTAACCCATAAAATACCTCGCCCATCACGGCACAAGGATTTCATATTTTCAAGCAGTTGCAGCGCATGTTCATCATCCAACCAAGACGAAATCTCATCTGCGAGGATATATTGTGCACGGGACAATGTTGCACTGCTTGCCAGTACTCGCTTTGCCATTCCCCCAGATAACTGGCTTGGGTAGCTATTCACCAAATTTTCTTGCAAGTTATATTGCTGAAGATGGCGCGCCACATCGTGCATTTTAATGTGTTGGCCGCTGAGTACTGCAGCCCTTTCAAGCTGAGGACCAATTTGGATCAAGGGATTTAGAGCACTAACCCCTTGAGGTATATAACATAACGAGTTGCCCCGATGCTGTGCCTTGTTTTCTTCCGTCAATGCATTGCCATTCAGACTGATATTTCCTTGGCTGCGCATATTATCTGGCAATAAGCCTAGAACACTTTGTAATAAAAGGCTTTTTCCTTCTCCGCTTCCACCAATCAAAGCGACCATTTCCCCTGGCTGAATATCGAGTGAAATGTCTTGCAGTAATGGTGACCACTGTTTACGCCCTAACCAACGAAATTTTGCGACATCAATAGTCAGCTTATCTAAGCTCAACATGTTGCCCCCTTTAGCCATAGCTGCGCCGCGGCTTTTGCAAATTGGTCAAATAACAACACTAACCCCATCAAAGCGACACCGGGAAACACCACCAGCCACCACGCCCCTGTACTGAGATAACGTAGTGCATCTGACAATAAAATACCCAATGAAGGTTCATGTGGCGATAGCCCAAAGCCAAGGAAACTCAGTGCCGCACTGTGAAGTACCGCGTGTGGGAACATCAACAACGTACCGACCATCCACTGCGGTAAAATCATGGGTAAATAATGGTAACGCCAACGGTAAACGGCACTATTGCCAATACGCTGGGATAGCATGATGTAATCCGCCTGCTTCACTCGCAGTAACTCGGAACGCAAAATCAGGGTAAGCTTAGGCCAATGAGTGAGCGCGACCGCCCAGATTACCCCCATTTTTCCGCCGCCCAAAGTAAAGCAAATTAGTACGAGTAACAAAAGATGTGGCAATGCTAATAGTGCATCAATGACGCCGCGTACCGCGTAATCCATCACTTTGCTGACGGAAGACAACCCGGCCATCACTAAAGCGATAAACCCACTGGATATTGCCGCAATCAAACCAATTTGTAAGCTAGTCGCGACGCCTTGGAATGTTCTTTCGAAGAGGTCTCGGCCTAAATTATCCGTACCAAATAAATGAGCCCAAGAAGGGGCAAGCCGCCTATCCAATAGGTTCATTTCAATGTCGGCAGATGACAACCACACGGCATAGCTCGCTAAAATAACCAATAACGTTAGTGAGATAATTAATTTAAATAGCGCTCGATTTGGGTTGTAGGTCATGCGTCTCTCATCACTCCCTTATTCACTTTTTTCAATAAGACATCGGCAACCGTATTACTGAAAAAAATCAGAGTGGCACACAACATCACAATCCCCATCAATAAGGGGATATCGCCTCGTAAACCCGCATCGATGGTCGCTTGCCCCAGCCCTGGGTACGCAAACACTTTCTCAGCAAGAAGCGCCCCACTGAGCAATTCGCCCACAGACGCGAACTGCAAACAAATGGCTGGGGTGATAGCATGTTTAAGTACATGAAAACCTATCATTGACCAACCTTTATCCCCTTGCGCTTGGGCGTAATGAATAAACTCGCTGTTCATAACTTCCATCACTTTTGCTCGGGTGTGTAAGGCAATATTCCCTACGCCCAACATCCCTAACGCAATCACAGGTAAAACAAGGTGATGAAGTTTTTGGGAAAATGTCGCCGTTTCTTCATCTAAACCAATCGGCCATGCACAGCAAATCGGCGCCCACTGCAATGACACCGCAAACAGCGAAAGCAGTAATAATCCGACCCAAAATACAGGAATAGATGCTAATAGGTAACTAAGGGTTGAAATCAGCTTATCTGGCCAGCGGTTGAGATAACGCCCTGCGACTAAGCCCAACACAAATCCAACGATACCCGAAAAAAGCCAAGCGCAAACAAGCAGTGCTAACGAGGGAACAAGGCGATCAGCTATCACTTGCACAACGGGGGTGTTGTACAACATGGAATAGCCCATATCCCCTTGTAACATTTGTGAAAACCAGCGCCAAAATTGCACCCATAGCGGCTGGTCAAGCCCCCAGCGAGCCGCAATTAAGGCGTATTGCTCGGGGGGAACATGCAATAAATCATTACCGATATAGGCTTTTATTGGGTCGATAGGCGAATAGCTTAACAGGATAAAGATCCCTGCCGCTGTCACAGTCAACAAACAGATAAAACGCAATAAAAGCCCAAGAGTCGTTCGCATTACTGGCAAGTCCATGCCCATTCATCAACGTTATTTAACACTGACCAAGAGCCGTGAATTTCAGGCGCACTGGTGCCTAAATCCACACAATTATTCAGCAAATAAATATGTTGTAAGTTCATCAACCAAGCCCATGCGGCATCCCCTTTAATGCCCACGCCCGTTGTGCCATTCCAATCCACTTTTTGCCATAACGGGATAGCCGCATTTTGGTCTGGTTGGCGCAGTGCTTCTTCAATTAACTCATCAACCGCTGCATTTTTATAATAACCTGGATTATAGAAACCAACGCCTGCGGCTTTACTACTGTAGTTATGGACAATTTCCATTGGGTCTAAGCTGCCCCAACCAAACAAGGTTGGGTTGGCGTGCATATTGCGCTCAACGGTTTCCCAACTTCCCGATTTTAAATCCATTTCGATGCCGATAGGTTTTAAGCTTGAACGAATAGCTTGGGCTAAATCACGGCGCGTAGTGTCACCGCTAGCATACCAGAGTGTCAGTTTTGCCACTTTGCCGTCTTTTTCACGCAGGCCATCTTTATTCAGCTTCCAGCCCGCCTCTTCTAAAATAGATTTGGCTTTTTCGGTGTCGCCATCTTTAAAGGCGGAATCAGGGCTATTCCACGGTAGCCCTGCCACACCTGTATAAGCGGGAACAGCAAAACCTTCGAGGACAGATGCGGCTAATAATTTACGGTCAAAAGCGTAGTTAATCGCCTTACGCACCGCAACATCAGAGGTAATATCATTCCCCACAGGGTTACCCTGTGCATCTTTTCCACCTGCTGGCGGAATTGGGAAGGAAATACCACGGTTTTCCACACTATAGCGCTCCACTAACTTCATGTTTTTGACGTTATTAGCATTGGCAGCCACCGCTGCGGGAATACGGACAATTTCCAGCTGGTTACTTTGTGCCGCAGCAAAGGCCGCATCTTCATCAAGGAAGACGAAAACCATTTTATTGAAATCATTTTTTGGCCCAGCGTAGTACGGGTTTTGCTCAACAATTAATTGCTGCCCTGGCTGGAACGCCACTAAACGGTATGGTCCTGCGCCAATTGGGTTATGCGCATAGGTTTTTGCATCGTATTTATCAGCACAAACAATCCCAAGGGAGCCTAATACATTGATAAAAGTACTTTGTGGAGAAGATAAGGTGATTTTGACGGTTAATGGGTCAATTTCCTCAGCTTTTGCAAAATTACCCATATCCACTTTGCCGCCGCTCGCAGCGGCATTATTGTAGGTAAATACTACATCTTTTGCAGTTAATGGCGAACCATCTGAAAATTTCAATCCTTTTTTTAGCGTTAATGTCCACTCTTTCCCATCGGCATTGTGTTGGTAGTTTTCCAGCATATAGCTGTGCCATGAAAGGTCGGCTTTTTGTTTGAGTAATGGGCTGTGTAACAGAAGGTAGCTGCCGTGGCTCCACCCGAGCATTGGGTCAAAACCTTCAGTCGGTTCTGCGCCAATCGCTAAACGTAATGTTTGTGAATGAGCTGGTTCTGCGGCCTGTGATGGCAGCGTCAGCCCCATTAAACACATAGCCGCAACGATATTTTTAATCATACATCCCTCGATAGTTTGGTTTTATTTTTATCACTAAATAAAAATAAAACATCATCAGGCAGTTAATGATATTGGTAACCATTAATTGCCGCTATTGGTGAGATATTCACTGTGCGTAGAGTAACAATGTTTAGTTATATTAAATTTTAAACCACGCTTTCTACGTTCTATATCAATAGAACTTCGAATTTAATGAATAATTCGTAAAAACTCAGCCCCTTTTTGATTTACCTTAATAAATCAAAAAGTAAAATTTACGCTTCCACGTCTTTATCAAATTCAATAGGCGTGGAGTTTAACGATAAATCAGTTATAAAAGACTGGTCATTAGACTGCCTTGATTGCAACCGAAATTGCGATGGCGTCATGGCGTATTTTTTCTTAAATACATCACAAAAATAGGCATTGCTACCAAACCCACATCGATGGCTAATTTGAAATACCGAATAATTTGAGAAGGTTAAATAATTTAATGCCATTCCCATTCGCACATCCAATAATAATTGGCGGAATGATACCCCTTCTCGATTAAGGTGCCTACGCAACGTCGATGGTGTGGTAAATAAGACCTTAGCCACATCCTCTAAGTGCCATTTTTTCTGCGGTTCTTGGGTAATTAAATGGGTAATGGCTTGGTTTTTCGGCTCATCATAATTAAAACGGAAAATGTTGAGAATATCGACGCCCGCTTGGTATATCGCCAGTAAAATAAAGTACAGGCTTTGCTTCATTAACAACGCTTCTTGAGATTGGCTTTGTTGTTTTAATGGTAAACATTGCTTGAGCAAACTGAAATTATCACTGACCGTTTCAGGGGTTAATACCTGAAACGTGGGAACGTGGCTCGTTAGCGGCGCGCCTGACTTCATTAAGGTCTTTAATAATAAAAAGACCGATTCTAACTCTGAGTCCGCAATCGACAGTGTGTGCAGCTCAATCGATTGATTAGATGCGCACTCCATATTGCAGGAGACTTGGCTGTATTTTGGAATAATGAGCGTCAAATTAGACTGAACATCAATAGATTGACCATTAATCACCACATTCCCTTTCGCTCCTTGCAGCATGGCTATCATCGCGCTTTCAATATAAAACGCTTTTAACACCATTTGGCTTGATGAAAGAAAATATTTATATTCCATAATCTCAATAAACTTTGGTCAAAGTCAGAAATCATCTGCTAGAAAAAGCAGCTTGATGGGCAGACAGAAATACAGCCATTCAGATAAATAGCAAATAATTACGCTAGTTAATGGCTTCCGCTACCTTGCTAGAATGCGGCTCAGAATATAGTCCTGTTAAGTAAAAATCGCAATATAGAGATCCGCTCATTTTTTACTGTTATTTTATGCATTGTGCATTTTTCTAAATAAATTGCTATTTAATTGAAAGGCAATTTTCGATAGAAGGTGTAAAATCGCGCGTCAGATGAATACGAGCCTATAACGCATCATTATAGATAATTATTTTTCGTGTTCATTCACATCCTACCCTACTTGCATTGGCTTATACCACTTAGGGGCTGTTTATCTTTGCTGCTGATTTTTACAGCTAAAAAAGGTCAAAAAAACAATTCAAAAAATAGATAAAAGAGTGTCAATCAAGCTGACTTATTATTTGAGTTAAGTATTGTGCATAAATACTGCCCTACGGGTTCGATTAAAGCACGTTTCACTCATTTGATGCGACGTTGAGAGACTCTTGCCTAAAATGGCTTTAATTCGAATAAAAATTGACCATCAAAGATAATCAGCCCCTAAAGCCCAAACCATTCGGTGAGGGGTATAACTAAACATGTTCGCGTATTGTTCATTACCTGATTTGCAGGAGAAAGTATGTCTGAGTTTTCAGGATCAGGTTGGTTAGCTGAGATTTTTTTACGCTATGAACTCAAACGGGGTACAACACGCCTGACCGATAAACAACATATCGGCCCTTTAATGGTGCAAAGGCCATTTTACCCCGAACCAGGGGTTGCCCACACCTATTTACTTCATCCCCCTGGTGGTGTGGTGGGTGGAGATAAACTCCTGATTAATATTGACGTGCAGCCGTATGCCCATTCACTGCTGACCACCCCAGGTGCGACCAAATTTTATCGCAGCGCAGGCGGTATTGCCCGACAAGTACAGAATTTAACGGTTGCCGCTGAGGGCTTTTTAGAGTGGCTACCGCAGGAAAATATTTTTTTCCCTGATGCACAGGTTAGGCTAGAAACCCATATACACGTCGCTGCATCATCAAAATTTATCGGCTGGGAGATCCAATGTTTAGGCCGCCCTGTTTTGGGGGAATGGTTTGAAAATGGCGATATGCGTGGGCGCTTTAATTTTTACATTAATGACACCCTTACGCTGACTGAATCCCTGTTTATCGATGGCACACAAAAACAGTCTGCTGTCATGCGTGAGTTTCCCATGATGGGGTCGATGTACATTTACCCTGCCAGTGATGAATTAAAAGAAAAAATCCAACAACATTTAGGTGATTTTTTATCCCCAACGGATAGCCCCATTGAGTATGGGCTAACGGATGTGGATGGCATTTTAGTCTTGCGATTATTAGGCTCGCAAACTGAGCCGATGATGGCGTGTTTTGCCCATATTTGGCAAACCACGCGGCAGTATTGGCTAGGTTATTGCCCTGAACCTCCCCGTATTTGGGCAACATAAATTTTTCGTTTTAGGAGCAAAAATGGAACTCACCCCAAGAGAAAAAGATAAGTTATTGCTTTTTACCGCAGGCCTTGTCGCTGAAAGGCGCTTAGCCCGTGGGTTAAAACTGAATTACCCAGAAGCCGTTGCCCTAATAAGCTGCGCCATTATGGAAGGCGCACGTGACGGAAAAACGGTCGCCCAACTAATGAGCGAAGGCAGAATGGTGCTCAGTGCGGAGCAAGTCATGGAAGGCGTGCCTGAAATGATCAAAGACATTCAAGTGGAATGCACATTCCCTGACGGCACAAAACTTGTGTCCATTCACGACCCAATTGTATAGGTGGCAATATGATCCCCGGTGAAATTAAAGTGAATCAGACTTTAGGCGACATCGAACTGAATGCGGGTCGTGAAACCAAAACCATTCAAGTGGCAAATCATGGTGATAGACCGATTCAAGTCGGCTCTCATTACCACTTTTATGAAGTGAATGATTTTTTGAAATTTGAACGAGACGGCACGCTCGGTTTTCGTTTAAACATCCCTGCGGGTATGGCGGTGCGTTTTGAACCTGGCCAAAGCCGCACGGTGGAATTGGTGGCATTTAGCGGTAAACGAGAAATTTACGGCTTCCATGGCAAAGTCATGGGTAAATTAGAGAGTGAGAAATAACCATGAAAACCATCTCACGGCAAGCGTATGCGGATATGTTTGGGCCAACCCAAGGCGACCGTGTACGCTTAGCAGATACAGAACTGTTTTTAGAAATTGAAAAAGACTTCACCACCTATGGGGAAGAAGTCAAATTTGGTGGCGGTAAAGTCATTCGTGATGGTATGGGACAAAGCCAAGTCACTAGCGATAAATGTGTCGATGTGCTGATCACCAACGCCATTATTTTAGACCATTGGGGCATCGTTAAAGCCGATATCGGCATCAAGAATGGCCGTATTGCAGGTATTGGTAAAGCGGGTAACCCTGATGTACAGCCGAATGTGGATATCGTGGTTGGCCCTGGTACAGAAGTGGTCGCGGGTGAAGGCAAAATTGTCACCGCAGGCGGCGTCGATACCCACATTCACTTTATTTGCCCGCAGCAAGCCGAAGAAGGCTTAGTTTCTGGTGTCACCACCTTTATTGGTGGTGGAACAGGCCCTGTCGCAGGCACTAACGCCACAACGGTCACACCGGGCATTTGGAATATGTACCGCATGTTAGAGGCCGTAGATGAGCTGCCAATTAACGTGGGGCTATTTGGTAAAGGCTGCGTAAGTCAACCCGCAGCCATTCGTGAGCAAGTGACCGCAGGCGCAATTGGCCTGAAAATTCACGAAGACTGGGGCGCAACCCCGATGGCAATCCACAACTGCTTGAATGTAGCCGATGAAATGGACGTGCAAGTGGCAATTCACTCCGACACCTTAAACGAAGGCGGCTTCTACGAAGAAACAGTAAAAGCCATCGGTGGGCGCGTGATCCACGTGTTCCATACAGAAGGCGCAGGGGGCGGTCATGCCCCTGACGTGATCAAATCCGTTGGGGAGCCAAATATTTTGCCCGCCTCGACCAACCCAACCATGCCGTACACCATCAATACAGTGGACGAACATCTGGATATGTTGATGGTGTGCCATCACCTTGACCCGTCAATCCCTGAAGATGTGGCCTTTGCTGAGTCACGTATTCGCCGTGAAACCATTGCCGCAGAAGATATTTTGCATGATATGGGCGCGATTTCCGTGATGTCCTCGGACTCCCAAGCCATGGGGCGCGTAGGTGAAGTGATTATGCGCACGTGGCAATGTGCCCACAAAATGAAATTGCAACGCGGCACGATGGAAGGCGATACCCCAGACAGCGATAACAACCGTATTAAGCGCTACGTGGCGAAATACACGATCAACCCTGCGTTAGCCCATGGTATTGCTCATGAAGTCGGATCGATAGAGAAAGGCAAATTAGCCGATATCATCCTGTGGGACCCCGCATTTTTTGGCGTCAAACCTGCGCTTATCATGAAAGGTGGCCTTGTGGCGTATGCGCCAATGGGGGATATCAACGCCGCCATTCCAACGCCGCAACCTGTGCATTACCGCCCAATGTATGGTGCTCTCGGTAAAGCGAAGTACCAAACCTCGATGATTTTTATGTCAAAAGCGGGGATTGAGGCGGGCGTCCCCGAAAAGCTTGGCTTACAAAGCTTAATCGGCCGTGTTGAGGGTTGCCGCAATATCAGCAAGGCCTCCATGGTGCACAACAGCTATGTGCCGCATATTGAGCTAGACCCTCAAACCTATATTGTTAAAGCCGATGGCGTACCGCTGGTGTGTGAGCCAGCCACTGAGTTGCCAATGGCACAACGTTACTTTTTATTCTGACCCCTGATTAAGAGCCAGAAAATGAAAAAATTTATTAAAGTCGTTCCACCAGAACAACAGACAGACACTGAATTGTCCCTATGCTTAACCATGGATGAACGCACCAAAAGTCGCTTAAAAGTCACCTTAAGTGATGGGCAAGATGCGGGGTTATTTTTACCCCGTGGCACCATTTTAAAAGAAGGGGATATTTTAGCGACAGAAGACGGTGAACAGGTCGCCATTATCGCGGCAAAAGAGCAAGTTTCCACCGTTTACAGCGATGACCCTCTGTTACTGGCACGGGTTTGCTACCACTTAGGTAACCGCCATGTTCCTCTGCAAATTGAAGCAGGCTGGTGCCGTTATTTTCACGACCATGTTTTAGACGATATGGCGCGTGGATTAGGTGCAACGGTCAGTGTGGGTCTGGAAAAATACCAACCAGAACCAGGGGCTTATGGCGGTTCATCGGGTGGTCATCATCACCATCATCATGACCACGATGATCACCACCACTAATCAGATTCAGGGAGTGTATCGATGCTAGCGGATTTGCGTTTATACCAATTAGTCAGCCCGTCCTTACCTGTGGGGTCATTTACCTATTCCCAAGGGCTAGAATGGGCGATAGAAAAAGGCTGGGTGACAACACCAGATACCCTCGCCAATTGGCTAACGGCACAAATGACTCACGCAATCGCGACATTGGAACTCCCTGTTCTGCGGCAAATTCACGCCAATCTTTCACGCTCTGACTGGCAGCAAGTGACTTATTGGTGTGACTTTATTATTGCCAGCCGTGAAACCAAAGAGCTTCGCCAAGAAGAGCGCCAGCGAGGCATTGCCTTTGCCCGCTTGCTCCCCCAACTGGCGATTGAGCTTGATGCCACGGCATTAGCGTGCGTGAAAAAAACACAATTAATGGCCTTTGCCCTTGCCGCCACGCATTGGGATATTGACGTTGAAAAGCTGTGCACCGCCTACGCGTGGGGCTGGCTGGAAAACACCGTGATGTCTGGCGTGAAATTAATTCCACTGGGTCAAAGTGCGGGGCAACATATTTTGTTTACCCTTGCCGAACGTATCCCTGAAATTGTGGCGCAATCTGCCACATGGACGGTTGATGATATCGGCAGTTTTACCCCTGCACAAATCATTGCCAGCAGTCGGCATGAAACCCAATACACTCGACTTTTTCGTTCATGAGAAAACACACAATGCAAGAATATAACCAACCCCTGCGAATTGGTGTCGGTGGCCCTGTTGGTTCAGGGAAAACCGCCCTATTAGAAGTTTTATGTAAAGCGATGCGCGATACTTACCAAATTGCCGTCGTGACCAATGATATCTATACCCAAGAAGATGCCAAGATCCTTACCCGTGCCGAAGCATTAGACGCCGACCGCATTATTGGTGTGGAAACGGGCGGCTGCCCTCATACCGCCATTCGTGAAGATGCGTCGATGAACTTAGCCGCGGTTGAAGAATTAGCTATGCGCCATAAAAATCTGGATATTGTATTTGTGGAAAGTGGCGGCGATAATCTGAGCGCCACATTCAGCCCAGAGCTGGCGGACTTAACCATTTATGTTATCGACGTCGCAGAAGGCGAAAAAATCCCACGTAAAGGCGGCCCAGGGATCACCCATTCCGACTTATTAGTGATCAATAAGATTGACCTCGCTCCCTATGTTGGCGCGTCATTGGAAGTGATGGAAGCCGATACCGCCAGAATGCGCCCAGTGAAACCGTATGTTTTCACGAATTTAAAGAAACAAGTCGGCTTAGAAACCATTATCGAGTTTATTATCGATAAAGGCATGTTAAGGCGTTAATAAGTTAATTTCCCCTATAGGTTTTAATCTATAGGGGATGACATCAACAAATGCGTGGTAATGGCTCGCTGTGTGGCAAATCCAACAACCTTGAGGTGCCAAAAATTCCGACCAGTTTCACCTGTTTATTGTCTGTCACACTACCAATAGTAGTGGCATTTTGGCCTAGAGGATGGCTGTGCAATGCGGCTAACACTGCGCTTTCCGCTTCAGGTTTTACCACAATCACTAGTTTACCTTCATTGGCAAAATTCAGTGGTTCAAGGCCGAGCAATTCACATACGCCCCTAACCGCTGAGGCAACGGGTAAGTCAGCCTCGTTAATCGCCATTCCGCAGCCGCTTGCCTGCGCAAACTCATGCAAAATCGCCGTCACACCGCCCCGAGTGGCATCTCGTAATGCACGTACGCCCTCAATATTACGCAGTGGCTCAATTAATGGCGTCAATACCGCGCAATCGCTACTGAGTTGCGCCTCTAAACCAAGCTGCTCGCGCAGGTTTAAGATGGTCGCACCGTGATCACCTAACGTACCACTGACGATCACTTTGTCACCTGCTTGAATTTGCTGAGCTCCCCACTGAATTTCGCTTGGGATAACCCCGATACCCGCTGTGTTGATAAACACTTTGTCCGCAGCACCACGCTGCACCACTTTGGTGTCCCCCGTGACAATCTGCACCCCAGCCGCTGCAGCCGTTGCTGCCATTGATTCGACGATGGTGGCGAGCTCGGCTAACGGAAAGCCTTCCTCTAAAATAAACCCGCAAGACAGATATTTAGGGACTGCACCACTAACGGCAACGTCATTCACCGTACCGCAAACCGCTAATTTACCGATATTTCCACCGGGGAAAAAAATCGGGTCAATCACATAACTGTCGGTGCTGAACGCAAGGCGATCCCCTAATGTGGTGAGTTCCGCCAGCGAAAGTCGCGCTTGGTCTTCGCGCTCATTCAACGCTTGGTTAGCGAATGCTTTTAAAAATAGTTGTTCAATTAACTGTTGCATGGCCTGCCCACCGCTGCCGTGGGCCATCAATACCACATTGTTCGCATCATTGCTCATCTATGCCTCCCGACGATATTGATAATAAGCCGCACAAGCCCCTTCCGAAGACACCATTAAGGCACCAAAAGCGGTTTGTGGTGTACAGCGAGTGCCAAATAGTGGGCATTCATTGGGTTTACAGCGCCCCGTCAACACATCGCCACACCGTGCTTGCGGGTCATCCGCCACTTGGTGTGGTTGTACGTGAAAACGGCGTTCGGCGTCAAAGGATTGATAAGCGGCGCTAAGCTGCACACCTGAGCCTGCAATCTCCCCTAAACCGCGCCATTCGCTGGTTTCTTTTAACTCAAACACTTCATCTAATGCCTTGAGTGCTAACGTGTTGCCTTGGTCAGCGACAATACGCTTATATTGATTTTCCACCTCACAACGTCCATCCGCTATCTGATTCACTAGCATAGATATAGACTGCAAAATATCCAACGGTTCGAACCCCGTTACCACCAGCGGTTTATGGAAGTCGTCAGTAATAAACTGGTAAGGGTGTGCCCCAATCACCATACTGACATGCCCCGGAGCTAAAAAGCCGTCGATGCGAACATCTGGCTGTTCTAATAGGCTTTTTAAGGTTGGGATGATGGTGATGTGCTGGCAAAATACCGTGAAATTGTTCAGTTGACGGCGTTTAGCTTGTTGCAAGGTAATCGCCGTGCTTGGCATCGTAGTTTCAAACCCCAAACCAAAGAAAACGATTTGTTTATCAGGATGTTGCTCTGATAGCCCGAGGGCATCCAAAGGGGAGTAGACAATCCGCACATCTGCCCCACGGCGTTTTGCATCAAGTAAAGAGCCATTTTTACCAGGGACACGCATCGCATCCCCATAGGTACAAAAAATCACATTTGGCTGCTCAGCAATTTCGATACAACCGTCGATTCGCCCCATTGGTAAGACACAAACGGGGCAACCTGGGCCATGAACAAATTCGATTTCTGGCGGTAAAAGTTGGTCGATACCAAATTTAAAAATCGCATGAGTGTGCCCGCCGCACACTTCCATTAACTGCAATGGGCGCTGCTTAGCCCGTGGAATGTCATTCACACGTTGGCAGATATTCGCCAATAATACTTTTGCTAAAGCAGGGTCACGAAATTCATCGACGTACTGCATCTGTAGCCCCTGCATTTAAACCACTAAAATCGCCAACCTCATGGTCAAGCTGGCTCATCGCCGCTAAGGCATCTAATGTCGACTGCGCTTCTTCTTCGTTGATGATACTCATGGCGAAGCCCACGTGAACCAGCACCCATTGGCCTAATAACTCACTGGTTTCCCCTTCACAAATCAGGCCAATGTTAACGTCTCGCTTCACGCCACAGACATCCACTTGTGCCAGTTGGTGAATATCTTCACCCACCGCCACGATTTTTCCTGGAATGCCTAAGCACATAGCTGAGTCTCCAGCCATGCGAGCCATGCATCCATACCGTCTCCTTGTGTCGCTGAGACTTTAATCACTTGGATGTTTGGATTGACTTGTTTGGCATTAGCCATGCAGGCGTCCACGTCAAAATGCAGGTACGGCAGTAAGTCGATTTTATTGAGCAACATAATGTCTGCCGCGGCAAACATATGCGGGTATTTTAAGGGTTTGTCTTCCCCTTCGGTCACGGACAAAACAGCCACTTTATGGCGCTCGCCTAAATCAAAGCTTGCAGGGCACACTAAGTTCCCCACATTTTCGATGAATAACAAGCTATTATCATCCAAACCTAAGCGTGAGACCGCATCGTGTATCATCTGTGCATCCAAGTGGCAGCCTTTACCTGTGTTCACTTGGATAGCAGGCACCCCCGTTTCGCGAATACGCTGGGCATCGTTGGTGGTTTGCTGGTCGCCTTCCACCACCGCACAGTTAATTTTATCGCGCAGACGTAGCAAGGTTTCCGTTAATAGCGTGGTTTTCCCAGAGCCTGGGCTGGAAACCAGGTTTAACGCTAAAATATTCTTTTCTGCAAACGCTTCACGGTTATGTTCTGCTAAGTGATTGTTTTTATCTAAAACGTCCATCTCAATTTGCAGCATACGCTTTTGGCTGATCCCCGGTGCGTGTGTGCCAGCTTCACCCTGCCCGTAATCCAAATCATGGTGTTCGCCCGCAGGTTTAAAGCTATTTTCCGCCATGGCGTAAACGTGCTTATGCTTATGCTTGTGTTTCTGTTTTTTGGTTTTACCCTCAACAAGCGCAGGATCATATTGGTGATAATGGTTATGCACATCGCCTTGGTGGTAATAATGGTGATGAATAATGACGGTTTGGCCTTGGTTTTCATGGTCATGATGGTCATGATCGTGCTGGTGATCGTGCCCATGATGATGGTCATGCGCATTTTCATGATCGTGATGATGATCATGGCCGTGATGGTGGTCATGGTCGTGATGATGGTCATGGTGATGATGACTGTGCTCATCACCCTCGATTCTGCGCTCTCCCGATGCGCATCCACATGTACTACACATAAGTTTCACTCCCAACCGCTAAATAGTTAAATTAGATTAATACATAATCAAAATCGCAAGGTTGATGCACCTCAAAGTCACTTTGAAAACTATTCGACCTCTAATTCTTTGATGCGCAAGCTATCGCCACTTTCCACTTTTAAATTCAAACTTTGGCATTGTGGGCAAACGGATTGGTGGCTATCAATTTCCACCATTTCACTGCAATCCCAGCACCAAGCTTGTGCGGGACGATGCACCATATGCAATTGGCAACCTTGCGCGACAGTACCGCGACAAGCGATATCAAAACAAAAGCGAAATGCGCTTTCTTCAACACAGGAAAGCGCACCTATTTCTAACCAAACTGCCGTGACTTTTTTCACGGCGTTTTGCTTGACTTGCTGTTCAATTATTTCGAGTGTGCTTTGGCACAATGAAACTTCATGCATTATGCTTCCTTCAAGTGGCGTGCAAATAACGCGCGGCGTGCTGGCGATTGAGGTACATTTGGGTCACTTACTGGCAGCGACAGCAAAATACGGCGGCAATCATCCGCAAGGTGAATACCTTGCTCAGGACTCAAACTTTTATCTAATGGCGACATTAACGAACAGGCTAAATATTGTGTTAGTCCGTTAAGTTCCCCAACGGTATAGGTCATTTCCCCATACGGTAAAATCAAGCCAATTTTGTCGCCGACAGTACGCTGCTCCCAATACTGGTCAGGCCCAGGTAAAATGAGGGCGCTGAGCATCCACGGGGTGATAACCGCACCAACCCATTGATTTTCAAACAAAGCGAACTCACTGGCGTAGACGGGCATCGAGGGGTGGAGAAAAGACAAATCGTGCATCGATTGCTCCGCCACCCGTTCAAATGCGGCCTCAACGAGAGGCCGTGGGTTACTTTGATAACCGTTAATGTCATCAGGCATGTAAACTCTCTTCTTTTGCCGTAATTTCCAAACCTTCACTTCGCAGCACGTCTACCACTTTTTGCAATGCAGGCTCTAACGCAGCTTGCCCTGTTGCGGTTAAACCGATGTGTGGCTCTAAGGACTCAGGTACGACGCCCACTAAGGTCAAACGTTGTGGAAATTCATCCGTTAAATGCAGAGCAGATAACACATCAGATAATCCTAGCTGGTGAGGGGAGATTTTACGGGTAAACAACGCAGGCACCTCGCCATCACGTAACACTAATAACGAGCCAGGTTGCTGGCTCGATAACACCACATCTGCAATGATTAAGTGGTCACGGGAGGCCATTGGGCCGATCAATTCCATTCCCGCAGTACCGCCATCAAGCACTTCCACACATTCAGGCAAGTGATAACGTTCTTCCAATGCTTCAACAATGCGCACGCCAATCCCTTCGTCGCTCAGCAAAATATTGCCAACGCCTAAGACTAAAATTCGCATTACAGCACCTTAACCTTAGTGACTTCCCCACCCTCAGGATCCACAATGTGCACCGCACAAGACATACATGGGTCAAATGAGTGGATGGTTCTCACTACCTCAAGTGGTTTAGTTGGGTCAGCAACAGGCGTTCCTACCAACGCTTGCTCATAAGGACCTGGTTCGTCATTGAAATTACGTGGGCCAGAGTTCCATGTAGATGGCACAACAGCCTGATAGTTTTCAATTTTACCGTCTTTGATAACTACCCAGTGTGAAAGCAGTCCGCGAGGTACTTCCCCAAATCCAACCCCTTTAATCGTCGCGTTTTCTGGGAAATTTGGTTTTACAAAGGTAGTAAAGTCGCCTTTGCCAATGTTATCCACCAGTGCTTGCCACTGAATTGACAGTGTTTCATTCAGCACACAGCAACGCACGCTACGACCAATAATACGGCCTAGGGTGGAGTGCAGCTGATCGATACCAATGCTGTTACCCGTCAGTGTTTGATACAGGTTCACCACATCGTTAAAATGTTTTTCCGTTGGCTCGTGTTTTGCCGCCAGCTTGCACAGTAAGTCCGCTAATGGCCCCACTTCGACGGTTTTGTCATAGAAGGTCGGCGCTTTCACCCATGAATATTTACCGTCATCGTCCCAACCTGTGTAGTCAGGGTTTGTAGTGCCTTCCCACGGTGCTTGTGGCTCGTTTTCTTTGTACCACGCATGCTTGCTACTTTCTTTGATACCGTTTATCAAATACTCGTCCATGTGGCTGGTAATTGGGCGATAGGTACTGAAATCACTGTTTTCGAGGTAGCCACCTGGCAATAAGAAACTGCCATTTTTGCCGTCCATCGGCATTTCAGGCATACACATGTAATGCTTCGCCCCTTGGCCGACTTCTAACCATTCTGGGTAGCCCGCAGCAATAACAGCAGCATCGATTTTATAGACTTGCTCGATAAAATCCCCTAAACGGTCGATAAAGGATTTCACATACATTAAACGCTCAAGGTTAAGAACACCCACGCCATCAAGGTTAATCGGGTTCGCGACACCGCCCACGGCGAGGTTTTGGATGTGTGGTGTTTTACCCCCAAGCAATGCCACAATGCGGTTTGCATCCCGTTGGCATTCAAGGGCTTGCAAATAGTGCGCAACCGCAATCAAGTTCACTTCAGGCGACAATTTCATCGCTGGGTGACCCCAGTAACCATTCGCAAAAATCCCTAATTGCCCGCTCGCCACCAGTTTTTTGATTTTGTCTTGTACGCGAGTAAATTCTTCTGCGCTATTGAGTGGCCATGTGGAAACCCCTTTGAGGATTTCTGCTGCTTTATTTGGGTCTGCATTTAACGCGGAGGTGATATCTACCCAATCTAGCGCCGATAATTGATAAAAATGGACAATATGGTCTTGAATGGTATGCGCCGCTAAAATCATATTACGGATGTATTGCGCATTAACGGGCACATCAATATTCAAAGCGCTTTCAATGGTACGTACAGATACAATGCCGTGAACAGTGGTACAAACCCCACAAATACGCTGCATAATCATCCATGCATCACGAGGGTCTTTCCCTTTGACGATTTCTTCCATACCGCGCCACATGGTGCCTGAAGCCCAAGCCTTGGTGACCTTTCCATCTTCAATTTCACAATCAATGCGTAAGTGACCTTCGATACGAGTGACTGGATCTATTGTTATACGTTGGCTCATGCTTTACCTCGGGCCTCTGAATGGCTCATCGTTGTTTTTTTCAATGCTGGAATAACGGGTAGTAGGCGGATCAGCAAGATATACGCGCAGACCTCAATTGCCACAAAACCCATTGAAATTAAAAGTTCTTCTGATGTTGGGAAGTAGTCGTAACCGCCCCCAGGATTAAACGCGACAAGGGAATAGCTCATTCGCCACATTGCCGCCCCGATTAACATGCTTAATCCGCTGATATATAACCAACGCGAATCATTTCGTAGCGATGGCATGCGGAAAATAATTAATGGGATCACCATTAACACGGTTTCTATCCAGAACATCATGGCGTAGAAGTCGCCATTAAAGATGTAGTGCAGTTTTTCGCGATAAATCAACTCGCCAAATCGACACACTAAGAACAACACTAAAAGCACTTGCAGAATTTGCGTTAGCCGCACAAACAGTGGCCGTTCATCTGCCCCCTGCCCCTTTAAGGCAGCTTGCAACAATGAGCCTTCGAAAATGACAATCGAGAAACCCATAATAAACGCGGTCAACAGCGAGAGCAGCGGCAACATTTCATAACTTTGCCAAATTGGATGTACCTTGTATCCCGCTGAAATCATTAATGATCCCATTGAGGATTGGTGCATCATTGGTAACAATGCCCCTAATGCGATGATAAAAAACATCGCTTTATTCAAGCGTTTTAATGAGACTTTCCAGCCAAAACGTTCACACAAGGCTGGGGCAAATTCTAACGCCATCACACCAATGTAAATCGTCATACACACGGCGGTTTCGAACAGCACCGAATTGGTGTTGAAGAAGCCTGGAATATAAAAATACGGCAAATTCCAGTAACGCCCCACGTCGATAGTGATGGATAAACCACCTAGGGAGTAACCAAATAAACTGGCCAGTAATGCAGGGCGAACCAGTGGGTGATATTCTCCGCGGTTAAACACATACACCGCCCACGCCAGTGCCCAGCCACCACAGGCAAAACCTGTCCCTATCAGCAAGTCAAAGGCGATCCAAATCCCCCACGGGTAACCGCCGTTAAGATCAGAAACCGAACCTAAGCCGAAAACTAAACGTTTGATAATCAGAATGACGCAAAGCAACACCAATGGCCCAAAGACCATAATTGGCCAACTGACTAAACGCCCGCCTAGCGGCTTTTCTTTATGATGCGTCGTCATTTGAGTCATCTCCTTCGTGTTTGTCATTCTTGGTATTGCGATACACCAAGAAGCTCAGCCCTGCTAGCGCTGCTAACGGCAACACCATGCCTTTGTATAGCGTGTGTTGAACATATTCAGAGCGCGCACCTGTCGAAAGCTGCTCTAATTCAGGCAAGCCAAGATGTTGATATGGCACGCCAGAGAGCACAATGACCTGCGTTCCACCGCCTTCAAGCTCGCCATACACATGGTTTTCATACTTCGGCACTTTGATGACATTTGGATCATTACTATGCAGGGTTTGACGTGGGAAGCCATATTCATCCCCCACTTTGAGTGTTAAGCGTTTTTTTGCTTCGGCGAGCAACTCTTCCCGCGTACCGAAAATCACCGCCCCAGTTGGGCACACTTCCACACAGCCAGGTAAACCGCCTTTATCTAAACGCTCAACACCTTTTTGATTACATAGCTCGCACTTATGGATAGCACCAAACTTATCATCGTAAGCATATTTTGGAATGTTGAACGGACACGCCACCATGCAGTAACGGCACCCCGTACACACACTTGCATCGTAATGAACGATGCCCGTTTTCGGGTTTTTTTTCAGTGCTTGAACAGGGCAAACAGAGACGCAATTTGGGTCAACACAATGCATACACTGCTTTTTAATGTAGGCGTAGCCGTCTTTTTCCTGATCTTTATTCACCCCCGTGCCGCTACTCCAGACCTGAATAATGTTGTTGGTGTATGGGGTAAGCTTGTCGTTGTTCGACCATGTTTGCTCCCCGACAGGATTACGCTCTGGGTGGTTGATATCTTGGCATTTTGTCACGCAGGCCTGGCACCCAACACACAAAGTTGAGTCGTACAGCATGCCAAGGGAGTTTGGAATTGGCGGTCGGTTTTCCGCTCCCGCCAAGCTTGGTGAGCTGCCCGCAAGGAGCGCTCCCCCTGCGGAGAGTTTTAGAAAATTTCGTCTATTCACGGTTATTCTCCCCGTGAGTCATGGTCTTGCTGGCGTTTTTGGCGACCTAATTCACGTACCGCCATCACACTCACCCCAGCAACTAACCCCACAACACCACCAATTAAGCCAACGGCGGTTGATGATATTTGCCCGCCTTCACGGTTATTTAAATCAGGTTTATCCGCCCGTGGCGTTGGATTTTCCACACTCGCAAGTTGGTGAATCGCTTTGTGAAAGCCGACGTTTTCTTCGTTACAGCCATAACAAGGGTGGCCAATCGCCACAGGCCATACACCGCCAACATCGCAGAACTGCAATGTTGAACAGTTGCCGTAAGTTTCAGGGCCCTTACAGCCTAAGTGATATAAACACCAACCTTCACGGTGACCATCATCGCCAAACTCTTTGGCAAAACGGCCTGCGTCAAAATGAGGGCGGCGCTCGCAGTGCTCGTGAATTAATCGACCATAAGCAAACATTGGACGGTTTTTGCTGTCCAGTGCTGGCGGGCGATTAAACGTAATTAAGTGGGCAACGGTCGCAAGGAAGTTATGTGGATTTGGCGGGCAACCTGGGATATTAATCACCGGCTTATCTTTGATAACTTGGTTTAGCCCAACAGCGCCCGTTGGGTTATCACCCGCCGCTGCAACACCGCCCCAAGAGGCACAAGAACCGATTGCAATCACGGCGGCGGCATGTTCAGCCACTTCACGGATATGCTCAACAATCGGTTTCCCTGCAACCATGCAGTAAATACCGTTGTCTTTCAGCGGGATAGAACCATCAACGACAAGAACATATTTTCCTTTGTATTTTTCTATCGCATTATGCTTATTCTGTTCAACTTGTTCACCAAAAGCGGCAGATAACACCTCATGGTATTCCAGTGAAATTGTATCCAGAATTAAGTTTTCGAGGGTTGGATGGGTAGAACACAGCAGGGACTCGGTACAACCCGTACACTCTTGTGCGCCAATCCAGATGACAGGCGGACGAGCTGGGTCGCTAATAGATTCAGCAATTTGGGCCGCTGCTTTCCCGCTTAGCCCCATCGTTGCTGCCAACGCTGTACATAACTTCATAAAATCACGGCGGTTAATACCGTGAGGAGAATTAATAGAGTTATCTCCTATCATTCTTTTTTCCTATTATTATGGGTGGCTTAGAACCTATTCATTAAACAAATTTCGTTGATTATCCTTGCGTTAGAGATGCCACAAAACCCGACGTGCTAAATACGCTTACGCCTTACGCTTGTATCATTGCAATTCAAATTGACAACAAAACTGAGCTTAATGAAATAAATTCTTATTTAAGTAACCTGGTGCATATATATAAAATAGGATCCTATTCCTACCGATTTTTAATCACTTGATCTTCATCAAGAGGAAATAAGAAATTTCATCTTTTTTATATATTTGTTAGAAAAATCGATTCAGTTACTGGGAGATAAAAGTGATACCTGAAATAAAACTCCATCGTTTATTATTCAATAATGCGCTATATATCACATTAATTTAAATATAAATTTCATTAATTATCATTGATATATAGGAATTCATTATTTGTTTATCTTTTAATTAAACGAAATTAGAGTATTATTAATAACCAATCCATTAATATAATTATTAATTATCTAAATAAGAATCAATATCAAAAAAAGAATATTTTAATTAAAAATTAAAATATACAAAAATCAGCCTAATATACACTCTAAAGGCCTTGCAATATTCCTCATTGGCTAACGCTTTAATTTTGCTGAGGCTATCGCCACTTGCCCTAATGCCAATCCACCATCCCCCATCGGGAACTGCCTTGCCGTTAATACCTCAAATTCATTTAAATTATTCATTAATAAATTTCGTAATAATTTATTGTGCATCACGCCCCCCGATAGCACGATTGTCTTAATGCCATATTGCTGGGCAGATATTTTCGCAAGCTGCGCAAACCCATTTGCTAATGCGACATGAAACGCATGGGCGCGTTGCGCTTTAGGCGCTTGATAAGCACACCATTCACGCCAAAACGTTGCTAAGTCAAGGCGTTGATTAATTAATGGCATCGTCACTGGGTGTGTCATAACCTCAGAGTTCATCGCCAGCGCTTCAAGCTGACACGCGGCCTCACCTTCCCAACTCGTTTGTACCGTACAAATACCCAGGGCAGCAGCAACAGCATCAAATAACCGCCCCGCGGAAGACGCTGTTGGGCAGTTGAGCCCGCGTTCGATAGCCTTTTCCAGTCCTTGCCAAGGGAACTCAAGAAGTTGAATTGCATCTGATTGCTGTTGCCAGTTGGGAACAAACTGTAACCAATGAGCCAATAAATTACGCCAAGGTTGCCTTGCTGCCATTTCGCCTCCAGGTAAAGCGACCGCGGGTAATCCACCTAAATATTGGCTGGATGTATAATCTACGAGTAAACATTCCCCACCCCAGAGACGTTGGTCATCACCAAAACCTAACCCATCAAGTGCTAAACCAATCACCTTATCTGTATTTCTTGGCAAACCGTGTTCCACCATAACGGCCGCAATATGGGCGTGATGGTGCTGAACTTGCACAAAGGGAATACCCAACTGCGCAGATAGTTGCTTAGCAAAGCGATGGCTGACATAGTTTAGGTGCATATCCCCAACCAATGCAGTTGGTGTAAAACGGTAAATTGACTCAAACAAATCAATCGCACTTTGGTATTGCTCAAAAATATCTAAGTCGTCCAAATCCCCAAGGTGCTGGCTTAATACCGCGCTTTTATCGCGCAGTAAACAAAACGTATTTTTCAGGTCAGCCCCTAACCCTAATATAGAGGGGGAGTTTTCAAACCCTTCAGGTAAATCTACAGAATCAGGTACATACCCACGAGCACGGCGTAACATTTCAGCCTCGCCTTGGTGATAACGAACTAAAGAATCATCAGCTCGTTGCACAATATCGCGGTTATGCGTCAGGTAAAAATCGGCAATATTAGCTAAATCCTTGAACGCATTTTGCTCTGTAAGAACAGGGGGCTTCCCAGATGCATTCCCTGACGTCATGATTAACGGTTTTTTTACTTCCGCCATTAATAAATGCTGTAAGGGATTTGAAGGCAGCATCACCCCTAACTCAGTCAAATGGGGGGCGACAAACTGGCTTAGACCGCTGTTTTTCCACTGCTTGATTAAAACGATCGGCGCTGCGGGGCTTTTTAGCAATGAGGCTAGCCCATCACTCACTCTCACCCCTTGGTTTTTTAACCAATCTAAAGACGGGATCATCACCGCAAATGGTTTTGTTGGGCGATGTTTACGCATGCGTAGCGCTTGCACTGCATGGTCATCCGTTGCGTCGCAAGCAAGATGAAAACCGCCTAACCCCTTAATGGCAATAATTTTACCCATGAGTAAATATTGCGATGCCGATATTAGCGCCCCTTCCTTCTCCGCCACCGTCAGCCCGAAAGCATCACTGAGCTTAATTTCAGGTCCACATACAGCACACGCATTGGGCTGCGCATGAAAACGCCTATCCGCGGGGGATTGATATTCCACCAAACACTCAGGACATAACGGGAAATCAGCCATCGCGGTATTTGGGCGATCATAAGGCATATGGCGAATAATCGTAAAGCGCGGCCCGCAATGAGTACAATTGGCAAATGGATAATGAAAACGGCGATTAGTAGGGTCAAAAATCTCTTGCTGACAAGCATCACAAGTTGCCGCATCGGGGATCACTTGCGTATCCATCTTCCCTTCGCCACTACGGCGAATGGTAAATTCATCGGGAAAAACATCCCACTGAAAAGACTGTGATTGAATACTCTCTATATGCGCTAAAGGAGGGCAGTGTTGTTGTAATAATTGGCTAAATTTAGTGATATCTGCATTTGCGAGTAGGCGGATTAATACCCCTTCACCATCATTACAGACATCCCCATACAGCTGCTGCTGATGTGCCAACTGCCAAACATAGGGACGAAAACCCACCCCTTGTACTTTACCTTTAACCCGAAGCTGTATTCCGTTGCTCACTTGCACACCCTCTTATTTCAATAGAAGCTATTTTCCCGCTAACAGCCTCAAAAAACTTCATGTGAGATCAAAAAAAGGTGGGATACACATAAGAAAATATGGGGAATTACATCGCTAAATTCGTTGATTCATTATATTTCCAATAACTCTAATTAATAAAACTTAATAAACTCATTCCTATTAGTTTTTAAATCTAATTTAAATTGCATTATTAAATAAACTCTCTTTCTTAATTAAATAATAAAGTCAGTTTATATAACCGTAGAATTCCAATGTAATTTAACTCACTGTTATTAATAGGTTAAATAAAAAACCTTATAATTAATCCTAAAGAACGATAGTCACATCACCCAAACAAAAGTAAGCTCATTCACATGTTAACAATTTAGCAACATATAGATTTTAATTACAATTATTCAATACCAGTGTAAATTCATTAATAATAAAAAGAGGTACTATTTTGAAAATCAAACCACTGTTTATCTCTCTATCTCTCGCGGCGGCATTATTCGGTTCAAGTTCTTTAGCTAATGCCGATGAAATTATTACCCTTGGAACAAAAGGTGGGCCATCCATATTAAGTGAAGCTCGCTTACCGCAATCGACAGCATTTATTAAAGGGGATAAAACCTATCTTTTTGATGCAGGATACGGCGCAACTTTGCGCTTAGTTCAATCCAAAGCTCCGCTAAAAAATATCGACTCAATTTTTATTACTCACCTGCACAGTGACCACGTTGCCGATTACCCTGCGTTATTATTAAATGCATGGAACAGTGGGCTAAACCACCCTGTTACGGTGTATGGTCCAGTGGGTACAGAGAGCATGACCAAAGGTGTTTGGGACACCTTTAAGCGCGATATTGATTTACGTATTAAAGATGAAGGCAAACCTGATTTACGTAATATGGTCACCGCCAAAGATATTTCTGAAGGTGTTGTTGTTGATAAAGACGGTGTGAAAATCAGTGCGTTGTTTGTGCCCCATCCCCCTTTTAATTCCGATGAAGCCCTGGCCTATAAAATCCAATCAGAGGGGAAAACCGTCGTTATCACGGGTGATATGATTGATAATAAACAAATTACTGAATTTGCCAAAGATGCCGACCTTTTAGTCAGTGAAGTCGTGCTGGTTTCTGGCGTTGAAAACTTAGCAAACCGAATTGGCAATGGCTCGACCCTTGCAAAAGCGATTATTTCCCATCACACCACCGCAGAAGAGGTCGGTAGAATCGCGAAGGAAGCCAATGTAAAACATTTGGTGCTCACCCACCTTGTTCCCGCAGATGACCCATCGATTACTGATGAAGTTTGGATCAAGGAGGTTAGAAAGCAATACTCTGGCCCAGTCACCGTAAGTAAAGACTTACAACGGTTTGAATTAAAATAATGTAACCAAAATAGCCACAGGCTATCTTGTGGCTATGATTGGCTCTGATATTAACTCACACAATCGCTGATAAATCCCCTTCTGTTTCTTATATGAAACTAAACAACGCAATAAGCTCGACACACTCCACATTTCGAAACGAATATTTTACATATAGTCAACATTCGATTGACTATTAATCACCCCTACATTTAATCTGGTTTTAAATAATAAACAACGTTTCGTATATGAAACAAAATGTTACTGCGTATTAAGAGGAGAAAAAAATGAGCTGGATTGCTGTGTGCGATGTTTCACAAGTTCAAGAAGAATTTCCCTTTTCAGCCAAAGTTAATGACAACGAAATCGGTATTTTTTTGGTTGAAGACCAATATTACGCTTTAGAAGATGTATGTCCTCACGCTTATGCCCTACTCAGCCAAGGGTTTGTTGAAGATGGAAAAGTTGAGTGTCCCCTACATGAAGCCATCTTTGATATCAAAACAGGAAAATGTCTGCGAGAACCTGGTGGTCGAGATTTAAAAACCTATCAAACTCGCATTCATGAAAACCAAATCGAAATTAGCTTAATTGAGGAGTAAACATGGAACCGATTCAAAATATTAATACTTACCTCCCCGCAAATAACCAAATTATTCCTGCACGAGAAGGTGGAAAAGGGAGTATTCAAGCACCTGGAAGTGCGCCAAATATTGTCTGGCAAACACGATCGCGACTTCCAGATGAATACGAAACAGCGTTGATCGCCGCATTAGAAAATTTATTTGCATCAGGAACGGAAACTCTCGAAGCCCTCGTTGAAGCTTTAAACCAACAACAATTATTTGACCGGCAAGGTCACGCATGGACATCCAGCAGTTTCCGCGAATTTTTGCTCGTTAATGGATATTAATACTTTGTAATTTATACAAAAATAAAAATAACCTTTGATAATCGGAAGCAAATTATGACAACGAATACACAACCTCAAAACTATCAAGCGTATTTAGATGTGGGGCTACGAGGACAGTGGTACCCCGTATTATCAAGCTGGGAAGTCAGCAGTAATCCCATCGGCATCACTCGCCTTGAAGAGCAAATTGTCTTATGGCGCGATGATAAAGGCCAAATTCATGCCTTAGAAGATAGATGCCCTCACCGCGGTGCACGTTTATCCATGGGCTGGAACCTTGGTGAGCGCATTGCTTGTTGGTACCACGGCGTTGAAGTAGGCGGAGATGGTATTGTCAAGGACGTTCCAGCGGTTAGCCAATGCCCTCTTGAAGGCCAAAAATGCTTAAAAACCTACCCAGTTCAGGAAGTTCACGGTGCGATTTTCCTCTATTTTGCTGTGATTGAAGGGGAAACGCCTCCAGCGCTTGAATTCCCTGAAGAATTAGCCGATAACGAAAACCACAGCCACTTCCTCTGCACTGCATCTTGGAAATGCAACTATCAGTATGCCCTTGAAAACGTGATGGATCCGATGCATGGCACCTATTTACACTCTTCGTCACACTCCATGGCTGAAGGGGATAAACAGTCTGAGATGATCCTTGAAGCCACTCAAACGGGTTTTATTTTTCGTAAGAATGATCAAATTGGTGTCAACTTCGACTGGGTGGAGTTTGCCAGCACAGGTGCAAACTGGCTTCGTTTATCCATCCCATATCAAAAACGTTTTGGACCAGGTGGGCACTTTTGGATCATCGGCATGGTCGTTCCAGAAGATAAAGATCACTGCCGCGTATTCTTCTGGCGAATTCGTAAAGTCAAAGACTGGCAACGCGATCTCTGGCGCTTTATGTACCGTAACCGCTTAGAGGGGCTGCATTGGGATGTGTTAGAGCAAGACCGCATTATTTTAGAAAACCTCGCACCAAATGCGCGTAACCATGAGTTTCTCTATCAACACGATGTCGGTTTATCCCGTCTTCGTCGCATCATGCAGCGTGAAGCCAAAAAACAGTTTGAACTGATTTACAGTAAGGAAACTGAAAATGCGTAACCTATTGGCGGGAAAACGTATTGTGGTCACTGGCGCGGCAAGGGGGCTGGGTTTTAGCTTTGCCCAAGCCGTCGCAGAACAAGGCGCTAAGGTCATTCTGTGCGACATTCTTGAAGAACGTTTGCAAGAAAGTACCGAAACATTGCGCCGCCAAGGGTTTGATGCACAAAGTTACTGTATCGATCTTGCTGATCCCGCCTCTATTCGCCGAGCCTTTGAACACATCTCCCAACAAGGTGCCATTGATGGGTTGATCAACAATGCGGCTCTTGCGACTGGCGTGGGGGGTAAAGCCTTAGATGAATACGATCTTGAGCTTTGGGATCGCGTCATGACTGTAAATGTCAAAGGAACATGGCTGGTAACAAAAGCGGCGTTACCGCTATTAAAGCAAAGCCAACATGGAAAAATCGTCAATATTGCGTCTGATACTGCCCTTTGGGGGGCGCCAAGGCTAATGGCCTATGTCGCCAGTAAAGGGGCAATTATCAGTATGACTCGCTCAATGGCCCGTGAGTTAGGCCAACACCGCATTTGCGTTAATGCGATCGCGCCAGGGCTGACAAAAGTTGAAGCCACTGAATATGTCCCTGAAGAACGCCACCAGCTTTATGAAAATGGTCGCGCCTTACAAGGGGAGCAATTACCTGAAGATGTCACTGGTACTGCATTGTACTTGCTTTCTGATATGGCTAATTTTGTGACGGGGCAGCTCATCCCCGTCAACGGCGGCTTTGTATTTAACTAATTGATGACCGCGTGGGCGGCGAGGTTAAGGCATTGAATTCAACATGTAAGTACTTGATACCTGGTCTGGAAAAAGGATTGCAACTTCTTCTCTTGCTCGCACAGCAGCACCGCGAGCTCACGTTTGCCGAAATCCTACGCTTAGTCGATATGCCTAAAGCCACGGCTTATCGCGCGATACAAACCTTGGTACATTTGGATTTCCTTGTCCAACACCCGAGAACAGGGGCATTTTCACTTGGTCGCAAAGTACTTAGCCTTGGTCTCGGTTATATCGCCTCTCTTGATTTAACCCAATTAGGCCAACCGATTATTGAACATTTGCGAGACCGAAGCCAGTGCAATAGCCATCTTGTAATTCGCGATGGCCGAGACATTATTTACATCGCTCGCGTCAGCGGTGCGGAATCAAAAATTAACCATGTCAGCGTCGGCACACGCTTATTAGCTCATCGAACATCTTTAGGGCGAATGCTATTAAGCGGGCTTTCTTCTACAGAATTTGATGCTCTTTACCCTGATGAAGAGCTACCTGATAACGCGGGCAGCAAACACGAATTCTGGAACATGATCCAAGCTGACAAACTGCGGGGTTATGTTATCGGTGAATCATTTTATCGCCGTGGCATCTCCTCCATTGTTTATCCTGTTTACAACCAAGACAACGGGGTCGAAGCGGCAATCAGTATCATGGTTCCCATGGACAGCATCCCTGTGCAGGAGCGCCAATATTTGCAAAATGAAGTGCGCAGTGCAGCACAAAAGCTAACTGAATTTATTGGCGGCATCATCCCAGCCAAAGTGATTTAGCGTTAGCGAAAAACTTACCCATTTTTCGGTTTATTGCCATAAGCCTCGGCTTTCCTTTGCCCAAAAAACGTATCAGGCAATAACACCAACCTACAGAGGATTAAGCTATGTCAGTGATTGGAATAGAAAAATTAGAATTTGGCGTTGAAGACCTTAAAGCCTGCCAAAAATTTTTACATGACTTTGGCTTACACGTTTCTAACAATAATCCAAACGTGTTTACCACTCTATCAGGCGCCGAGCTGGCATTATTCCCCCTTGATGATGCTTCCCTTCCTGCACCTTTTGAAACGGGATCAACCTTAAGGCGCATTACATGGGGCGTTGAGAACCTCACTAACCTAAATCAAATTATTGATAATATTCAGGAATGTGATGGATTTGAGCGAACATCTTCTGGCGCACAATGCCGCGATCCTAATGGCATGACTGTCGCTTTTTGCCTTTCACAACAAAAAGACGTCCAACTCGACGTCACAGGTATCAATCAATGGGGAGACATTCGCCGCATTGATGAACCTAGCCCAATTTATGAAAAAGCTACACCTATTAACGTGGGTCATGTTGTTTTCTTTGTTGATAACCTCCTTGAAACAGAAGCATTTTATTGCCAAAAGCTGGGTTTCCAAGTTTCGGATCGCTACATCGATCGCGCCGTTTTCCTACGCGCTCAAATTAATGGCTGCCACCATAATTTGTTCTTACTCAAGTTACCGCATCGCGGCAGTGGCTTGAACCACGTTGCCTTTACGGTTCGGGATATTCACGAGGTGATTGGTGGGGGCTTAGCTATGAACCGCCATCATTGGAGTACCTTTATTGGTCCAGGTCGCCACCCGATTTCGTCCGCTTATTTTTGGTACGTCAATAGCCCAACGGGCGGCGCATTCGAATACTACACCAACGACGACTACCTCACGGAAAAATGGCAGCCAAGGGAACTGGAACACTCACTGGTTTCATTTACCGAATGGGCGGTTGAAGGTGGCTTAGATTATGAAACACGCCGCCAAGTTAAACCCGCCAAGGAGTCATAAGATGAGCACTCTAATTCAAGGCGGTATTGTCATTATTGGCGGTGGCCAAGCTGGTGGCTGGGCTGCAAAAACGCTCAGAGAACAAGGCTATCAAGGCACTATTTCGGTGATTAGTGATGAAAACCACGATTTTTACGAACGTCCTCCACTGTCAAAAGCAGTTCTCACGCAAGAAGACGCTGTTTTATCGCGTTTATTTAGTGAAGATGATACCCGAGCATTGAACCTGCAGTGGTTTCGACCCATTCGAGCCGAGCGAATTGATGCGCAAGCTAAGTGTGTTTATCTCAATGATGGGCGGTTAGTTAGCTTTGATAAACTGCTTATTGCAACAGGAGGCCGTCCTCGTTATCTATCAAAAGCATGGCAACAACACCCTAACGTATTTGCCCTACGCTCATGGGATGATGCCCAAGCACTACGCTCCAGCCTCTTATCCGCAAAAAAAATTGCCATCATTGGCGGTGGATGGATTGGCTTAGAAGTCGCAGCTTCTGCACGGGAAATGGGTCTTGATGTGACGATTTTTGAACGCCAAAACCGTCTGTGTGAACGCAGTGTTCCGCAAAGTGTCTCCGACGCATTAGCGCAGCGCCATCATGAGGCTGGCGTACAGGTCATTACAGATTGTGGCGATATTCAATTGGTTGATGACAACGACGCTTTACAAATCGGTTGTCAAAAATACCCAACTCAGTCCTTTGACCTTGCCGTTATGGGGATTGGTGTTGAGCTCAACCTTGAGCTCGCAAAAGATGCGGGGTTAACGGTCACTCATGGCATCGTGATCGACGCTCAAGGGCAAACCTCGCACCCTGACATCTACGCCGCGGGGGACGTTGCATGCCACCCAACACTTTCTTTATGTTTGCAATCTTGGGCTTATGCGCAAAACCAAGCCATCACCACAGCAAAAGCGATGCTTAACCCGCAATCCGTAGGGTTTAATGAACCCGCTTGGCTTTGGTCTGATCAATACCAAGACAACATACAAATTTTAGGAGTCCCGAGCACACAGACTCTGCAACACATCCAACGCCACAGCGAAAATTCAGAGGTTCACTTTGCATTAAATGAAGCTAACGAATTGGTTCAAATGGTGGCGTTTAATGATGCTCGTGCGATCAAACTGGGTAAACGTTGGTTGCAAAGCCAGCGTAAATTGGTTCCCTCAGAGCTTGCCGACCCCACATTTTCACTAATGTCACTTAAATAGTGCCAGCGAGGAAAAAACATGGCAAATCAAAGTATCACGATACCCGCCAATCAAAATGCACAAAGTACGCAGGATACACCAGAAAAAGTGAACTGGCTGATCCCAATCGGCCTATTTTCCTGCGTTTTACTGGCATTTTTCGACAAAATTAGCATCGCTGCACTGTTTTCAGACGAAAAGTTCCAACAAGCGCTGGGGATCGATTTTGATCCCACTCGTTTAGGCTTATTGATGAGCGCTTTCTTATTCGCGTATGGCGTTTCATCCATGTTATTGAGTGGGATTGGTGACCGCTTTCACCCCACAAAAATGTTGTTATTTATGATCAGCAGTTGGTGCTTCTTAATGATCTTTATGGGATTTACCCACCATTATGGCACCATGGTTTTCCTACGCGTATTACTCGGCATAGCCGAAGGGCCATTGTTAGCCATCGCCTATGCCATTATCCGCCGCACCTTCCCGCCCAAAATGCAGGCTCGAGCCACGATGCTCTGGTTGCTGGGCACTCCGCTAGGTGCAGCACTAGGTTTCCCTATTTCGTTGTATCTATTAAATAATTTTGGCTGGCAAAGCACCTTCTTCGTCATGGCAGCCTTTACCGTGCCCGTGTGGTGGTTGGTGGTCTTCGGAATTCGCCACCCAAATTTGGTCAATCGGAGTGCTCAGTTAAAAACAGCATCAGGGGAAAAACGACCTGAAGAACAAATTGCAGAAATGAAAGCTCATAAAAAACGCCTATTTCAAAATAGCCATTTTTGGATTATCTGCATATTCAACATTGCGTTTTTAGTCTATCTCTGGGGCATGAATGGCTGGTTACCAAGCTACTTAATTAAAGGGAAATCCATTCACTTGGAACACGCAGGGATCCTCTCTTCCCTCCCATTCATTGCCATGCTGTTTGGTGAAGCAATTGGCGCGTGGCTTTCTGACCGCTACGACCGCAGAGCCTTAGTGTGTTTTATCTCGTTGTTGGGTGCCGTGCTTGGTTTGGCGGGCGTGCTGTTCCTCACTGAGACCTACAGCATCATTTTAATGATGGCATTCAGCATGTTTATGTGGGGAGCTGGTGCTCCTAACATTTTCGCATTACTCGCTAAAGCAACACAAAAACAAGTCAGTGCCCTTGCTGGTGGGATATTCAATGGCCTTGGAAACCTTGCTGGCGCTGCCGCACCGCTATTAATGGGTGTGTTGATTACCGTTACCCACACTATGGATAGTGGGCTGTTATTTATCGTCATTATTGGTTTAGTGGGTAGCTTGTTATTGCTCCCCTTACTGAAAAAATACTAAACACTGCCTTTTTTAGGAGATAACGCTATGTCACAACCTCAAATCAAACCACAAGGGATCCCAATGGCACAGTGGATTGAATCCCGAGTAGCCCGCCTTGAAGGGCGCAAATACGATTGGAACGCATTGAAATTCCAAGCCGATTACGACCCGAAATATCGCCGCGCACAAATGCGTTATATCGGCACTGGCGCAACAGGAGTCGCAAGCGATGTAAATACTGTTCCTGCAGAAAACTTCACCTTTTCCACCATGGTCTTACCCGCTAAGTGTGAAGGGCCGCTGCACTTACACCCTGACGTTGAAGAAGTTTTTTTCATGTTAAAAGGCACCATCACGCTGTTTATCAAAGACGGTGATGAAGAATATGAAACGGTATTAAAAGAACGTGATTTGATTTCTGTCCCTGCGGGAATTTACCGCGGCTTATTCAATCACGGGGAAGAGGAGGCCTTAATGTGTGTGATGATTGGGACACAAAAACCCGCTATCCCAACATACCCAGAAGACCACCCACTATCAAAAGTGAAACGCGGATAACAGGAGTAATCAGTGATGAATCTGCCAATTGAAAATTTACCCGAGTTACAGCTTGCCAACTTTGGTCAATATCGCCTTAATTGGCGGGAGGCTGGCCAAGGTGAGCCAGTGATCCTCCTCCATGGTATCAGTTCAGGATCGGCCTCATGGATTTCTCAACTGACGGCGTCATCACTGACTCATCACTATCATCTCTATTGTTGGGATGCACCTGGCTATATGAATAGCCTTGAATTGGCAACAAAAACACCTGTAGCACTGGATTACGCCGATGCGTTAGAAGCCTTTCTTGATGGACTGGGTTTACAGCAAGTGACCCTCGTTGGCCACTCGCTGGGGGCTTTAATGGCCTGTGCTTTTGCCTCTTTGCATCCTCAGCGCGTCAATGGCTTATTTCTCGCTAACCCCGCACAAGGTTATGGAACAAAAAGCCTTGAAGAACGCAACCGCGTGTATGACCAAAGGCACGATATTGTGTTTAGCTCAGGCATCGAGGCTTATGCACAAAACCGCGCGGCAGCCTTACTTTCCCCCACTGCTTCACAAGAAAAAATCGAGTGGGTGCAGCAAAATATGAGAAAACTCAACCCACCAGGTTTTTTATCCGCCGCTTGGATGCTGGCTCATGACGATATCAGCCTGTATTTAAAGGCCTATACTGGTGCGCTCGAAATGCTAGTTGGTGAAGAGGACACCATCACTCCGCCTTCGCAAGTCAGCCGATTAGCGCAGCAGAAGCAGTGTCCGCTGTTTTATGTTCCACAAGCGGGTCATGCGAGCTACCTTGACCAACCCGCTGAATTTAACCAGCACCTAACTCACTTTCTATCGGCCGCTTTGCAAAGGAAAAACGCATGAATTTACAATTAGATAACCGAGTGGCTGTCGTGACTGGCGGAAGCTCTGGCATTGGCTTTTCGACCGTCAAATTATTACTCGACGAAGGGTGCAAAGTGGCCTTTTGTGGTCGAAATAAAGATAAATTACAGGCTGCAACAACAAAATTAATGGCCTTATACCCACAAGGAAATTTTACCGCTGTAATCTGCGATGTATTAGATAAAACCCAAACAGAGGCCTTTGCTGAACAAGTTCGCCAGCAATATGGGCACGTTGATTTACTGATTAACAACGCAGGTCAAGGTTATGTCGCCAGCTTTTCAGATACCCCTGAAGAAGCTTGGCTACATGAAGCCCAACTGAAATTATTTGGGGTGATAAACCCAGTGAATGCATTCTTACCACTCTTAGAACAGTCCAATATCGCATCAATTACCTGCGTGAATTCATTGCTAGCATTGCAACCTGAGCCACACATGGTCGCAACCTCCGCTGCAAGAGCCGCATTATTAAACATGACACTGAATTTATCTAAGACATTGTTACCTAAAGGGATCCGTGTCAATTCCATCTTACTTGGCATGGTGGAATCAGACCAATGGCGACGCCGTTTCGAAAACCGCAGCGATACTGACCTCACATGGGAACAATGGATAGGCAACATCGCCAAAAACCGCGGCATTCCCATGCAGCGCTTGGGTAAACCTGAAGAACCTGCTCGTGCACTGGTTTTCTTAGCATCCCCGATGGCGTCGTTTACCTCAGGTGCCGCTTTGGATGTCTCTGGTGGCTTTGCCCATCAAATTTAAAGGATTGAAATATGAAAACGTTAATGCTAATTGGCTATGGCGCGATGGCAGAAGAGGTGATTACTCGCTTACCTCGTGGAATAACGCTGCGCTGGATTGTGGCACGCGCGCATCACCACGAAGCTATTCTTAAGCGCTTTCATGGGGAAGTCACCCCGATTGAGGATATCAACCAAGTTAATGAAAAACCCTCTCTTGTGTTGGAATGTGCCAGCCATCAAGCCGTTAAACAGTACGCCCCCCTCGTTTTACAAAAGGGCTGGCGACTAGCAATTATTTCAACGGGTGCACTCGCTGACACCACAACGGCACAACATTTAACCGCGTTAGCCAAACAACATCATGGGCAATTAATTCCGCTAACTGGAGCCATTGCAGGGCTTGATGGGCTGCGTGCAGCGAAAGAGGCCAATATTACGCAGGTAACTTATCAATCACGCAAAAGCCCAGCGAGTTGGCGTAATGGCCCCGCCGAACAATTTATCGACTTATCCCAAGTAACTGAAGCGACTGTATTTTTTACGGGTAGTGCTCGGGAGGCCGCACTTAACTTCCCTGCGAATGCCAATGTTGCTGCAACCGTTGCCCTTTACGGAATCGGTATGGATGACACACAAGTACAGTTAATTGTTGACCCAAACACGAGAAAAAATACCCATCGCATTGAAGTACAAGGTGATTTTGGGCAATTTTGCATCGAACTCAATGGCAACCCACTTCCCTCTAACCCTAAAACATCCATGTTGTCAGCACTGAGTGCGGTGGCGATTTGCCGCCATGTTGCTGAACAGGATGCCATTTGACGGAGTACATCATGAATAAAATGGATATTTTTGTCGGCGGAAAATGGCAATTGGGCCGTGGCAAAGAGATGCAATCGCGTTTTCCTGGCGACAACCATATTGTCGCAACCCTAAATAGCGCTAGCCTTGAAGATGTCGAGGATGCGGTTGTAGCCGCAGAAGCCGCATGGCGAGAGCCTTCATGGCGAAATATGCCCGCCCACCAGCGTGCGGCTATTTTATATAAAGTCAGCACCTTAATTGACGAACAGCGCGAAGAATTAACCCACTTACAAACATTAGATAACGGGAAACCCTGGGCTGAAGCCCGTGGCCTTGTGATAAGTGCAGCGGCTACCGCACGTTATTTTGCTGCGGTTTGTGAAGTGTTGGGTGGAGAGCTTCCCCCTCGCCGCCAGACGGATATCATGACAATAAGTACTTACCAACCTATTGGCGTTATTGCAGCGATCACGCCGTGGAACTCACCGATTGCCAGTGATATGCAAAAAATTGCCCCTGCAATTGCCGCAGGAAACGCCGTTATTTTGAAACCTGCGGAGGCAACGCCACTAATTTCGTTAAAACTCGCTGAAATCTTTGAGCAAGCGGGCTTACCTAGCGGCTTGTTAAGCGTACTGCCTGGAAAAGGCTCAATTATCGGGGATGCCCTCGTACGCCACCCTTTAGTACGAAAAATATCCTTCACAGGGGGCACCAATACAGGGCGACAACTGGCGCATATTGCGGCAGATAAACTGATCACCACCTCGTTAGAATTAGGCGGAAAATCCCCGACGATCGTGTTATCCGATGCCGACCTTGACCTTGCTGCTCACGGTGTTTGCTACGGCATTTTTAGTTCGATGGGGCAAGCGTGCATTGCAGGTTCACGTTTATTTGTCGCCCGTGATATCTACGATAAATTTATGGAAAAACTCACCGTATTAACCCAAAACCTAATTATCGGTGACCCTCGCCAAGAACGCGTACACATTGGCCCATTAATTTCCCCTGCTCACCGCGATAGCGTTCAGGCGTACGTTGATCTGGCCATTCAAGAAGGTGGAGAAATTCGTCTTGGCGGGAAAATCCCTTCAGACCCTGCCCTGCAATCGGGGAACTATTATTGCCCCACCATTATTGAAGGCTTAAATAACCAAACTCGTGTTTGCCAAGAAGAAATCTTTGGCCCTGTTTTGGTTGTTATCCCCTTTGATAACGAAGATGAACTCATTCAAGAAGCCAATGACTCCGTGTATGGCCTCGCGGCAGGGATTTGGACGCGTGATTATACCCGCGCCTTTAAACTTGCTGATGCTCTTGAAACAGGCACCGTTTGGATCAACACCTACAAAGTTTTTTCTATTTCAACCCCATTTGGTGGCTTCAAGGAAAGTGGTCTTGGTCGCGAAAAAGGTATCGAAAGCCTCAAGGCCTATATGCAACAAAAAAGTCTGTTTCTGGCACTTAACCCACAACCAAACCGTTGGTGTGAATAACCAATCCGTTAAAGGATTATTCAAGCATTTAGGAGAATATAATGTCTGACATGATTACGGTTGGCGAAGCCGTCGCCAGAACATTAGAGCAATACCAAGTCACCACGGTTTACGGTGTCATTTCGATTCATAATTTACCCATTGCTGATGCAATTGGCCGCCGCGGGATCATCGACTTTACCCCAAGCCGTGGCGAAGCGGGCGCAGTGACAATGGCTGATGCCCATAGCCGTTTTCGCGGGTTAGGTGTGGCATTAACCAGTACAGGAGCGGGCGCAGGGAATGCCGTTGGTTCAATGATTGAAGCGATGAATGCGTGTTCACCGATGATCCATATTACGGGTCAGGTGGAAAAAGCCTATTTAGATATGGATGCAGGGTTTATCCATGAAACCCCAGATCAACTCAGCTTCCTGCGAGCAAGTTCCAAGCAAGCTTTGCGCGTACACAGTGCAGAGCAAGCGATCTCCGTCTTACACAAAGCTATCCAAGTCGCTCAAACTGTGCCTTGCGGCCCCGTATCTATTGAAATCCCAATCGATATTCAAAGTGCTCAAGTGCCTATTTCCGTATTAAGCCCCCCCGTTGTTCCCTCGGTATTGCCTGCATGCAACGCATCTCACGTCGACACTATTTGGGAGAAACTTCAACAAGCCAAACAGCCATTATTGTGGATTGGCGCAGGGGCATTACAAGCCACTGATGCCGTAAAACGTTTAGCAAATCAAGGTATTGCCGTGATTAGTAGTACCCACGGACGCGGGATTCTGCCCGATGACCACCCTTTTAGCTTACGCGCCTTTCATAATGCAGATTCCATCGATGCCTTAATGCGCAACTGTGATTTGTCCTTAGTAGTTGGTTCCCGTTTGCGCAGCAATGAAACCAAAACATGGTCATTGCCCTTACCGCGCCCGCTGATCCAACTTGATATTGACCCTCAAGCTGCCAATCGAAATTATATTGCTGATATCAATATTACTGGCGATGCTAAAGCCTTACTGGAAGCACTGGCAGACAAAATGGAGCTCGCCAAGCGCCCTGTTTCTGATTCTTGGAAAAAACAGGTACAACACGCCGTTCAGCAAGCTGAGCAACAACTACGTGAACAATGCGGTGCTTATAGTGGCCTCAGTGATGCTGTCGAACAAGTTCTACCAAAAGACGGTATTTTTGTGCGCGATATTACGGTCTCAGGGAGCTTATGGGGCAGTCGGTTATTAAAAGCCACTGAGCCAATGCACAATATTCACTCCCTTGCTGGCGCAATTGGCTTGGGTCTCGCAATGTCGATTGGCAGCGCAAAAGCCAACCCAGACACCTCGGTTATTGGCCTTGTCGGTGATGGCGGTTTGATGTTAGGGATTGGCGAACTGGCCACCATGGCACAAGAACAACTTCCTATCATATTGATTATTATGAATGATAATGGATATGGCGTGATGCGAGGCATTCAGGAAAAATATTTCTCAGGTAGGCAATATTACAATGAATTACTGACGCCTTCATTCAATCAATTAGCTCAATCTATGGGTATTACTGCATTTACCATCGACAAAGCCACTGATTTTAAACCCACCCTCCAGCAAGCTATTGATTTAAAAAAACCTGTCGTGGTCGAGGTTCTCATGGATAAAATCGGCAAAATGAATTTCTCAGGCCCACCACAGAAAAAGTTGTTTTAATTGATTTAGACCCAACCAGAGCAGCTAAAGGCTGCTCTTTTTGTTTGTATGCCAACCCATCAGATACAAAAAAGCCACTTCTTTCAAAGTGGCTTAATGCGCTGATTTAACAGCTAAAATTTGGTGGCCCCTGCTGGACTTGAACCAGCGACCAATCGATTATGAGTCGACTGCTCTAACCAACTGAGCTAAGGGGCCAAAGTGGGATGGATTATACGTGCAGTTTTATCGTAGGTCTAGTATTTCAAAACCGTATGGCGAAATTGTGTGCAAAACCGTTATCACACTTATATTTCAACGTAATAGCATTCCCCAAACATATCAATCGAACCATGATATTCTTTTTTTTGCGCCACTGCCAATTTTTATTAAACTGGCTTTTATATATTTTATTTATATTTAGTACTGTTTTATATCAAATTCACTCTATAAATGGCCACATAAAGGCAATCAATTTTATTAAACATCCTTTATTCAATTAATTGATATAGAACAATAATTTTATACCTTAGATCTCTCAATATGATTCATAGATAATTCGCATATAGGACAAAAATGATGAAAAAAGTACGTGCAGTTCAATATGGTTGCGGAAAAATGGGCAAATTTTTAATCCGTTACTTGCAAGAGCATGGCGCTGAAGTTGTCGCGGCTTTTGATATCAACGATGCGGTCATTGGCAAAGATATCGGCGAAATTGCAGGTACTAAGCCGACAGGTGTAAAAGTTCAGCCTCTCCATGAAGCAGATGAGACCCTTGAAACCTTAAAACCTGATGTCGGAATTATTGCAACCCTCAGTACCATGGCTGACTTAGAAGACGCATTCTCATTGTTCGCTCGTCACGGCGTTAACGCAATCTCTACGGGTGAAGAAGCGCTTTATCCTTGGAATTCATCCCCAGAGATCACTCAAAAACTTGATGCATTAGCTAAAGCAAATAACTGTACTTTAGCGGGAAGCGGCTATCCAGATATGTATTGGGGTGTGTTGATTGATACACTGGCAGGATCAATGCACAAACTGGTGAAAATAAAAGGTTCTAGCTGTTATAACGTAGAAGATTACGGGATAGCATTAGCAGTCGGCCACGGTGCAGGGCTCACCGTCGATGAATTTAACCAACAAATTGGTAATTACAATGACTTGCCTTATGACGTCATTTCCCAAAAAATTGAGAGTGGAGAATATGCACCACCTTACATGTGGACACAAAATGGCTGGCTATGCAGTCGCCTTGGTTTAACCATCATCAGCCAAACACAGCGCTGCGTTCCACAAATCGCACAAGCCGATATTTATTCTGACACACTGAAAATGACGGTGAAAAAAGGTGATGTCCTTGGATTATCCGCAGTTGTCATCACACAAACGGCCGAAGGTGTGACCCTCGAAACTGAATGTATTGGTAAAATTTTAACTGCTGATGAGTGTGACAAAAATAGCTGGCAATTAATCGGTGAACCAGATACTGCCATCGAGGTGAATAACCCAGCAACGGTTGAGCTAACCTGTGCGAATTTGGTTAACCGTATCCCAGCGCTGATTAATAGTCCCGCGGGCTATACCACCACGGAAAAAATGCCAAATAATGTCTATATGACTAAACCGATGCATGAATACTTATAGTTAAACGGTAAAGCCCACTTCGACATGTACGAATGAAGTGGGCTTTTTACTCACAAGCGACTTAGCGCGGTTTTACCATCTGCCATTCTAAATGGTGTTTAATGGCAGGCCATTCAGATGCAATAATGCTGTAAACACAGCTATCACGCAGTTCACCCGTTTTGGTTCTCATATGACTACGCAAAATACCATCCAGTTTTGCGCCTAGACGCTCAATGGCTTTACGGCTCTGATGATTTAAAAAATGAGTGCGAAACTCCACCGCAACGCACCCTAACTCTTCAAAGGCATGCTTTAACAATAAGTATTTAGCCTCTGTATTAATTGCAGTGCGCTGAACCTCAACACCGTACCACGTTGCTCCCAGTTCAACCCGTTGCACGGCATTATCCACTTTATTATACGACGTGATGCCAACAGGTTTCCCCGTGCGTTTGTCGATAACCACAAATGGCAAACACTCTTTTTGTGCAAAACGTACAAGACGGCTTTCAACATCTTGAGGGAAATTATCAGGATCAGGAACTAAGGCATACCATAAATTATGCAGCCCATCACGACGGATAATCGCCGCAAGTTCTGCATCATATTGATGAGATAAAGGCTCAAGGCGAACACATTCACCTTCTAAAGTAATAGCTTGGCAAATCTCTTTCATCATGGTTTCCCTATGTGGCTTTTTTGCGATGTGTTTCTACTTTTTAATCTTTTTATATGACATAAAAATAAAAGGACGTCACTTAACTGTGTTGACTTAGCAATTTAACCTAAAACATATGATAAAAATCACAAAATTTTAACATCTTTACCAATTTACGAGATCATTACGCTACAGTTAACTCATCTGACCTGTTAAATAAATCCCGAATGGGAGCATCATATGAGCAATTTTCCACACCTTTTTACCCCCCTTGATTTGGGGCATACGGTTCTTAAAAATCGGATATTAATGGGCTCTATGCATACTGGGCTCGAAGAACATCCAGAGGGTAGCGAGCGCCTTGCCCATTTTTATCGTTTACGTGCTGAAAATGGTGTCAGTCTGATTATTACAGGAGGCATCGCACCTAACCCTGCAGGTGCGCTAACCGCCCATGGTGCTGTATTGAATAACTCAGCTCAGCTGCCATTTCATCGCACAATTACCGATGCAGTACACCAAGCGGATGGCAAAATCGCCCTACAAATATTACATGCAGGTCGATATGGATTACACCCATTATTAGTGGCTCCAAGTGCTATTCAAGCCGAAATTATTCCATTTGCACCTAGAGCGCTTTCAGAGGATGAGGTTCAAAATACCATTGATGATTTCGTGAATACCGCAAAATTAGCCCAACAAGCAGGCTATGATGGTGTCGAAGTGATGGGCTCTGAAGGGTATTTAATTAATCAATTCATTGCAAAACGCACAAATCATAGAACTGATGAATGGGGTGGCAGCTACGTAAATCGTATTCGTTTTCCTATTGAAATTGTACGGCGCATTCGTGAAGCTGTTGGGGCTAACTTTATTATTATATATCGACTTTCGATGTTAGATTTAGTGGAGGACGGTTCAACGTGGGAAGAAATAGAATACCTTGCTAACGAAATTGAAAAAGCAGGTGCATGTATGATCAATACGGGTATTGGTTGGCATGAAGCCCGCGTCCCAACCATCGCAACACAAGTCCCTCGCCACGCATTCAGTTGGGTCACCCAAAAATTAATGGGCAAAGTGAATATTCCATTGATTACCACAAACCGTATCAATGACCCATTTGTTGCCGAACAAATTCTAGCTAATGGGCAAGCAAATATGGTGTCAATGGCTCGTCCATTCCTTGCAGATGAAGCTTTTGTCCGTAAAGCCGCCGAAAACCGTGCTGACGAAATCAATACCTGCATCGGCTGCAATCAAGCTTGCCTTGATTTGATTTTTAGTGGAAAGCTTGCCAGTTGCCTAGTTAACCCCCAAGCTGTCAGGGAAATGGATTATCCCAATGAAAAAGCAGCTAAAAGTAAGTCTGTTGCAATTGTTGGTGCAGGCCCTGCAGGGCTTTCATGTGCCATTTATGCGGCCAAACGCGGTCATAAAGTGACTTTATTTGAAAAATCGAACCAGATTGGCGGGCAATTTAATTTAGCCAAACAAATTCCTGGCAAAGAAGAGTTCCATGAAACCATCCGCTATTTTTGCCGCCAATTACAGCTGCTAAATGTAGATGTTCGCCTTGAGCAATACGCTGATGCACAAAGCCTCTCAGGGTTTGACGAAGTCATTATTGCCACTGGCGTCACTCCACGTAAAATTCAGCTAGAGGGCGTTGAGCATCACAAAGTAGTTTCCTATATTGACGTTATCACCCACCAGAAAACGGTTGGTAAAAATGTGGCCATTATTGGTGCGGGGGGAATTGGTTTTGACGTAGCAGAACTCTTAACGCAAGAAGGTAAAAGTAGCAGCCTAGATACTTCACTGTTTAATCAAGAGTGGAACATTGACCCAACTATTCATTCAACAGGGGGAATTTACCCGAAGAATAAAAATACCGTAGGGTCGCCTCGCCAGCTCTATTTATTGCAACGAAAAAATAGCAAGGTAGGGGCAGGACTAGGAAAAACAACGGGTTGGGTTCACCGATTGTCACTGATGAAGCGCGGTGTAAAAATGCTCAATGGCGTGGAATACATGCGTGTTGACGATGAGGGCTTGCATATTCGTTATCAAGATAAAACGCAGTGTTTGCCTGTCGATAACGTGGTGTTATGTGCAGGGCAAGAGCCTTATCGCCCATTAAAAATTCAGCTCGCTGAACATGGAATTGATGCCCATGTCATTGGTGGAGCAGATGTGGCCGCAGAGCTGGATGCGCGTAGGGCTATCGAACAAGGCATGAAAATCGCTTATCAGCTTTAACTCTCCCTCCCCCCTTTTCCCTCTTGGTTGAATGTATTGAGCAAGAGGGAAAATTTAATACCTATCTCAAAGACCCAGTGCTATTTATATGTTTACCTCACTTTAACGCCACTAATTGTTATGTTATAACATATCTTTTGCATTCTAAATTACTGAGGCTCTATGTCATTGACTACCGAAACACTCACCACCCCACTCGCAGATGCACAACTACAAAGTGATACTCACAGCCAAATAGGGCTTGATTGGGTGGGTATGACAGGGATTGCCTTACCCATCGAGTTAGCAGGTCGCCCTGTTAATGCAAATGTCGATATTGGGATTAATTTCCAAGGGCAAAAAGGCATTCATATGTCTCGTCTTTACCAATCCCTAGATGCACTTACCCAAAGTGAATTAACTTGTGATTTGCTAAGGCAAACGTTAGAACAGGCGTTGTCTTCTCATATTCAAACATCCTCTAAAGCTTATCTTCGTATTTATGGTGATATATTGCTATCTCGCCGCTCTTTAGTCTCTAATCAGTTTGGTTGGAAGTCTTATCCTATTGAAATAGATGTTAATTTTAAAAATTCATTCCCTATTATGTTAAAGGTTGGCGTGCCTTATTCTTCTACCTGCCCCAGTTCAACCGCGCTTTGTGCCCAAGTGATGCAACAGCAATTTGCACTGGATTTTGATAACCAAGCGCCCCTATTACCGCAAGCTCAAGTCCTTGATTGGCTGGTTAAGCAAGGCTTGCCTGCAACACCTCATAGCCAAAGAAGCTGGGCGTGGGTTACTGTAACCTTAAACGCCGAGGGGAAAGAACTGCCCGTTATTGAATTGATAAACCGCATCGAAAACATCCTTCTCACACCTGTTCAAACCGTGGTGAAACGCAGTGATGAGCAAGCATTTGCCATCACTAATGGGCAAAACTTAATGTTCTGTGAAGATGCGGCAAGAAGGTTAATCAATGCGTTTAGTCACCAATGCCAATTTGACGAAGTTACCGTTGAAATAGACCACCAAGAAAGTTTGCATGCACACAATGCAGCTGCACGCACAAGCTGGAAACGAGGTGACCATGCTGCGTAAAAACCCATCAGGCCATGTGCCTGTTGTTTCTGAAAAGGCTTACATTGACCCAACAGCGATTATTTGTGGCAAAGTCATTATTGAAGATTACGTGTATGTGGGGCCTTATGCGGTGATCCGCGCAGATGAACTGAATGAAGACGGAGATATGTCACCCATAGTGATAGGCTCGCACTCAAATATTCAAGATGGCGTAGTGATCCACTCCAAGAGTGGTGCTGGCGTACATATCGGGTCACACACGTCTATCGCTCATCGTGCCATTGTCCATGGGCCTTGCGAGATTGCACAGCGAGTTTTTATCGGCTTCAATAGCGTTTTATTTAATTGTGTGATTGGCGAAAACTGTGTAATCCGCTACAACGCGGTGGTTGACGGCCTAACACTTCCCCCTGCTCGCTATATTCCCTCTTGTGTACATGTTAACGGGCACAGTGATTTATCGGGTTTCAAACAAGTTGATCGCGCTTCATTGCAATTTTCGGAGGAAGTCGCGGCAACCAATGTTCAGTTAGTTGAAGGCTATCGCCGATTACGTAATGAATTTTAATTCAAAAACAAAAAAGGCAGAATATCTATTCTGCCTTCTCATTTATCACATAAAACTATTAGTCGTTATGGGAGAACTGAGCCTCTGAATTTGCGAGTTTTTCATCTTCTGCCAAACAAACTGCTGCCGTAAATAAAACATCAGTGGAAGAGTTCACTGCAGTTTCCGCTGAATCTTGCAGTACACCAATCATCACACCAACAGCAACGACTTGCATCGCAACATCATTTGGAATACCAAACATATTACACGCTAATGGGATCAATAATAATGAACCACCCGCGACACCTGATGCACCACAAGCACACACTGCAGCCACGACACTTAACAATAATGCAGTCGGGATATCCACTGGAATACCTTTGGTGTAAACCGCAGCTAACGTCAGAACAGTAATCGTTACCGCAGCCCCTGCCATATTAATGGCTGCGCCTAATGGAATAGAAACAGAATAAGTGTCTTCATGGAGATTCATGCGACGGCACATTGCCATGTTCACAGGAATATTCGCTGCTGAGCTACGAGTAAAGAATGCGGTAACACCACTTTCACGTAAACACGCGAACACTAATGGATAGGGATTACGCTTTAATTTCCAATATACAATCAACGGGTTGACAACTAAAGCGACAATAATCATACAGCCTAATAAAACAGCTAATACATGAAAATAGCCTTTTAACGCTTCAAAACCCGTTGTTGCAATTGTTGATGACACTAAACCAAAAATACCTAATGGTGCCAATCTAATAATGACTCGAACTAATTGAGTCACACCATTAGAGAAATCAAGTAACAGTGTTTTTGTCGTATCCGTCGCATGTCGAAATGCAATACCTAAACCGATAGCCCACGCTAAGATACCGATATAGTTACCATTAATCAGCGCATCAACGGGGTTAGTAAATACATTGTTTAATAGGCCACTTAAAACTTCAGCAATGTTTCCTGGTGGATTCATTTCTGTTTCACTGCCCGCCAAGGCAAGTGTTGATGGGAATATAAATGAGGCAATTACCGCCACTAATGCAGCGAAGAATGTCCCTAAAATATACAGAACCAAAATCGGTTTAATACTGGTTTTTTGCCCTTGACGATGGTTAGCAATGGAAGACATTACCAATACCCACACCAAGACTGGTGCAACTGCTTTTAACGCGCTCACGAATAAATGACCTAACAGCCCTACGTTTTTTGCTGCCGATGGCCATAACCATGCCAATAAAATACCTGCAACTAAGCCAACCAATATTTGCTTGACCAAGCTACCGTGAGTGATCACTCGCCATAACCCTGTTTTATTTGTATCCATAGTAGACCTATATTATTTATCTTTATTAGGAATTAAATGTGTTTGCAGAGCCAGTATAAGGAATAAATACCTTGTGAAAAGGCTATTATTCAAAATATACACAATGATTGATTTTACTTAACAAATATTTTACATAACTGTGATCGCAATAGAGTTTTGTTTCTTATAGTAGAATGGCATAAAGAAGAATGGTTGAGTCTTTTCAGAGGGTTAAAATAAAAACCCCCTACCTCATCGGTAAGGGATTTAAATTTTGAAGGGTATTATTTGCTTTTTGCTTCGTTACGTTTGTTAACAATTGTATTAATGATTAATGTTACCACCAATATTGCGGCAATCGTTCCCAACGAAATCGGCGTTGGAATATGGTAGATATCAATAAGCAGCATTTTTATACCAATAAAGCTTAAAATTACCGCTAAGCCATATTTTAACATTGAGAACTTCTCTGCGACCCCTGACAGCAAGAAATACATCGCACGTAACCCTAAAATAGCAAACAAGTTAGACGTTAAAACAATAAACGGGTCAGTGGTCACTGCGAAAATAGCAGGAATACTATCCACTGCAAATATGACGTCGCTGATTTCAACTAAGATCAATACTAAAATCAGTGGCGTTGCAAACAACACGCCATTACGTTTAATAAAGAATTTTTCGCCATGCAGCTCATCCGTCATCCGAAGATGTGAACGCACCCACTTCACTAACGGTTTATCATTAATTGGCGAGTCATCTTCTTTGGCAAAAGCCATTTTAAGCCCCGTAAACAGTAAAAATAGGCCGAAGATATATAAAATCCAACTAAACTGTGTAACCAACCAGCTACCAGCAAAAATCATGATAGTTCTTAATACGATAGCACCCAAAACACCATAAACTAAGACTCGGCGCTGTAAACTGGCTGGAATGGCGAAATAGCTAAATAACATCAACCAAACAAAAACGTTATCCACTGCCAAGGCTTTTTCTAACAAGTAACCCGTTAAAAATGCCATCGTTTGGCTATCAGCAAATTCACGGCTCACATTATCATTGAGATACCACCAAAAACCTGCCGCAAAAATTAGCGAAAGCGTGACCCACACAATACTCCAAGCTGCAGCTTGCTTCATCGACATGGCTTGGCCTTTGTGTTTACCCTGCCAAAACAAATCGATAAGTAACATAAGTAAAATAATAACTGCAAAACTACCCCATAAAACAGGGTTACCGACTGAGTGCATTTTCCTATCCCTTAAAAAACAAAAAACGGCTGATATCCAGAAGACATCAGCCGCTTAAAATTCTTTAACCTCAAGGAGTTATCTATTGGTTGTAAATTATGAGCAAACCTCGCCTTCTGGCAAGGTCTCACTTACAACACAATTAACCCAAGGACAGGCACTGTGGTGCTCGGCTACCGGGTGTAATGTGTACACCGTAATGACGATAAACCGACAAGAAGAAGTTACTCCCCTTTGCTATGCGCAAAATATACGGTAAATAATCTTAAAATGCAATAATTAGCTATCTTAGATTTAACGATGTTTTTTTGTGTTAAAAAACAAATTAACTTCAAATTTTTGCATTTTATAGCGAGAAACCTCTACTAACGTGCGTTTCTAGCCAGTTTCCCTTGTTACAATTGGTATGATTAATTGTAAAAATACGGCTCAACTTAAATGAATTCTAAAAATATGCTTAAAATTTGCTGTTTAGTTATTTTCTGTTTTGTTAAAGTGGGCGTGCTTTACACTAACAGCCTGAGGAAACAACGCTTTCACTCAGGTATTCACTTAATCCATTTCTCCCTGCCCAACAACAAGTTTGTTGCTGTTATTGCCGTTTAGGAAACATTAATGGAATTAGTTAAAGAACTTTTTTTTGCCCTTTGGCACCAAGATTATGTCACGCTCTCTAACCCATCATTGATGTGGGCTATCTACCTTATGCTGTTTGCTATCCTGTTTCTTGAAAATGGGGTTTTACCCGCAGCCTTTTTGCCTGGTGATAGCTTATTGATTTTAGTGGGTGTTCTGATTGCGAAAGGCACCTTGAGCTACCCTCTAACCATCGTGATTTTAACAGCAGGCGCAAGCTTAGGTTGCTGGGTAGGTTATATACAAGGTCGCTGGTTAGGAAATACAAAGATAGTCAAAGGCTGGCTCGCACATCTCCCTGAACATTATCACCAACGGGCTCATGGCTTATTCCACCGCCATGGTCTTGCTGCTCTGTTAATAGGTCGTTTTCTCGCCTTCGTAAGAACATTACTGCCGACCATTGCAGGTTTAGCAGGCTTGAAAAATGCTCGCTTCCAAGTGTTTAACTGGTTGAGTGGCTTATTGTGGGTGCTTATTTTAACCGCTATAGGTTATGGTTTTGGTAAAAGCCCGATTTTCCAGCAATATGAACATCGTATTATGAATGTATTGATGTTAATCCCTGTTTGTCTGTTAGTTATCGGTTTAGTCGGCAGTATTGCTGTCGTTGTAAAGAAAAAACTGTCAGGCAAAAAAGCAAACTAATTCAATTTGCGGGGGCGTTTTGCTTCCCCGCATTTTCACTTTTACTCATTTTTACTTTTCTGTTTATTCTCTGCAAAAAACTTCATTAATATACTGATTAAACCGCTATTTTTTAGAATACTCTATTTGTCATTTTTTGTTTATTACACATAACAATTCCGAATATTTGATTGCACTTAGTGTAAAAATCGCTATTGTTAATACTACGAATGCGCTTTTTCTATTGATAGGAGGTTGTATATGTCATCGAATCATTCATCAGACGAACTACGTGCGGAGCTCCGTGCTTTAGCCGATTCTCTGGAAGCGATGCTTAGTGATACCGGCGAAAAATCGAAAGAAGAGATCGAAAGCTTAAAATCAAAAGCACAAGAAGCACTGTGCTCATCTCGCGCAAAACTCGGCCAAACCACCGAAAGGATCACCGAGCAAACCAAAGAAATTGCGGGGCGCGCAGATAACTACGTAAAAGAAAACCCATGGACAGGCGTCGGTATTGGCGCAGCAGTGGGTGTTGTTCTTGGCGTGTTACTCGCTAAACGTTAATTGCTTATGGAACCAAACCAGCAACGCCAGGGCCCCGGTAAAGGGGTCCTTGAAACTTTACGGCGCATTGCCAATATTTCAGTGGGTATGGTGCAAACGCGTCTAGAGTTAATCGCCGTTGAGCTAGAAGAAGAAAAGCTCAACCTTATCCAACTTCTTTTATTGGTTGGTTTAACGCTACTCTTCACCGCATTTGGTTTGATGTGCTTACTCGGCTTAATTTTTTGGTCTGTTGACCCAATTTACCGTTACCAAGCACTGGCGATGACAACAGGTGCATTAATCCTGCTTGCCATTATTTTTGCCATTTGGGCGTTAAAAAAGGCAAAACAATCAACCTTACTAGGTGCAACACGGGAGCAACTCGCTCAAGATGCCAACGCGTTAGCGAGAAAGGATGATGAACAAAAATAAGCAGCAATTACTGGTATCCAAAAAGCAGCGCTTAATTAGAAGAATTGAGCGCCAACGCCAAGAGTTGGCTGAAACGTCCTCTGACTGGCTACACACTACCGCACCTTATGACCGTGCTTGGCAAACGATCATGACCTTTCGCCCTTTAGTCATTGCCGCCACAGGCTTGCTCTCTGTCTACTCCCTTCGCAAACCACAAAAAATTCTATTATTAGGTCGAAAAGCCATCACTATTTGGGGCTTAGTTCGTTCAATTCAAAGCGCAATTCAAACCAGCAAAAAATAACCGCCCCTCCATCTGAGAATAATTCATTATTATTCAATAGGATAAATAACATATCTTTCTAGTTTTTATTTCCCCAATAAGTTCATTCAATTTTTTTGTCTATCTTTGTTAATAACCTTAGCTTTTTATTGAATGAGCAAATAGCTACTATAAGCCCATCAAATGATTTCTAGCCAATTTGTGCTAAAAATAACTTTATAAAGCGACATATATCGCAATTAACTCATATTTAATGACTTATTAGTCTGGAGAATCTCGATGAAAAATTTAGAAAGTGGTGCGATATTATTGGCTCGTATCATGATGCCAATCCTGTTTATTGTCGCTGGATATGGAAAATTGGGTGATGCTTATGCAGGCACACAACAATATATGCAAGCCATGGGTGTTCCTGGCTTCTTATTACCTTTAACAATTTTATTGGAATTAGGCGGCGGATTAGCGGTTCTGTTTGGTTTCTTAACTCGTACCGTTGCTTTGTTCATTGCAGGTTTCACTGTATTAACAGCATTGCTGTTCCACATCGACTTTAGTGTGGCACCAAACAGCTTGATGTTTATGAAGAACTTTACTATCGCGGGCGGTTTCTTACTGTTAGCGGTTACAGGCCCAGGTAAATTCAGTATCGATCATTTACTCGGCAAAAAATGGTAATACGCGTTTCATATCACCCTTATTGATTTCTGATTTGTCTTCATTTGTTTGTCCAACTTACACCTCCCTCGGGAGGTGTTTTTTTATTCAAAATAATTGTTTTGAAGTTAATAGAAACTAAATCATCGTTATCAGTAAATGAAAATTAATCTGAGCAGCTTTATTTATTCTTGTTGAATCACCACTAATATCACGCGGCTCGTAAACTCTAAATAGTTTGGAGTTGTAGGTAGGCGGCAAATTGAGTCATCCCGTGAGCATACATAAGTATGTGACTCGGGTGACTCAATGAAGCCAACACCCCTACGACTCAAAATATGACGAGTTTACACCCTAAATAATTTAGGGATTTCACGCAAACACCACGACTTCGCCTCCCCCATACTATCCCTCCGCCACGCCATAATAATTGTCGTCTCATGGCTAAACTCGGCCCCGACAACTTTCAAGCGCCCTTCGCGAATATCTTGCTCCACCAACGGATACGGCATTGTCGCTACACCAAGTCCAGCTAATAATGCATTACGCTTATCTTCGATACTAGAAACCGTCAAACGCTGCTGTTTATCCAACAATTGTACGGTGATCACAGGACGTTCACGAGCCGTATCAGCAACGGCAATCCCACGGTATTTCACTCTCGTTACATCAGAAAGTGGCTCTGGCTCTTGATGGATGGGATGATCTGGACTCGCTACGTAAATATGGTTAATGGTATATAACGGCTTCGAGTTAATTTCTGACGATGAACGAAAGTGCATATCGGGCGCAATCACAATATCTGCCTTACCACTTTCAAGACGCTCCCATGCGCCTGCCAGCACTTCCGTAATCAATGATAATTGCGTTTCTGACTTTTCAGCCAAACGCTCCACTAATGGGAACAACGACTGTGCTGGCACCAATGCCTCACAAACAATTGTTAAATGGGTCTCCCAACCTTTAGCAAGTGCTTCAGCATCTGATGTCAGCTTATCCGCCGCTTCGAGTAAAATACGGCCTCTATCCAGCAGCATTCTGCCGACATTGGTAAATTTAGTTCTATGTCCTGAACGGTCAAACAAAATTACATCGAGCTCTTCTTCTAACTTTTGCATGGTATAGCTTAGCGCGGATGGCACTCGACCTAACTCCTCTGCTGCCGCTGCAAAACTGCCACGTCGGTCGATTGCATCCATCACCCTTAATGATTCAAGCGTTAATGCTCTCTCTTTACTCATGATGTATCTCTTTCAGGAAATTTGAACAAGGGAAACAGATTAACTGGCTAACAATTCAACGTCCAGCTATTTATTATAACAATAGATTATTAACTTATTATTTGGATGAGGGTTAACCATTATGATGACATTAAGACCCGTTAACCATTGCGGAAAAGCAGACTATGGTTGGCTACAAGCTCGCTATGCTTTTTCTTTCGGCCACTATTTTGACCCAGACTTTATGGGATTCAAAACATTAAGAGTACTGAACCAAGAGGTTATAGCGCCGCAAAACTCATTACAGCCAAGAATGTATCCCCATGTCGATATATTAAACATCGTGCTAAAAGGGCATGCGCAATACCGTGATAGCTTAGGGAATACCATTGATGCAAACGAAGGTGATTGCGTACGATTTTCACCCCGCCCAGACCTGAGTTACAGCGAGCAGAATATCTGCCCACAGACGCCATTAACACGCCTACAACTTTGGTTAAATGCATGTCCACAGCAAGAGTCATTACCGTTGCAGAAAGTGACGATTTCTGAAAATGAAAATTGCCTTGTGGCATCGCCAGATGGCGAAAAAAACAGTATTCAGTTACGTCAACAAATTTGGATAAACCAAATTCACTTAGCGCCGAAGTCATCATCCATGATATCTATAAAAGGCCAAAATGCCTTTTTGCAATCAATACATGGTGGCGCCACTTTGCGCAATAAACACGGTGAGACTTTAACCATGAATTGTAATGATGGGGTCTTTTTACAAAATGAAGACGAGTTTGAAATTACTGCTGATAAAGATTTTCGCGGTTTATTGATTGACCTAGGTGAACAAAACTAAGTCTACTGGCAACTTCCTGTCACCATTAATCCAGAATCCCTCATATTTAGTCGAGTATGAGGGAAAATTTGCGAACCGTTTCGCAAATTTAATCATTTACATATCCTATATATTGACAAGCCTGTGATAGAGTCCAGCCATTAGCGAGTGAGAAATTTAACTATTTTTTACTCAATGGCTTTTTTCGTTTTGATTTTAAAGGTGTTTTCGTGGCGCTATTCACTCAACAACGGCACAATCAAATTTTTGCCCAAATTCTCAATGAGGTTGTTCCTCAAGATGAACTTGCCAAGCGTTTTTCCGTTTCAACGCGGACAATCCGTTCTGATATCAATGAAATCAATGAATTGATTGAAGAATATCACGCACATATCGTGTATGAACGGGGGCGTGGTTACCGTTTAAAAGTTGAAGATGAAACCCTATTTGCCACCTTTACACAACGTAGCGAAGAAGACAGCGTTATCCCTCGCACCAGCAAAGAACGTATTGATGCGTTATTATTGAAATTATTAATGTTGTCCCTTCCCGTCAAGCTTGATGACATTGCGGAAGAGTGGTTCGTCAGTCGCGGTACGCTGCAACAAGATATGGGTGCAGTCAGGGAGCAGCTACAAAAATACCAAATTGCGCTGGAAAGTATTCCACATCAAGGTATTCGCCTCAATGGCAGCGAATGGGCGATTCGTGCTTGCATGACAGAAACCTTATGGCGCCGTTATTCGGAGCAAATCACGCCTGATTTAACCACATTCCGCCCAGATAGCTTGGATAATTTGGATTTAACCTATATTGATAAAGTGCTTCATAACAGTATGAATCGCTTTGATATTCGTATTAGCAATGAGGGGCATCTCTACCTCGTTTTTAACTGCGCCGTGACCATTTTACGCATCACTCGGGGCCATGAACTCACCACCCCCGTCAAAAATGATGAAGCGGAAGAAGTGATCCGCAAAGCCAGTGATGAAATATCAAAAGGGCTAATTTACTTTCTGGGGAATGACCTCTCTAATGCGGAACTCAGCTATTTACATGACCAAATTATTGCCCAGCGCATTAGCCACCAAGACTCATCCACACAAAAAAGTGGCAGCCACAATGAGCTTTCAGAATATATCTTGAATTATATTAACGAGTTATATAACTATGATTTACGAAACGATGAAAAGCTTAAAAAAGATCTCAACACGCATCTTGCCGCGCTGATCACGCGCCTGCAGTACCATATTTCCACACCAAATCCGCTTTTATCTGATATTAAACAGTATTATCCGTTCGCCTATGATGTCACGCTCAGTGCGTTAACCAGTGCGAGTAAGCAATTACTTCCTCACCCCATCAGTGAAGACGAACTAGGCTACCTTGCAGTTCATATTGGTGTGAGCCTTGAGCGTAACTATGGTGCTGGCTCGATACGCCAAACCGAGGTGCTCGTTGTTACGGATGCGGGGAACTCAACGTTCCGTGTGGTTGAGTCAAAAATTATGCGCGAATTTCCACAATTGAAATTTAGCCGCGGGCTAACCTTGCAAGAATATGAATCGCTGAGTGAAGTGAGTGAAGATTTTGTGATCACGACAGTGAGAATTTCTGAAAAAAATAAACCTGTTATCAAAATCGCGCCCTTTCCAACGCCTTACCAATTAGAGCAAGTTGGGCGACTCGCGATGGTGGATCAAACGCGTCCTTACATTATCGAGCGTTTTTTTGACGAACGATTTTTTATGGTGATTAACGAAAAAATCAGCCAAGAAGCGTTATTTCAAACGGTTTGCCATAAATTACAGCAAGAAGGCTACGTCACACCTGAATTTTACCCATCTTTGCAAGAGCGTGAGTCCATCGTTTCCACCCTTTTAGGTGAAGGTATCGCCCTGCCCCATTCATTAGGTTTATTGGCAAACAAGACCGTTGTTGCAACGGTTGTCGCACCCAAAGGCATTGAATGGAATCAAGAAACCAAAGAAAATGCCTATGTTATTTTCCTACTCGCCATCAGTAAGGCAGATTATGAAGAAGCGATGGCGATTTACGATTTATTCGTCACCTTTGTGAAAGAAAAAACCACGCGCCGCCTTATTAGTGTAAAAAACTTCAATGAATTCCAAGTGATCGCCAAGGACAGCTTGGCAAGGGTGCTGTAGCCCTCGTGCAACTTCCACTTCCAGGTGGAAAAGTGGGAGTTGCCGTCTTTTACGTGATCCTAACCACAACTCTACGAAATCTTTTTCTCGTCATACTTGCAGGTTTTACCCCCTAAACGGCTAAGTGGAAACAATAACCACCAAAAGTAACCGACTCTAATTTTCTATTTCCACTTATCCTTCCAATTGTATGCTCCATTTCCAGTTATACCACAAAAAATATATCCATTTGATTTTATTAAAATTAATTATATCCCCTCATCAGTCTAGTCGCTTACTGATGATTGATACATGTCAATTTTTCCATTTAACTTCCAAATAGTCTAAATAATGAACTAATTTTACTTGGTTTGATTTCCAAATTATTTCCACTTCTAAGTGGAAATTCACTGCCTGCAAAAAGTGCCAATAAGCGTCTAATGTATAAGACATGAAGGAACAGAGTAGTCTAACTAGCAATATTACTTTGGATTTTAAATAGTTATGAGTGAATCAGTTGTCGTTTTTCAAATGTTAGAGCACGATCTTGATATTGATGAGGTCACACAAAAACTGCTGGCAGTGATTACTGACTGGCTCAAGCAAGAGGACTGCTACACCACCGATGTACAACAACAAATGTTGGAGTCTCATCTACGTGCCATGGTAGCGAGAGCGAAAACTGGCGAAGCATTACCTGAGGTTGATATCAGTCTATTCGATGAGATATCTCAACATTCGATTGCATTAGCTCAGCGAGTTGTCGATACGCTCCCTGGCTTAGCACCAGAAGAGACATATTTGCTTTCTGTTCACTTTGAAGTCGTTCGTTCAAATGATTAATTTTTAAGTTGTAGGATTGGAGAATATTTATATGAAACAGATCGTTATTGTGATCGGAGACCGTTTAGGTAAAGGGCAAAAAGTTGCCGCAGGCGTTGAAGCAGCTGGCGGAAAAGCGATTGTTGTCCCAGGTGTGGCAGCAGATATGAAACTCGGTGATGTCATGAACGCAGAGCAAGCCGACCTTGGGATTTCATTTTGTGGCAGTGGCGGCGCAGGCGCTATCACCGCTCAAACCAAATATGGCTATAAAGCTCGTTATGGGATGCGCTCTATTGAAGAGGGAGAAACCGCCATTGCAGAGGGTTGCAATGTATTAGGTTTCGGTTTTATGGACAAGGAAGAGTTAGGCGAGCGCTTAGTTAAAGCATTTAATAAAAAATACGGCAACGCTTAATGAAAAAATCGATCGAAACGACAGTACGGGTGACAGGGCAAGGCGACACCAAGCAAAAAGCCATTGCGGACGCCTTAAATTCGATTCAAAAAACCGTACTGAAAAACAGCACAGACATCATCCTGCGGATAGAACCAAAGGATGTTGAGGTTGTTAGTGCTCACTCGCACTCGCGGACAGAAAAATTTCTTTTCATCTTTTTGCCACGCAAACGTGAACATTTCCGTGTTGTACTCGACGTTTCGCTGGATGTCACCTTACTTTCTGTCAACGAAATACCATTTACAGAACAATAATAGCAATCAGGTCTGGAGTTAATTCCATGAGTGAAACTGCATCTTTTTTAGAAATATTGGGCATGTCCCTCATTATCGGTGGGCTCTGCGGCTTCGGTTTAGGCGCAGGCGCGGCACGTATGTTCCACGCACCGACCGTGCAAGGGATGGGGGCATTTCGTACATTGGGCGAACTTAACGCATGTGAAGGCGACCCTGCATCTCACTTCTCTTTCGGCTTAGGGTTCTTCTTTAACGCATGGGCATCGTCCGTTGCTGCGGGTGCATTCACGCAAGACGTTGACCACCGTATCATCCCAAACTGGGGGGCTGCGGCACTTTTAACTAAAAACCGTAATGTAGCAGAAACCCTACATAACCCGAAAAAAATGGCCATTGCCTGTGCCATCATCGGGGCATTTGTGGTGGCCTTCTTAAATACCACCGCATCCGCTGTTCCTGCAGCACTGCAAACCACGGCAATTAACGTTCTCGTTCCTGCAGCAAACCTGCTGGTGAATACGGTGATGCCAGTGATTTTCTGGTTAGCAGCGATGGATGCAGGCCGCCGTTCTGGTTTCTGGGCAACGCTGTTCGGTGGTTGTGCTCAGCTAATCATGGGTAATGCTATCCCAGGTTTAGTATTAGGTATCTTGATAGGTAAAGGCGTTGATGATAACGGCTGGAACCGCATCACACGCACAATGATGATAACAGTCGTTCTATTGTTCGTTCTGAGTGGCTTCTTCCGTGAGTTTGACCTGAAAATGATCACCTCTTTCAACCTAGACAAACCACTGTGGCTTGAATACGTCCACGGACTGCTGAGCGGGAAATAATCATGACAACTGAAATTAATAAAGACGATTTTTGGTACGCCGAGTGGTCATTCCCCATCTTTGTTGGGCTGCTATCAGCAGGGATCTTCGCAGGTACCCATATGTACGTGGTTTACGGGTTCGGCGCATTTAACGAAGTGGCTTTTGTCGCCATGTTACGCGCAGGGCTCGACACTGGGGTTTACGGTGCAGTAGCGGCATTCGGTGCGAGTTTCTTATTCGCTCGAATTATCGAAGGTTCACTGGTAGGGATTTTGGATATCGGTGGCGCATTGCAAACAGGGATTGGCCTTGGTGTCCCCGCTCTGTTCCTCGCGGCTGGCTGGGATATTTTAGTCACTAACTTTTGGATTTCGTTACTGACAGGCTTATTCCTTGGCGTATTAATCGGTTTACTGATTGTTTTTGCACGTAAATTCACTATTGCTCAAGCCAACTCAACCTTTGGCGCTGACGTCATGATGGGTGCAGGTAATACTTCAGGCCGATTCTTAGGCCCACTGATTATCTTAGCGGCAATGGCGGCATCCATTCCAATCGGGATCGGTTCACTGATTGGCGCTCTAATTTTCTATGTATGGCAAAAACCCGTTGCTGGCGGGGCAATTTTAGGCGCGATGTTATTCGGTTATTTCTTCCCTATCGTTGCTTAATGCGCATTATCCCGGGGCATATGCCCCGGGTCACTAGGCAGCAAAAACACTGCGGTTTGCATCATTTAGAACACACTTTTAAGCATGATCTAAATAATTCAAATTGCAGCTAGGCAGCAAATGACGATAACCCTAGGCGCATATATCTGCATGTGGTTAGCGCCTTGAAAAACTGCGATTCGTATCATTTAGAATAAACATTTAAGCATACTCTAAATAATTCAAATTGCAGCTAGGTGGCAAACGACGATATCCCTAGGAGCATACAAAAGTATGTGACTAGGGTAGCGGAAGAGCAGCCAACAACGCTGCGGTTTGAAGTATGACGAGTATGAAGAAGGTAACTACATGTACACACTCATCATCAAACACGGTAAACGTATCGACGGCACAATTATCGATATACTGATTAAAGACGGAAAAATCGAGGCAGCAGGCCCAGAGTTAGCCTGCAACCAACAAGCTGACAAAGTGATTGACTTGAAAGGGAAAACGTATGTCAGCGCGGGATGGATTGATTCTCATGCACACTGTTTTGCCGAATCACCAATCTACTTTGATGACCCCGATTTAGCAGGCGCTGCGGGCGGCGTTACCTCACTGGTTGATGCGGGGAGTGTGGGCGCTGACGATATTGATAAATTTTATCAATTAACCAAAAAGTCCAAAACCAACGTCTTTTCTTTGTTGAATATTTCACGAATTGGCATCATTGCACAAAATGAATTGTCCGATATGAACAATATCAACGAAGTGTGTTTTCAAGAGGCTATCGAACGCCACCAAGGCTTTGTCGTAGGAATGAAAGCCCGTATGAGTAAAAGCGTTGTGGGTGAAAATGGCATCGCACCACTGATTCAAGCCAAAGAGATGCAGAAAAAACACCATCTCCCATTGATGGTGCATATCGGTAATAACCCACCAGATATTGATGAAGTCGCTGATTTGCTCACGCGTGGCGATATCATCACACACTGCTTTAATGGTAAACCCAATAAAATTTTAGGTGACGATGGCTATCTTAAATCCTCAATTGCTCGAGCTCTGGCACGTGGTGTGATTTTAGATGTCGGCCATGGCGGTGAAAGTTTTAGCTTTAAAGTCGCTGAACAAGCCATGCGTATTGGTACATACCCTGACATTATCAGCTCCGATATTTATCATCGCAACCGTGTAAATGGCCCTGTTTACAGCCTTGCATTTGTGATGACTAAATTCCTGTGCATGGGCTTTAGCGCAGAGCAAATTTTACGTTGTGTTACAGAAAAAGCCGCTAATTTCTTATCGCTGCCTGCGAAAGGGTATTTAAGACCTGGTTTCGATGCAGACATTACGTTGTTTGATCTGAAAGAAGAACAAACTGAACTCACTGACGCAGAAGGCGAACATCGCGTAGGTACGCACCGCTTTGTTCCTATTGCCGCTATCGTTGGTGGTAAACATATTATTCATGCACAAGGCGAATCCGAATATGCAATCGATTTATGAGAAATATCAGTTAAAACACGTTATCAACGCGTCTGGCCGCATGACCATTCTAGGCGTATCGACACCAACGCCTGAAGTTGTTGAACGTGTCGCTTACGGACTTAATAATTACTTTGAAATTAAAGATTTAGTCAATAAAACAGGTGAATACATCGCCAATTTATTGAATGTCGAAGCTGCTATTGTGGTCTCTTGCGCCTCAGCAGGTATTGCCCAAGCCGTTGCGGGTGTGATTGTGCAAGACGATGATGACTTATTATTGAACCTGCATTCATCGGAAAAAGTTGTTCCGCGTGAAATTATTTTACCGAAAGGCCATAACGTCAACTTTGGTGCGCCAGTTGACACAATGGTGTCTTTAGGCGGCGGAAAAGTCATTGAAGCGGGCTTTGCAAACGAATGCAGTGCAGCCCAATTAGCCGCAAAAATCACCCCAAATACGGCAGCAATTTTGTATATCAAATCCCATCATACCGTGCAAAAAAGTATGTTAACCGTCGAGCAAGCGGCTAAAGTGGCACATGACCACCAGCTGCCATTGATTGTTGATGCTGCCGCAGAAGAAGAGTTAACCGCTTATTACCAAGCGGGTGGCGATATTGTGATTTACAGTGGTGCAAAGGCCATTGAAGGGCCGACCAGTGGCTTAGTCGTTGGTAAAAAACAGTATATTGAGTGGGTAAAACGCCAAAACCAAGGTATTGGCCGTGCCATGAAAGTGGGTAAGGAAGGCATTTTGGGCTTAACCCTTGCCATCGAACAGTACTTAACTGCACAAAAAGAAACTGGCGCAGAAATGGTCACGCGAATGGCGAAGTTTATCAGTGATCTAAATGCCATAAAGGGCATTTCAGCCCAAGTCGTCTGGGACGCCGCAGGGCGCGACATCGCCCGTACCGAAATCAGCTTCGATGAAAAAGTGATTGGTAAAACAACCTACCAAATTATGGCTGACTTAAAACAAGGCGATACCGCGATTTACTTCCGTGAATATAAAGCCAACGAAGGGAAAGTCGAGGCGGATATCCGCAGCGTCAGTACTGATCAACTTGATGTTATTTCAAAGAATATTCGCTTGTTAGTAGAAGGAATTTAAGATGAAATTGTCACCGAATTTTTACCGTGACCGCGTTTGTTTAAATGTATTGGCTGGCAGCCACCAAAATGCCAAAGATATCTATGCCGCCGCAGAAACCTTTGTTGTCGTCGGTGTATTATCTAAAAACTACCCTGATTTAGACAGTGCTATCGCTGATATGCGCATTTATGCCAAAGAAACGGACAATGCATTATCTGTGGGTCTCGGTGCAGGTGACCCGAATCAATCCACAATGGTCTCCTTGATTTCAAAAGAAATTCAGCCACAGCACGTCAACCAAGTGTTTACAGGAGCGCCAATCAGCCGTGCGTTATTAGGCCAAAATGAGACATTTGTGAATGCGCTGATTTCCCCAACGGGCACAATTGGCATGGTGAAAATTTCCACGGGCCCATTAAGCTCCCAAGCCCCTGACGGTATCGTCCCTATCGAAACCGCAATTATGATGCTAAAAGACATGGGGGCTGACTCTGTTAAATTCTTTAATATGAAAGGGTTAACCTATATTGAAGAATATAAAGCTATCGCCCAAGCCTGTGCCAAATTTGATTTTTCTTTAGAGCCGACGGGCGGCATTGACCTAGACAATTTTGCCGAAATTTTGCAAATCGCCCTCGATGCAGGCGTGAAGAAAATCATTCCTCATATTTATAGTTCAATTATTGATAAAGATACGGGCAATACACGCCCAGAAGATGTGCGTCAGTTATTGCAGATGGTTAAGCAAGCGGTTAATTGATGCGTTAAAAGCAGTAAAAAGAAGTCAGAAAATAAATATAAGCGAACGTTACAAACTGAGTCATTGTGACAAAGTGACCAAAACAACAAATGCCCCACTCATCTTGTCTGTGTGGGGCTTTTTTTCATTCTCTATCAATGACCTATGCTTCGCGCATTCGGTATAATATGAAACCAATAATTATCTGGCACAGGGCTATCCCATACCTCGAAGAAAGCAGCAATACCAATCATGATAAATAAAATTGCCAAGGTCAAAGCCATCATAACAATCCCTGATAATGGAAATTGACGTTTTTGCGTGGGTATTTGCAGTGAAAAATCCAGCGTTGACGCAACTGGGCAGGATTCCACACAAGTCATACACCCCGTGCACTCCACCGTTCTTACCTGAATGAGTTTATCCACTGGAATACGTGATGGGCAATTTTTTGCACATTTTCCACAATCAATACAACTTTCCACATTTCGGCGAATTTTAACGGGAGAAAGTAGTGAGAATAGCCCCAACAGCGCGCCATAAGGGCAGAGATAACGGCACCAAGCATTGCGAATAAACACACTCAGCACCACCAAAACTACCACACTAATCAATGCAAAATCGCTAATATGGCGAAAGAAATCCAACATTTTCACATCAATAATGATCCCATAAGGCGACATCATAAAGTATTGAATCATCTGCGCTGACATAGAAAATGCAATATAAAGAAAGAAGCTTAACAGCACATACTTTAGGCCTCGCAGGGGAATATCTAGCCATTTAGGGAGATTGATTTGATAGCGAAACAGTTTTTTCCCTAATTTCCCTGTATATTCCGATACTGTGCCTATTGGGCACATCCATGAACAAAAGGACTTTTTCAGCAATAAACTGATAAGAATAAAAGCCACTAACAGAAACATCGACGCCGCATGAATAGGTGGGAAGCTCCCTGTTTCTAATGTGTATTTTAAGTTCATTAACCCCGCAATGGGTAGCCAGCCTTCAATACCTCCAGGACGTGGAAGGTACAACGTTTCCCCTCCAGTTTCGAAGTAACGTACCCAGTAATAGAAAGTAATACCGATATAAAGGTTTATCGCCAGCAGTATAATTTGGACGACTTTTCGCCATGTTGAGGCATTTCGCCAGTCATTCCAAGGAAGCTTACCGCCCACCGTACCAGGGCGACGTTGGTACCTTACACGTGGTTTTTCTATCATGTCCACATATCTCTTTAACATGCATTATAAATACCACTATTGTATTTACATATTCACAAAGCGTATTGATTTACATCAGAGGGTTGTGACGTTGATGATTTGATGTAGCAAATGGTGAAGACAAACCAGAAAAGAAAGAAGAAAAGTGTTTTTATATTAAATCAAAAGATTATGATTTTTTCTAAATAGTTCGTGTTGTACCGA
>NZ_JAMPQD010000019.1:0-80700 GCF_028482245.1 Providencia sp. PROV129
GGCGGCAAAATGAGGAAATCCCTAGGAGCATACACCAGTATGTGACTAGGGTTGACGAATGACGCCAACACAGGCACAGCTTGAAGTATGACGAAAAAATGGGAGTTGGCCGATAAGCCGGGTTCTGTCGTGGACAACCATTCATCTAGGCCAGCACTTGCGCACTGGCTCCAGCAACCTACCCGAGTTCAATGCGGGCCGCACCATATGAACCCCTATTTGGTCTTGCTCCGGGTGGAGTTTACCGTGCCACGAACTGTTGCCAGTCGCGCGGTGCGCTCTTACCGCACCCTTTCACCCTTACCTGATCCTGTAAACAGGCCATCGGCGGTTTGCTCTCTGTTGCACTAGTCGTAGGCTTGCGCCTCCCAGACGTTATCTGGCACCCTGCCCTATGGAGCCCGGACTTTCCTCCCCTCTACCCGTCTCCCGAAGGGACTACGATAAAGCAGCGGTTGTCTGGCCAACTCCGCGGCGAATTATAGGCACTTTGCTACGGCTTGTACAGACTTTCGAACAGGCAATTGACGACTTAAGCCCTTGATAGCGCTATTTGCTTAAAAGTTATTCATCACCTTGATTATCTAACATCAATTTATACAGCATATTTTTCTTTAAACCGTAAATTTCGGCAGTAATCGCTGCTGCTTTTTTCGGGGGGAGCTCTTTTTGCAGTAAATTGAGAGTGCGGATAACATCAGGTGAAATTGCTGAGTCATCTTCAGGTTTCTTATAACCCTCTACAACCAACACCATCTCACCTCGATGGCGGTTTTCATCTTCTTGCACCCAAGCTAACAACTCCCCCACAGGACGCCCCTCAATAGACTCCCACGTTTTTGTCAGTTCACGGGCTAACACAACATGGCGATCTGGTCCCCAGACTTCCACCATATCTGCTAAACTGTCTAGTAAGCGATGGGTTGATTCATAAAAAATTAGCGTTCGTGTTTCTTGTTCGAGTGATTGTAAAACGTCCTTCCGGCCTTTTGTTTTCGCAGGTAAAAAACCCTCATAACAAAAACGGTCTGATGGTAAGCCCGCAGCTGATAGAGCAGTAATCGCCGCACAAGCACCAGGTAAAGGTACCACTCGAATACCCGCTTCACGACAGCGATTGACCAAATGATAACCTGGATCATTAATTAAAGGTGTACCTGCATCTGAGACTAATGCGATACTATCACCTTGATGAAGTTTGCTAATTAATTGATCTGCCTTTTGCTGTTCATTATGATCATGCAGAGCAAACAGTCGTGCATTTATCGCAAAATTTTGTAATAAAATGCCTGAATGCCGAGTGTCCTCTGCCGCAATAAGGTCAACATGTTTAAGAACATCCAGCGCGCGTTGCGTGATGTCGCCCATATTCCCAATCGGTGTTGGGACGATATACAGCGTGGATGCCATAACCACAGCTTGATTAGGTTGGTTCATTGTTTCATCCGAATAGCCGGTTTAAAATTAAGCAATTGAAAAATACACCATTGGATACAGTATGCGTCCTTCAATTTTTTTGCATTTGAAAAAAGGGTTAATCTGCACAGCAATGCTGTCCACATTTGCACTCTCTGGGTGCCAAATTGTCTCAGATTATTTTCCTTCCACCCAAAAAACACCTGAGCAAAGCACGTCCGATGCCAGCGGCTACCAAGCTATCATTGATGCGGCTCAAGGCAAACCCTCTCTGGAAGCACTTCGTGCCTACATTAGCCAAGAACCATTATTAAAGACAGCTGCCGAGCGCCAAGTTAACATCGATGGATTATGGAAGATGTTAACACAGTTGACACCAGATCAGATTCACGGAATTGGCGCAGAGGAAAATATTCTCCAAGGCTGGGTTGATCTGCTCGATATTTATCAAAATAACCAAGATGACCCTGATGCCCTCCGCGCGGGTTTTAACGACTGGAAAATGCGCTACTCCAACAACCCTGGTGCTGCGCTAGCCCCAACTCAGCTAATTCAAGCAATGTTACCGCGCGTCGGTAATAGCCCCAAAATTGCATTATTTCTCCCAATGAGCGGCCAAGGCAAAGTATTTGGTCAGGCCATCATGCAAGGATTTATGGATGCACAAAAAGGCATTCCTCAAGGTTCAGCAACGCCTGCAAGAACAGCCCCGCAGCCGAGTAGCGGCAACGATGTGCTAGACCAAATTTATGCAGAAGTTGCGAATACCGCAGGCGACGTCCCCGCAGATACAGACATCGTCTCCTCTAGCCTACAAATTGATGCTACACCTGTGAATACACAAACAATCAAAGTGTTTGATACCACAGGCAAGCAAATGCCCCAATTACTGGAACAAGCGAAAAACGAAGGTTTCAACCTCGTTGTTGGCCCGCTATTGAAAAATGATGTTCAAACTATCGCACAAATGGGTGCACCTGTTAGCGTATTAGCCTTGAATGAGTTGGATGCTAACCAATTACAGCCACGTCCAAATCTTTGCTATTTTTCGCTTTCTCCTGAGGATGAAGCGCAAAATGCTGCTGCGTATATGCGAGCACAAGGCAAGCAAATGCCATTGGTTTTAGTACCTGCTAATGCATTTGGAGATAGAATCGCCAAAGCCTTCGCTCAAGGGTGGCAATCAAAAGGTGGCGGTACGGTATTAATGCAAACCTTCGGTTCAGTGCCTTCTTTAAAAGAATCCATTAACCGTGGTGCAGGAATTCGAATGACGGGAACGCCGGTTAACACAGGTAACCCGCTAGGCGAAACAAGTGATGCAATTGACTCTGTTTATATCGTTGCAACTCGTGATGAACTCACACTGATTAAACCGATGATTGAAATGGCGATCAGTTCTCGCTCTCGCCCTGCACTTTATACTAGTTCTCGTAGCAACCAAGCAGGTTCAGGTGCAGACTACCGTTTTGAAATGGACGGCGTAAAATTTAGCGAAATCCCACTGCTTGCGGGAGCAAATAATAACCTACGCAAACAGGCGCAACAAAAACTGAATAATGACTATTCGTTATTCCGCCTGTATGCAATGGGTATTGATGCATGGTCATTAGCGAATAGCTATGACAAACTGCAACAAGCAGGACAAGTGAGAATCAATGGTGCATCAGGAACATTAAGTACACAAGCTAACTGCGTGGTATTCCGAGAACTGCCATGGTTACAGTTTAAACAAGGGCAAGTTGTCCCTGCGCAATAAAAAAAGATGAGCCATCAGGATGATGGCTTTTTTCAGACAAGGACGTCATGAAAGCAATTCAAAAACCCTTAAGATGGTTAACAGGCCGATATTACGAAAATCAAGCTCTCGCATTTTTGAAAAAACAGGGACTAACCTTTATTGAACGCAATGCGAGAAATCGAGGAGGGGAAATTGACCTCATCATGCGTGATAAAACAGGTTGGATATTTATTGAGGTTCGATTTCGCAAAAATTGTGATTACGGTGATGCGCTTTTATCAGTAAACTGGCACAAACGTAGAAAGTTATTAGCCGCAGCCAAAATTTGGCTTGCACAGCGACAAGAGAGTTTCGAAACCAGTGCCTGTCGATTTGATATTTGTGCTATTACAGGTAATCAATTCGAATGGATACAAAATGCCTTTAATGATGAAGGCTAATATTCGTCAGTAAGCTATTATATTCTTTATCATTAGCGATTGCAGTCAACACAGCGATAGCGCGAACATGACGGGTTTACCCTAAATAATTCGTGTTGTCGTAAGGCGACAAGTGAGCTAATCCCTATGAGCATACAAAAGTATGTGATTAGGGTTAGCGATTGCAGTCAACACAGCGACAGCGTGAACATGACGGGTTTACCCTAAATAATTCGTGTTGTCGTAAGGCGACAAGTGAGCTAATCCCTATGAGCATACAAAAGTATGTGATTAGGGTTAGCGATTGCAGTCAACACAGCGACAGCGCGAAGAATGACGGGTAAATTTTTACAGGAAAAAACCAGTGCTAGATAGAATAAAAGTTTGTTTTACCGAAAGTATTCAAACTCAAATTGCAGCCGCTGAGGCGCTGCCCGATGCGATTTCTAGAGCCGCTATGATGATGGTTCAGTCTTTGCTTAATGGCAACAAAATTTTATGTTGTGGCAATGGCGCATCTGCTGCTACTGCACAACGTTTTGCTGCGAGTATGATCCACCGATTTGAAACTGAGCGCCCTAGTCTTCCTGCTCTTGCACTGAATACCGATAATGCGGTACTTACCGCAATTTCAGGTAGCAAGCAACCTACTGAAATTTATGCGAAACAAGTGAGAGCATTAGGCCAGCATGGTGATGTTTTAATGGCAATTTCCACCCATGGTAATAGTAGCGATATTATTAAAGCTGTTGAAGCCGCTGTTACACGGGATATGACCATTGTCGCTCTTACTGGCTACGATGGAGGAGAGCTTGCTGGCCTGCTTGGCCCACAAGATGTTGAAATTCGTATTCCTTCTCAGCGCAGTGTTCGAATTCAAGAAGTTCATCTTCTTACTGTAAATTGTCTATGTGATCTTATAGATAATACCCTTTTCCCTCATCAGGATGATTAAGGAGACAAAATGCGATTAATACCCATTTTTGCCATAGTAATCAGTACGATTCTTTTACAAGGCTGTATTGGTGCTGCAGTTGTTGGCTCTGCCGCTGTTGCCACGAAAAGTGCTTCTGACCCACGGACCGTTGGCCAGCAAGTTGATGATGGCACATTAGAAGCTCGAGTGAGCGGGCAGCTCAATAAAGATAAAGAAATTACGGGTAAGGCACGAATTATTGCCACTGCATATAAAGGTAATGTGCTATTAACTGGGCAAAGTCCTGACATGTCATGGGCTGAACGCGCCAAACAAATCGCCTCGAATGTTGATGGCACCGTATCCGTTTATAATGAAGTGCGTAACGGTGAACCTGTCGATTTAGGTACTGCTTCCAAAGATACTTGGTTAACCACTAAAGTTAAATCAAAAATCTTAGCGAGTGACAGCGTTAAATCGGGTAGTGTAAAAGTGATTACTGAGAATGGTGAGGTTTTTTTACTTGGCGTATTAACAAGGCAAGAGGGTGATGCTGCAGCTAAAATCGCCAGTGAAACTGATGGTGTTCGTCGAGTGACGACGGCTTTCACTTATCTCAATTAATCATAAACAATAATATATCCGAATAAGAATAAGAGCCATTAGTGAAAAACTATGGCTTTTTTCTTATTCAGACAAAATATCATTTACTTTCAGAAAATTCTTACCGCCCAAAAGGTGCATTTGGTTCAATATCCACGCCTGCCGTCTCAACACATAAGAAGATGGTGATTTCGCACTATATCGGTGTGGATTAGGAAGAACTGCTGCTAAAAGTGCAGCCTCACTCATAGAAAGCTGACTAGCAGGCTTATTAAAGAATTTATTTGAGGCTTCTTCAACACCAAAAACCCCATCACCAAACTCAGCAATATTAAGATAAATGGTCAGTATTCTCTGCTTAGACCACATAAGCTCCATTATTGGTGTCATCACTGTTTCTAGGCCTTTTCTAACCCAGCTTCTACCATCCCATAACCATAAGTTTTTAACGGTCTGCTGGGAGATTGTTGAGGCACCTCTAATTGATTGTTTATTGTTCACATTATGTTTATAAGCACGTTCTATTGCATCAAGATCAAAACCCCAATGATGTGGAAAATTTTGATCTTCAGATGCGATAACCGCTAAATAAATATACGGAGAGATCTGTTTTTCACTGACCCAAGCAGAGCTAGATACATAAGAAAAATTTAAGTTTAACCATGCACTAATTTGGCGTTCAAACATAACCGCTGAGAATGGCACGGGCACATATTTAAAGACAATGACAGTACAAAACCACACCAGAAGTAATGAAATTGTGATCTTCTTTAACCCGCGCCATAATCGAGAAACAATAGTTAGCATTCAAATAATCACGCCATTTCCAATACTTTCTTAACGAGTTTATTAATCCCTGTATTTGCTTCAGAAATTGATTGTGCCAGCATATAAGCAGGGGTTGTTATAACTCGGTTAACTTCATCAACAACAATGTCATCAACTGAACATTTGATGTGTTCTCCTCCCATATTTTCTATTTGAGCAATCGTTTCGCTGTCATCACCAATAGTTAATTTCACTGATGTATTTAACATTTTCGGAAGCATAACAGGTGCAATACACATCAGCCCTAGAGGCTTTTTTTGTTGGTGCATTTGGCGAACTAAACTTAATAGTTCTTTATTAATCTCACAGTCACTTCCTTTAACTGCAAAATCACATAAATTTTTTGCCGCACCAAACCCACCAGGAATAATGAGCGCATCCAGCTTAGAGGCATCCGCAGAGGACAAAGGGGATATTTTACCACGTGTAATACGGGCCGATTCCTCTAGTTGATTACGTTTTTCTGTTTTTTCTTTTCCATTTATATGATTTATAACAGTCGGTTGTAATTCATCAGGTGCAAAAAAATGAACTTCAGCATTATTTTGACTCAATGCCAACATTGTTAATACTGACTCATGAACCTCACTTCCATCAAATACACCACAGCCACTTAAAATAACCGCAATTGATTTCATATCTTGCTCCATTTGTAGTAAATTATCTCTCAAGCGATAAGGCAGGCAAACATCAATCTTCATCACAGATTTTAATGAATCTTGTAACAGATTCGCTAAATTTTGGTATCTTGATGTTATTGCTTACCGCGATTAACCTAATTTAACGATTTGCCTAGAATGAAAACCACATGCAAATCAACGATTTCCCTGGTGTTGGCGCAGTATTCGCGCACCCCAACTTCGGTTGGGGTTATTTTTTTGTGCGCACATCAACCCAGTTTCTTAAAGTTTCTATATCGTCTTTCCAATCCTGTTTTAATTCATCAACCCATTCTTGTACATTATCCCACCAAGCTGGTAAATCAGGAGATTGGATTTGCTGAGCTATTTTCTGTAAATTCCTTAAGCCCACAGAACCCGCTGCACCTTTAATCTTATGAGCCTCTTCCACGATACCCTTTTGATCTTTTGCAACCATATTAGAATCGAGAATTGCTAAGTAGCCTGGAAGCATTTTTTCAAATACGTCTAGCCCATCATAAATTAATTTAGGGCCAACCAATTCAATATATTGCTCCAACATTTCACAATCTAACCTTGATTCATCAACCGTTGATTTAGGGATATCGCTTTGAACCTCGTCTTCAGAGTGAGCGGCTTGCTCGCCCCAAAACTGCTCAATAACTTGAGTCAGCGCTGGAACAGATAATGGTTTGCTTAAAACGCCATCCATACCTGCATCAAAGTACTCTTTTTTATCTTTAAGCACATTTGCGGTCAGTGCGATGAGTGGAGGTAAATCCTCCTTGTCATATTGCTGTTTCAGTTGCCTTGAAATATCCAACCCTGTCATATCTGGTAGCTGAATATCTAATAAGACTAAATCGTACTCACCAGGTGCGAACATGGATAACGCATCTTTGCCTGTCATTGCGACATCAACTGTATTCCCTAAATTTTCTAATACAGAGCACGCCACAACAACGTTTAGCTCAATATCTTCCACTAATAAAATATGCAAAGCAGGTAATGGGTAATCATCATCATTTTCTTCAAATTCCACAACTTCATCGTCAACAACAGGCGCAGAAATAGATAACGTAAATGTAGAACCTTCGCCTATTTGACTTTCAACTTGGATGTCTCCCCCCATATTTTGTGCTAGCCGGCGAGATACAGAAAGTCCAATCCCCGTTCCCGTTGCAGGCTTACCACCCGCAGAATCTGTTACTTGGTAGTACATTGCAAAAATTTTATCTAGCTCATCTTTGGGGATACCAATCCCGCTGTCTTGTACCCTAAAAAACAACTTATTTTCAGACTCTTGCCAGATGCTGAGTTTGACTTCCCCTTGTTGTGTAAATTTGACTGCATTACCAATTAAGTTCCATAATATTTGGCGCAAGCGCGTCCCGTCAGTTAGTACTTTTTTCGGCAATGCGGGGGCGACATCCATGACAAATTTAAGCCCTTTTGGCTGAACTAATAAGCCACTTAAATTTTCGAGATCATTCACAAACTCCGATAATGTGATTGGCTGGTTATCCAACTGAACTTTACGGCGCTCGATCTTATCCATCTCAATGACATCGTTGAAAATATTTCCTAATGTCACTGCACTGACATGAATCGTTTTTAAATAGCTAGATTGTTCCGAAGTTAACTCAGTGTCTAACAATATTCGGCTCAAGCCAACAATGCCGTTAAGGGGAGTACGAAGCTCGTGGCTGATTGTTGAGATAAATGTGGTCTTCTCCCTACTCGCGCTCTCTAATGCCTCTTGGTAACGTTTACGCTCTGTTATATCGCGCCCAAAACCCATGAGGCCATGACGTTTGCCAACTCGGTCATAAAATGGCACTTTTCGTAGCTCAAAACAGGCTTTTCTACCGTCTGGGTAAACCAACCATTGTTCATAGGTTAGAGAAACATTATGGCGAAAAACTTTTTCATCGGTTTCCATCACTTTAGAAGCGATTTCCACATCATAAATATCTAGAGGGGTTAGCCCAACTAAGTGTTTTTCACTTTTCCCAGTCAGAAGTTCCATTGCCCTATTACAACCCGAAAATTCGTTATTTTCATTACGGTAATAAACTAAGTCAGGGGAGGCATCAAGGAATGAGCGTAACAATACCGATTGCTGCTCAAGTTCAATTTGAGTTTGCTCACGGTATTTCATTTCTTGCTTAAGTTGTTCAAGTAATTCTAAATGTGCACGTTCCGCTTTTTCACGCTCAAGTATTTCGAGGTTGAGCTGCTCTATATTTCCTTGTAATTGCGTGTTTAAGTCAGCGTCACGCTTGCGCATTACCTCAAGCTTATCCACCATACGCGATAATCGTTGGCGTGACTCTTCCAGTTGTTCCACCACAACAGACAGAAAGTAAACCGCAAGTGGAGTGATAATAAGCCCAAAGAAAATAGACCCGACCATATCTAAACTATCTACATGCCCGCGCAAGAAGATAGCGACCGCCATTTGCATTATCATGGCGAGTACAACAAGTGCGGATGCGAGTAATAGTGAAAATCGCACCAATCCAAGTTTCATCATCAAATCGACATAGTATTGCGCAAGGCCGCGAAGTACTTTCATAACCACCCCTTAGTAAAATTCTCTTTGAATCATATATCAAACAGGGCAGATTCGGATGTTTATTAATACAAAATGTCGATCCTGCTCATTCAATAGCCATTTTTTATCATTAATGATAAATAACAATCAGGTATTTTCTTTGTTTTAGCTCGAGTAAAAATGTATCTCGGGTTACTTTTCATCATAATCGTTTGAAAAATAGATCAATCGTGCGACTTATACTGACTTTTGTCGTGCTAAGCTTTAGGCTTCAAAGCGCACTGTATGATGTAAAATCAGACTAAGTTCAGTAAGGACTACCATGAATGCCAAAATTATCGGTCTCCCGCGAAATGAACCGCAAAAAAAAGCAGTCAATATTCGAAAAATAGATTTCGTCGAAATTTATGAGCCTGATGATGTCAACAATACGCAGCAACAGGCAAGCCGTTGTCTCTCCTGCGGTAGTCCGTTCTGTGAATGGAAATGTCCTTTGCATAATGCCATTCCTAAATGGCTAAAATTAGCAGAGGAGGGTCGTATTATTGAAGCCGCTGAATTATCTCATCATACCAATAGCTTACCTGAAATCTGTGGCCGCATTTGTCCACAAGATAAACTGTGTGAAATGGCCTGTGTATTGAACGATACCTTTGGCGCTGTCACCATTGGACACATAGAACGTTATATCAATGACACCGCATTCTCTCTAGGTTGGCGGCCTGATCTTTCCCATGTCACGCCAGTGAATTTCCGTGTTGCTATTGTTGGTGCAGGCCCTGCTGGCCTTGCGTGTGCAGATGTTTTAGCGCGTAATGGTGTACAAGTGACTGTATTTGATAGACACCCCGAAATTGGTGGTTTATTAACCTTTGGGATACCCGCATTTAAATTAGAAAAACAGGTCATGATACAACGACGCGACATTTTCACTAAAATGGGAATTCAATTTCAACTTAACATCGATATTGGCAAGGATATACATCTCAATACGCTTGAGACGGATTATGACGCGATTTTCCTCGGAACAGGTACATACAGTGCAATTAAAGGTGAACTGCTCAGGAATGACGCTCAGGGCTGTTATGATGCCCTACCTTATTTAATAGCTAACACACGTCATTTGATGCAACTCCCACCTTTACCTCTTGAACCTTATATCGATTTACAGGGAAAAAATGTGGTTGTGCTCGGCGGAGGTGATACTGCAATTGACTGTGTGCGAACAGCGATTCGCCAAGGTGCTTCGCAGGTGGCCTGTATATATCGGCGTGACAAACAAAGTATGCCTGCTTCACTAAAAGAGATAAATTATGCAATTGAAGAAGGGGCTGAATTTTATTTTCATTTACAAGCCACTGAGATTCTTTTGAATGGGGCTCAAAAAGTCCGCGGAATTTCTGTCGTCCGCACCCAAAATGGTGAACTCAAAGAGGGACGAAACGCCGTAGAGCCTATCAAAAATTCAGATTTTACAATTGAAGCGGATGCCGTCATTGTTGCTTTCGGTTTTCGCCCGCACAAACAACCTTGGGTTGAAGATAATCTTGTACAATTTGACTCGCAGGGGCATATTTGTGTAAATCGCAATAGCCCGTTTCCTTTCAAAACTTCCCATGAAAAAATATTTGCTGGGGGGGATGCCGTTCGAGGTTCAGACCTGGTTGTCAATGCAATTGCCGATGGACGCAGTGCCGCCGAGGGTATTTTACTTTTTTTAGGGGTATAGAAGAACATAAAAAAACAGAGGAAAATCCCTCTGTTTTTCTATCAACATGAAGTGAATTTGCTACTTAACCACTCTTAACGCAGGTCTGCCTTTTGGTGGTCTTGGTGGCTCATCATCCGAAGGTTCTTCAGCGCTATGCTCAACTAATGAGCTATCTTGAACTAATGAAATCCCTTCTTCTTGCGAATCATCTACGTCTTCAAAATCAGAAGATATTTGTGCATCATAGGCTGCTTCAGGTTCAAACATCATCCCTGCACCATTCTCACGCGCATACACAGCCATAATTGCGGCCATTGGGACATACACTTGACGAGGAACTCCACCAAAACGTGCATTAAAACGCACTTCGTCATTGGTAATTTCAAAGTTACCCACAGCACGTGGTGCAACATTCAATACAATTTGCCCATCCCGAGCAAATTCCATTGGAACGTTAACAGTAGGAACAGTGACATCAACCACCAAATGCGGGGTCATATCGTTATCGAGTAGCCACTCATAGTGGGCACGTAACAGATAAGGGCGACGTGGTGACATTGCTGTCATTTCCATCATACTTTTAGCCTCTTGCTGACAGACGCATTTCGCGTTCTAATTCCGTCAAAGATGCTAAGAATGCATCACGCTCAAATACACGTTGCATGTACATCTGTAAATGTTTGCTATTAGCAGGTTTCAATTCAATACCCAGTACAGGTAAACGCCATAACAGCGGCGCTAAGTAGCAATCAACCAAGCTAAATTCATCACTCATAAAGAATGGCATTTCAGCAAAAACAGGCGAAACGGCAATTAACTCTTCCGTTAGTTGACGACGCGCGCTATCCGCTTCCTGAGCACTGCCTTTTTCTACTTTGTGCATCAGAGAATACCAGTCTTTTTCAATGCGATGCATTAATTGACGGCTAGTTCCACGCGCGACAGGGTAAACAGGCATTAATGGAGGATGAGGAAAACGCTCATCAAGATATTCCATGATAATCAGCGGATCATATAAAGTCAGCTCACGATCAACGAGTGTCGGAACGCTTTGGTACGGGTTGAGATCAATGAGATCTTGAGGCGGATGACCAGGTTCAACATGTTCAATTTCGACGCTAACCCCTTTTTCTGCCAGGACGATACGTACCTGATGGCTAAAAATGTCAGTTGGGCCTGAGAACAATGTCATTACCGAACGTTTGTTAGGAGCGACAGCCATTAAAACCTCCAAATTACAAAAATGGACGAAATGTAATTAATTTTTAATTACCCGTTACCCATTTTAAAATCCCCTGTGTCCTACTTTCATTTATCCATACTGAAAGTCAACACAACCCTCCCGCACAGAAAGGCGAGAAATGATGAAATAAAAAAACAGGGGCATATTCTAACAGATTTTGTACAGCTTAGGGGGGAGTGATAGGAAAAATCATAGGTTTATTTCATTGAAGAAGAACAATCACACAAAAATCAAAATAAAAAACAAAACTAACCAAAATTAAAAAACAATAAACCTTAAAGTTAACTCCATGGTTATCTAAATAATATGATAAAAAAAACAATTTTTATTACCAAAGAGTGATTATTTTAAATTTTAGACTAATTCGTTGTCTTTTTCTGCTAATTATATTTAATTCTTTTTTAAATTATCTTTAAACGTCAGTTTATTAATTTTTAGGCAATAAAAAACCCGCCATAAAGACGGGTTTTTTCATCAATTTTATGCCCACAGGGCAATAAATTAACGTTTGGAGAACTGTGGACGACGACGAGCTTTACGCAGACCCACTTTCTTACGTTCAACAGAACGCGCATCACGGGTAACGAAACCAGCTTTACGCAGATCAGAACGAAGAGTCTCATCATAAGCCATCAGTGCACGAGTAATACCGTGACGGATTGCGCCTGCTTGACCTGAAATACCACCACCTTTAACAGTGATGTACAGATCCAGTTTTTCCAACATTTCAACCAATTCTAACGGCTGACGAACGACCATGCGCGCAGTTTCGCGACCAAAGTACTGTTCCAGCGTACGCTGATTGATTGTGATGTTACCGCTACCCGGCTTAATAAAGACACGAGCAGATGAGCTTTTGCGGCGACCAGTGCCGTAGTATTGATTTTCAGCCATTGCTATAATCCCGATTAAATGTCAAGAACTTGCGGTTGTTGAGCCGCGTGGTTGTGCTCATTACCTGCGTAAACTTTCAGTTTACGGTACATTGCACGACCCAGAGGTCCTTTTGGCAACATGCCTTTAACCGCGATTTCAAGCACACGCTCAGGACTGCGAGCAATCATTTCTTCGAAAGTTGCTTGCTTGATTCCACCTACATGGCCAGTGTGGCGATAGTAGATTTTGTCTTCGCGTTTTTTGCCGGTAACAGCAATTTTTTCTGCATTCAGAACGATGATGTAATCACCAGTATCCACGTGCGGAGTGTATTCCGCTTTATGCTTACCGCGCAGACGGCTAGCAATTTCTGTTGCAAGACGGCCTAAAGTTTTGCCATCTGCATCAACAACGTACCAGTCGCGTTTTACGGTCTCTGGTTTAGCTGTAAAAGTTTTCATTAAAACTTACCCAATATTGAAGTTACACGTTGGTGAACACTCATGTTCATAAGCTTTCTGAGGTTCACACGACTCTTTGTCCAGTAAACCTACCCCTTCGAGCAGCCTAACTGGCATTATGCGTTATTTTTTGGGAAATAAAAAATAGCGCTGTAACGTGGGGTCGCAAGATTATAGAGAAGTCAGAAACAAAAATCGACCCCAAATGCATTTTTTTTACGTTTGTGTGAATATCAAACGCCATTTGTACTTAATTTAAACGTTTTAGCTTATTTTTGCGCTGAAACTCGCATGCAAGCAAAAAAACTTAAGCCAAATGTGGAATTTTTAAGTATTCTTCGCTTTGCATTTCTTGTAAGCGAGATAAACAGCGTTGGTATTCAAAGGCCAAAAGTTGCCCTTGATATAATGATTCCATCGGGACTTCTGCATTAATCACCAATTTCACTTTACGCTCATAAAACTCATCCACCAGCGCAAGAAAACGCCGTGCAGGATTTTCATCTCTCGACCCCATCGAAGGGACATCGTACAATAAAACCGTGTGGTAACAGTTTGATAAGTAAATATAGTCATTTTGACTACGCGGCTCTTCACATAGCACTTTAAACTCTACGGCTAAAACGCCTTCCGCTGAGCGAAGCACTTGCATTTTCCGATGATTGACCTCTAAAACTGGGTTTAACTTACCTTCCTTACCCGCCAATTTGACAAAAATCTCATCCAAGTGCTGGCGATTTTGTGCATTTATCGGAGATAAAAAGAGGTGAGCTTGCGTCAAAGTCCGTAAGCGGTAGTCAATCCCTGCATCAACATTCATTACATCACAATATTTTTTGATTTGTTCGATAGCAGGTAAAAACCGTGCCCTCTGTAAGCCATTGCGATATAAATTGTCAGGAATGATATTTGACGTGGCAACCAGCGTGATCCCGCGGGCAAACAAACCTTCTAGCAGTGTTCCCAGTATCATCGCGTCAGTAATATCAGAGACAAAAAACTCATCAAAACACAGCACATCAGTTTGCTTTTTAAATTCATCCGCAATGATATCTAGCGGGTTCTCCTGCCCTTGTAAAGCCATCAAATCTTCCTGCACTTTCTTCATAAAACGATGGAAATGCAACCGAAGTTTACGATCACCAGGTAAGCTTTCATAAAACATGTCCATAAGCCATGTTTTACCGCGACCTACCCCGCCCCACATATATAAGCCTTGAACAGGCTCTATTGATTTATTGGCCGCGTTTTTCCCTAATAATCGGCTAAAAAAACCGTTATTCTTTCTATTTGGCACAGCTAAAACAGCTTGAGTCAGTTGCTGATAAATTTTATCTAAACGTTCTACGGCAAGCTTTTGCACGTCATCTGGCTGATAATTGCCATCCGCTAGCGCTTGTTGATAACGCATTGTAGGGGTCATCGGTGACATTAACTGAATAATCCTTAAAAAATTTTCGGTTTTTTTACCGTTATTTGATATACACTGCCTTTATTATAACCAGATTCAGTTACCATTTAACTTTCGGTTAACGAATCACCATAGAGTAAGGAAATTCACCTTAAGATTCTACTCTTAAAAAAGCGGTTAATTGTTTTACAATTACTCGATTCAAGCGCTGTGGGTTTTATCATCACTTAACGGCCAAATTACAATATGTTGAGATGCTTTACTTGACGTCTACATGCAACTTGAATTATTTAAGGTATAGTAACGGTAACGACGCTTAATTTCTGCGAACATTGAAGTAATGAAGGAGTCAGCATGACCTGGGAGTATGCATTAATCGGATTGATTGTTGGTTTTATCATCGGTGCATTAGTTGTCCGCTATGGTAATCCAAAACTTCGCCAACAAAAAACAGCGCAAGCTGAGCTAGACAAAAAAAGTACTGAACTGGAAGAGTACCGTAAAGAATTAGTCAGCCACTTTGCTCGTAGCGCAGAATTATTGGATAAAATGGCGCGTGATTACCGTCAGCTTTACCAACATATGGCACAAAGTTCATCTGAATTAATGCCAGATATGCCAGCACAAGATAACCCGTTTAACTATCGTTTAACGGAATCTGAAGCCGATAACGATCAAGCGCCAGTAAAAATGCCACCAAGAGATTATTCGGATAGCGCATCAGGCTTATTTCGACCTATCGAAGAGAAAGAAAAATAGTTTCTAATTGTATATCACCAGTAAGTCTCACTTGCTGGTGATTTCTTGTTGTATTAACTAAAACCCCCCATTCAACTCGCATCATCTGCTGTGAAATAATCATTTAATAATCTTGAACAATATTTCCATCTAAATTTAATTAGACAATTTATTTAACTACCGTATAGAAGTTAAAGTCTTACTTAAATTACATGTAAATAGATGTAAAAGAGTGGTTAATTGCTATCCGTAAGTGGAACTTTTGCGCATAATCTGTGGTCATAGTCATCAGTAAAATTGAATCTTATACCAACCAAATAGAAACGCATTGTGCTTGCCTAATAAAAGGCTCCACAGTGAATTGAACCTTTATTCTTGAGAGAATTAACTGAATTATGAAAAGAAAAAACTTTTTTCTTACCGCTGTAGCAATGAGTTTAGGCTTATCACTGGCCACTATCCCAACGATAAGTAGCGCGGCGCTACCTGCAACATTACCAGCAACAGCGCAAAGCCAAAACATGCCAAGCCTTGCACCTATGCTTGAAAAAGTTCTGCCTGCGGTGGTGAATATTCATGTGTCAGGAACACGTGTGCAAAATCAACAAATTCCAGAAGAGCTGAAATTCTTCTTTGGCCCAAATGCACCTTCACAACAACAAAGCGTGCGTCCTTTTGAAGGCCTCGGTTCGGGCGTGATTATCGATGCGCAACAAGGCTATATTTTAACTAACAACCATGTCATTGATGGTGCAGATAAAATTCAAATTCAACTCAATGACGGCCGTGAAATCGCTGTAAAGCTGATTGGTAAAGATCCACAAACAGATATTGCATTGCTTAAAATCTCTAACGATAAAGATATCAAAAACTTAACTGCAGTTAATATCGCAGACTCTGATAAGTTACGAGTTGGTGATTTTGCTGTCGCGGTTGGTAACCCATTCGGGTTGGGGCAAACGGCAACGTCAGGTATTATCTCAGCATTAGGCCGTAGTGGCTTAAATCTTGAAGGCTTAGAGAACTTTATTCAAACCGATGCCTCTATCAACCGGGGTAACTCTGGTGGTGCTTTAGTCAACTTAAATGGTGAGCTGATTGGTATCAATACCGCTATTTTAGCGCCAGGTGGTGGTAATATCGGCATTGGTTTTGCTATTCCAAGTAATATGGCAAAAAATCTCAGTGAGCAGCTGATTAAACATGGTGAAGTTAAGCGCGGTATCCTCGGTATTAAAGGGACTGAGATGAATTCTGATATCGCAAAAGCCTTTAATATTGATGCTCAACGTGGTGCATTCGTCAGTGAAGTTCTACCGAAATCCTCTGCTGCGAAAGCGGGTATTAAGTCTGGGGACGTATTAGTCTCTGTTGATGGCAAACGCATCAATAGCTTCGCAGAATTAAGAGCCAAAATCGGCACTAGCCAAATCGGTAAAGAAATTACTATCGGCCTGATCCGCTCGGGTAAACCGATGGACGTGAAAGTCGTCCTTGAAAATGATGAAGGTTCAGCAACAAGAGCTGAAAAATTAACTGAGTCATTATTAGGTGCAACTATTTCTAATGCAACCATTAGCAATACACGTGGTGTTCAAGTCGATAGCGTCGCGCCTAAGTCTCCAGCTGCCGCAATTGGTTTAGTCAAAGGGGACTTAATCTTTGGCGTCAATGACCAACGAGTTGAAACTATTGATCAATTCCGTAAAATTATCGATGGCAAACCACCCGTGTTGGCAATGAAAGTATTACGTGACGGCGAAACCTTATATTTATTAATGCGTAATTAATTGATAAAAATCGGTCTTAAAGTCAATAAAACAGGCTCAGTATCACTCTACTGTGCCTGTTTTTTTATGTTATGCTCAGTACATGTTTAAGAAATAACTGAATCTCCAATATTTTATGGTAAAGAAGCTTACTATTTCTGTCATGCTAGGCCTATTAGCTGCATTGATTATCATCATTGCGGTACCTTCATTGCGTCCGCAAGGTTTAGCTGATTTACTGTATGGCAAAACGGATAATGAGCCTGTTAGTTATAACAAAGCTGTACGCCGTGCAGCCCCTGCCGTGGTTTATGTCTACAGTAGCTCCAAAGGTAGCTTCTCCCAGTCTGGTCGTGAACTTAAATCGTTAGGCTCTGGTGTCATTATGAGCCCGAATGGCTATATAATTACTAACAAGCATGTTGTTGATAACCCAGACCAAATTTTAGTCGCACTGCAAGATGGCGCAATTTTTGATGCATTACTGGTAGGCTCTGATACGCTCACCGATCTTGCGGTATTAAAAATTGATGCCGATAACCTCCCAGTGATCCCAATTAATACTCAACGTGTCACCCATGTGGGGGATGTCGTCTTAGCCATTGGCAATCCGTACAATATTGGTCAAACTGTGACTCAAGGTATTATCAGTGCGACAGGTCGTGTTGGCTTAAGCTCCACTCGTCGGCAAAATTTCTTACAAACAGATGCTTCGATTAACTCAGGTAACTCAGGTGGAGCACTGATTAATACCGAAGGTGAGTTAGTGGGAATTAACACTCTGTCCTTTACCGCGGGGCAAGGCATTACCTCTGAAGGCCTCAGTTTTGCTATCCCAACCGCGCTTGCAACAAAAATTATGGATAAGCTGATCCGTGATGGCCGCGTGATCCGTGGTTATATTGGTATTACTGCACGTGAACTACCGCAAATCAGGTCAAACAACAATAATATCAATCAGATACAAGGACTGCGTATTTTCCAAGTTGCCCCAAATGGCCCAGCCGCTAAGTCGGGTATTATGCAAGGGGATATTATTTTATCTGTTGATGGAAAACCTGCAGTTTCTGCCGCTGAAACGATGGACTTAGTTGCAGAAATTCGCCCTGGCAGTAAAGTGTCGGTGCAAATATTACGCGATGGTGAAATGAAAACGATCGATGTGATTATAGAAGAAAATCCTGAAGGGCAAGCAGGATGATGCTACCAAATGAATTTTAATATAAAAATGCCGTTCAATTCAGTTTGAACGGCATTTTTGTTTCAATTCAATAAACGAGAAAACTAGTCGTCTGAATGAACACGCTGAATATCTGCCCCTAAGCCACGCAGTTTATCTTCAATATGTTCATAACCGCGGTCAATGTGGTAAATACGGTCAACCGTTGTAGTGCCTTCCGCAATACAGCCAGCAATCACTAGACTTGCAGATGCGCGTAAATCTGTTGCCATCACTTGTGCACTAGTTAATTTCTCAACTCCATGACATAGCACTGTATTACTTTCAATTTCTGCATGAGCCCCCATACGGATAAGCTCAGGGATGTGCATAAATCGGTTTTCGAAAATCGTTTCAGTGATAAGCCCTGCACCTTCAGCCACTAGGTTAAGTAAGCTAAATTGTGCTTGCATGTCCGTTGGGAACCCTGGGTGTGGTGCAGTACGAATAGTGACCGCTTTAGGGCGCTTACCTTCCATATCTAGGCTAATCCAGTCATCACCTATTTCAATCGTTGCACCCGCTTCACGCAGTTTTGCTAATACCGCATCTAGGGTGTCTGGACGTGCATTGCGGCAAATGACTTTACCACGAGAAACAGCAGCTGCGATTAAGAATGTGCCTGTTTCAATACGGTCTGGCAGAACTTGGTATGTCCCACCACCTAAACGTTCCACCCCTTCAATCACAATACGGTCAGTTCCTGCACCTGTAATTTTTGCACCAAGAGTGTTTAAGAAGTTGGCAGTATCTTCAATTTCAGGCTCACGCGCAGCATTTTCAATGACGGTAGTGCCTTCAGCTAATGTGGCTGCGGTCATAATTGAAACAGTTGCTCCAACACTGACTTTATCCATCACGATGCATGCCCCTTTCAGGCGGCCATCGACGGTAGCTTTCACATAACCATCTTCCAAAACAATATTTGCACCTAACTGTTCTAAACCAGAAATATGTAGATCAACAGGACGAGCACCAATAGCACAACCACCTGGCAGAGAAACTTCACCATGACCAAAACGTGCCACTAAAGGTGCCAGCGCCCAGATAGAAGCACGCATAGTTTTCACGAGGTCATAAGGCGCGCAGTAAGTGCTTACTGTGCTCGCATCAACAAATACAGAACCATTGCGTTTCACTTTCGTACCAAGCTGGTTCAATAATTTGATGGTGGTGTCGATATCCCTCAAATGAGGAACATTCTGTATTTCTACTGGCTCTTCAGCCAATAGAGCAGCGAACAGGATTGGCAGCGCAGCGTTTTTCGCGCCAGAAATAGTAACCTCACCCGATAAACGGGTTGGTCCTTTAACTAAAAACTTATCCATTCAAGTATTCTCGTATGTCGAATTGTACAGGCTGTTCGCTTAGGCTTTGAAATCAAAGGCCACTAAGTTTACGATCGCGCTCCCATTGCGCAGGGGTGTACGCTTTAATTGATAGAGCATGGATGCGGTTATCCGCAATATATTCCATCAATGGCGCATAAATTGCTTGCTGTTGCTTAACACGGCTCATACCGTCAAACATGTCACCGACAGCGATAACCTGAAAGTGGCTACCATCACCCGTAACAATAGCCTCATCCAGAGACAACTTTTCCATCAATACTTGTTTTATTTCGTTGGTTTCCATAGTGACTCTATTATGATTATTTGTGGTTTTTAATTTTACTCTGGCTAATTCTAGTTGAATGTGCCCAATTAGTCACAACTCGAATTAAAAGAGCATAAACGCCTATCCTAAAGGATTACGCCTAACACTTAAACCAAAGAAAACGCCTCTTACGCACAAATGCACGTAGAGGCGCTTATTTTTACATAACTTGACTAAATTTAAGACTCATCGCCTTAATCTAGAATGATGCTTTTCACCCCATATAACTCAATAAGTGTATTCAAGTTATCACTGGCCCCAATAATATTCAGAGGCTGTTTTTTGGCTTGAAACTCACCTTTTAAGCGAACTAACATAGCCAGCCCCGTTGAATCTACATGGGTTAAGCCAGAAACATCTATTTTCTCAATATGTTCCAGCAGTGGGGACTTTTTGTCCCAAAACGACATCAATGAGTCACGGTCTAATGACCCCGTCAGATACAACGTTGATTGCGTTTTCTCCCATGCCAATACCTGGCTCATATTAGTTTTTCTCTTCTAACGTAATTGGGGCTTTTGCACTGATTTCTAACTGTTTTGTTAAGCCATCAATACCTTGCTTACGTAAAATATCCCCCCACTCATTTTGCTTGGTGGTGATCATGCTTACGCCTTCAGCAATCATGTCATATGCCTGCCAGTAACCTGTTTTACTGTTTTTACGCCATTGGAAGTCTAAGCGTACTGGTGGGCGGCCATTGGTATCAATTATCGTTACGCGAATGGCAACAATGTTTTTATCACCAATAGGTTGTTCTGGTGCAATTTGGTAAGTTTGACCATGGTACATCGCCAATGCTTGGCCATAAACCTGCTCAAGGTAATCTTCAAATGCCGCAAAGTAGGCATCACGTTGTGCCGGTGTTGCGCCTTTATAGTAAGTACCTAAAACGAGTGCACCTGCATATTTAATTTGCACATAAGGCAGTAATTCTTCGCGGACAATCGTTCTTAGATATTCAGGATCTTGTTTGATTTTCGGCTGTTCAGATTTCAACCGAGTAAAAGTTTTTGCTGCCGCCTCATCCATTAATTTATACGGATTAGTTTGGTCTACTGCCATCGCAAATGGCGCAATAGCCAACATGGCAACCATCATTAAACGTTTAAACATAATTCATTCCTTTAACTATTTTGAGGGAGCTTCACATTACTTAGATGCAGGCTCTGCACCTTGGCTATCGCCACTCTTATACAAGAACTGCCCGATTAAATCTTCTAACACCATAGCGGGTTTAGTATCCTCAAGGCGTCCGCCATCTTTCAAAATCGCAATCCCTAACTCCTCATCATCAGGGCCAATATTCATGGCAATATACTGTTCACCCAGTAAACCTGATGTACGAATGGATAAAGAACTTGAATCTGGAATATTGTCGTATTCACTTAATAAGTCGATTTTCACTTCAGGTACATAGTTCTTTTTATCGAGAGTGATACTGGCAACACGGCCGACAACCACACCACCGACTTTGATCGGAGAACCTTCTTTCAAGCCACCAATATTTTCAAAAGACGCTGAAATTTGATAGGTAGATTGGCTACCAATTGATTTCAAATCGGCGACTTTTAAACACAAAAAGATAATTGCGGCAATCGCCAACAACATAAAACAGCCAACCCATATTTCACTTTTTTTACTTTGCATGACTTAGTTCCCAAACATCAGTGCGGTAAGTACGAAATCCAGTCCTAAAACAGACAATGACGCGTGAACAACGGTTCTCGTTGTTGCTTGGCTGATCCCTTCCGAGGTTGGAATTGCATCATAGCCATTAAACAGTGCGATCCACGTCACCGTAAAAGCAAACACTAAACTTTTGATAACACAGTTAACCAGATCTAATCGCCAGTCGATAGAAGATTGCATTGATGCCCAGAAAAAGCCTTCATCAATCCCCTTCCAATCCACACCGACTAATGCGCCACCTAAAATACCGACAGCCACAAAAATCAGTGATAACAAAGGCATACTAATAAAACCCGCCCAAAAGCGTGGCGCAATAACCCGTCTTAATGGGTCAACTGCCATCATTTCTAAGCTCGAAATCTGTTCCGTAGCTTTCATTAAGCCAATTTCGGCGGTCAACGCCGAACCTGCACGCCCTGCAAATAACAAGGCCGTCACAACAGGGCCAAGCTCTCTTAATAAAGAAAGCGCCACCATCATGCCAAGGCTAGCTTCTGCACTGAATGTGGTGAGGACAAGATAACCTTGTAGCCCCAGTACCATGCCAATAAATAAGCCCGATACGGCCACAATCAATAAAGACTGTACGCCCACAGCATACAGTTGCTTCATCAGAAGTGGCCACTGCTTGCCAAATTCAGGTTTCCCCAATAAGGCACGAAACAGCATATATCCAGCTCGACCAAAGGCAGAAAAAATATCAATCCACCGACGTCCGAAGGCTGCTATCGCCTTTATTATCATCTTATTTTACCCTAATAAATCGGCCAGATAATCATTGGCAGGAAAACGGAACGGCACGGGACCATCAGCGATACCATCAAGAAATTGGCGCACTCTAGGGTCTTGATTATCACGCAGCTCTTCACCCGTTCCCTGAGCAATAACATGCTGCTGGGCAACAATATACGCATTATCTGCAATGCTCAATACCTCTGGCACATCGTGAGAAACCACCACACACGTTACGCCAAGCGCTTGATTCAGTTCATCAATTAATTTAACTAAGACCCCCATAGTAATTGGGTCTTGCCCCACAAAGGGTTCATCAAACATGATCAAATCAGGGTCAAGGGCAATGGCACGTGCGAGTGCAGCACGGCGAGCCATCCCACCAGAAAGCTCTGATGGCATCAATTTTGCGGCGCCGCGTAACCCAACCGCCTCTAATTTCATCATCACTGTCGTGTGAATTAAAGACTCTGGCAAGTTTGTGTGTTCTCGCAGCGGAAATGCCACGTTATTGAACACATCCATATCGGTGAACAGCGCTCCTGATTGGAACAGCATGCTCATTTTTTTACGTGATTGATATAACTTGGAACGTGATAGCGACGGAATATTGTCACCATCAAACCAAATTTCCCCCTCACTTGGCCGTAATTGCCCACCAATCAAGCGCAGCAATGTGGTTTTACCAATCCCAGATGGCCCCATTATTGCCGTAATTTTACCACGAGGGACAGTCAGGTTAATATTTTCAAATATTTTCCGATTGCCTCGAGTAAAGGACATGTTCCGTACTTCAATTAAGTTGTCTGTCTGTGATTGCATTATTAAATAACTCGTTATACATCATGCCTGAGTATGCATTTATCCGTTCAGATATTACCGAAAGATAAACTGAAAATCGTCAAATATCACAACAAAGTGGAATTTATAGTATCATAGCGTCAAAAAGGTAACTGTTAATATTGTAGCTGTTTTTTATCTCTAAAAAGCGGCTAACTCCCTATGGAATTTACCTATAGTTAGGTAACTCTTTCATTAATAAAAGCAGATAGCTCTTAGAGTGTTGCAATTTACTAGCATGAGAATACGTGAATTAGCGAATACATTTTTGGTTTAGGGTGCTAATGACAGCGTATTTCATCTACCTTAAACATAAACAAAATAGCGATTAGGTGCAAAACTATCATTAAGAATAGCTTAACAGACAAAATACTTACTGATACTAAGTATTCGTTATACAATTTGATTTCGCTAATCCGATTAACTTAAAAGCTACGCATGGAACTAGAAATGTCAAACTTCGATTTTCAGAAAGTAGGTAAAGAAGTTCTCCATATCGAACACGACGGCTTAAAAAACCTCGAACAATATATTAATCATGATTTTGACTGTGCTTGCCAACTGATTTTCGGCTGCAAAGGCAAAGTTGTCGTTATGGGTATGGGAAAGTCGGGGCATATTGGCAGGAAGATTGCCGCAACATTAGCTAGTACTGGGACACCTTCGTTTTTTGTTCATCCTGGTGAGGCTAGCCATGGCGATCTTGGCATGATCACTAGTAAAGATGTGGTGTTAGCCATTTCAAATTCAGGGGAATCAGGGGAAATTTTAGCGTTACTACCTGTTTTAAAACGTATTAAGGTTCCCTTAATCTGTATGACTAACAACCCTGATAGTAATATGGGGAAATATGCAGATGTGCACCTGTGCATTAAAGTACCACAGGAAGCCTGCCCATTAGGGCTCGCGCCAACGACCAGTACAACCGCAACCTTAGTCATGGGTGATGCCTTAGCTATCGCATTATTGACTGCCCGTGGGTTTACAGCGGATGATTTCGCACTTTCTCACCCAGGCGGCGCACTCGGGCGCAAACTTTTACTCTTAGTTCGTGATTTAATGAATACGGGTGAAGATATCCCCCATATCCCTAAAAGCGCGTCTTTGCGGGAAGCTTTAGTCGAGATAACCCGTAAAAAGCTGGGTATGACGGTTATCTGTGATGACGATATGAATATTGAGGGCATTTTTACAGATGGTGACTTGCGCCGTATCTTTGATATGGGAATTGACCTAAATAACGCGAAAATTGCAGATCTCATGACGCCAGGTGGCATTCGGGTTTCGCCCAATATGCTCGCGGTTGAAGCGCTTAATTTAATGCAATCAAAACACGTGACCTCATTATTAGTCGCACAAGACAACAAATTAGTCGGTGTTTTACACATGCACGATCTGCTCCAAGCAGGTGTTGTATAATATAAGGAAATACCATGAGTTCTCAAAACGTGGATACTTGCTACGGCCCTGTGGCAACATCCGTTATCGAAAAAGCCGCTAAAATTAAGCTGCTAATTTGTGATGTTGACGGTGTGATGTCCGATGGCTTGGTATATATGGGCAATAGTGGTGAAGAGCTCAAAGCTTTTAATGTACGTGATGGCTATGGCATTCGTTGTCTATTAACGTCCAATATTGACGTCGCCATTATTACAGGCAGAAAAGCGAAACTCCTTGAAGATAGAGCAAAAACTTTAGGCATTACACATCTTTACCAAGGCCAAAGCGATAAGCTTTTGGCGTATCGCGAACTGTTGGATACACTACAGCTAGCAGAAGACGAAGTAGCTTATATTGGCGACGACCTTATCGATTGGCCAGTAATGGCTCGAGTTGGGCTATCTGTTGCTGTTGCGGATGCACATCCACTGCTATTACCAAAAGCGAACTACATAACACGCATCGCTGGTGGAAAGGGTGCAGTACGTGAACTTTGTGACCTGATCCTTCTTTCCCAAGGTAAATTGGAAGAAGCAAAAGGCTTATCGATATAACGAATAGATTGAATTCATGAGCAATGCGAAGAAGTGGTTAATCATTATTTTATCCTTAGTTGTGCTGGGGCTTATCGGCTGGAATTTAGCGGGTAATGACACATCAGACTCACAGGAAAAAGTAATCAATGATGGGCAACCTAATTATCAAACTGATGATTCAGTAACTTACGTCTATAACCCAACAGGAAATCTAGCGTATAAACTCGTTTCGGATAAAATTGATAATTATACCGAAGGAAAAATCACGTGGTTTTCGAAACCCGTTTTAACCACTTATAATGAAGCGGGCGTGCCAACATGGACAGTCACTGCCTTTAAAGCAAGGTTAACAAACGATCGAGTGCTTTATCTGTACAGTGATGTTCAAGTCGACAGCTTAACGAAAGAGTCGCAAATTCAACGAATTACAACTGAAAGTGCAGTTGTCAATTTGACAACACAAGACGTTTCATCTGACGATAAAGTGACCATTATTGGACATGGCCTTAATTCTACTGGTCTAAAAATGAAGGGAAATCTTCGTACTAGAACCGCAGAATTAATCGAAGATGTGAAAACTCATTATGTGTTACAACCAGAAGAGCATCAAAATGAATCAAGTAACTAAGAAGCGTTTTATTCAAGGAGCGGTTGCCAGTGCAATTTTGGCTCTTAGCCTCCCAGCGATGGCATTAAAAAGTGACACCCAGCAACCGATGACAATTAACTCGGTTAAGCAATCCCTTGATCTAGAAAAGAACGTCACCACATTTACCGATGACGTCATCATTAAACAAGGTTCAATTGATATTCGAGCCAACAAAGTGGTTGTAACACGTCCAAGCAGCGACTCCGATAAAATCGTCATCGAAGCATTTGGTAACCCTGTGACCTTTTATCAGCTACAAGATGACGGCAAGCCAATTAAAGGCCATGCAAACAAAGCGCGTTATGAAGTTGATAAACAGCTCGTCACGTTAACGGGCGGTGCGTATTTAGAGCAGCTAGACAGCAATATTAAAGGCGACAAAATCACCTATGTTGTGCCAACACAGCAAATGGAAGCCTTTAGTGATAAAGGCAAGCGCGTGACTACTGTGATTTTGCCAGCGCAATTGCAAGAAAAAGGCCCAGCAGCAAACAATTCATCAGCAACTACGGGTAAGAGTAAATAATCGTTATGGCGACACTAACCGCAGAGAATCTGGCTAAATCCTATAAAAAACGCAAGGTTGTTGAAGATGTCAGCCTTGAAGTTAAATCAGGCGAAATTGTTGGCCTGTTAGGGCCAAATGGTGCCGGTAAAACCACCACCTTTTATATGGTTGTGGGCATTGTTCAGCGGGATGCGGGCAAAATTTTAATTGATGGTGAAGATATCAGCTTACTGCCACTGCATGAACGTGCGCGCCGCGGTATTGGCTATCTTCCTCAAGAAGCCTCTATTTTCCGTCGCCTTAGCGTTTATGATAACCTGATGGCGGTATTGGAAATCCGCGAAGATTTAACATCTTCCCAACGTAAAGAACGTGCTGAAGAGTTAATGGAAGAATTTAGCATCACACATCTTCGCGACAGCATGGGGCAATCCCTTTCTGGTGGGGAACGCCGCCGAGTTGAGATTGCAAGGGCCCTCGCCGCTAATCCAAAATTCATCTTATTGGATGAACCCTTTGCGGGTGTCGACCCAATTTCTGTCTTGGATATTAAAAAAATTATCCAACATTTACGTGACTATGGCCTCGGTGTTTTGATTACCGACCATAACGTCCGTGAAACGTTAGATGTGTGTGAAAGAGCCTATATTGTCAGCCAAGGTCACCTGATTGCCCATGGTACACCAACCATGATATTGGAAAATGAACAAGTGAAACGTGTATACTTAGGTGAAGGTTTCCGGTTATAAACCGTATGTCGTATTCTATTGTTAGGGAGAAGAAAACAGTTTCATGAAGCAAAGTTTGCAGCTCAGAGTCAGTCAACAACTTGCGATGACCCCTCAATTACAACAGGCAATCCGTCTGCTGCAACTTTCTACACTTGAGCTTCAACAAGAAATCCAACTTGCGTTGGAAACTAACCCGCTTCTTGAGCAAGAAGAGTTAGGTTCTGAAACTGACTCGATTGATTCCCTTGCCAGCACAGACAGCAGTGAGCTCGATACCAAAGACGCCTTAGAAAACAATGACATGCCTGAAGAACTTCCTCTTGATGCGGATTGGGACGAAATCTACACAGCAGGAACACCTTCAGGTACCAGCAACGATTACAGCTTCGATGAACTCCCTGTTTACCAAGGTGAAACCACTCAGACACTGCAAGATTACCTGATATGGCAATCGGATCTCACGCCGTTTACGGATACTGACCGTGCGATTGCCACCGCAATTATTGACTCCATAGATGACTCTGGCTATCTCACAACAACAATCTCTGATATACATGAAGGGATTGATAATCCAGAAATTAGTTTAGAAGAAGTGATTGCGGTACTTAAACGCATCCAGCACTTTGACCCACTTGGTGTCGCGGCACAAGATTTAAAAGAGTGTTTATTAATTCAGCTTTCGCTCTACCCAAAAGAAACGGAAGGTCTACAAGAAGCAAAGTTAATCATTACCAACCATATTGATTTACTGGCTAACCGTGATTTTAGGCAGCTTGGTAAATTAACGCGTTTAAAGGAAGATGCTTTAAAAACGGCTATCGACTTAATTCTCGCATTAAATCCAAAGCCAGGGCAGTCTATCAATACAGGTGAATCGGAATATGTTATTCCTGATGTTTTAGTGAAAAAGATAGCTGGGCACTGGCAAGTTGAGTTAAATACAGATAGCATTCCTAAACTCAGTATTAACAATCATTATGCTTCGATGGCAAATAGTTCAGCTAGCGATGATGATACACAATATATTCGCAGCCACCTGCAAGATGCAAAATGGTTGATTAAAAGCTTAGAAAGCCGCCATGAAACCTTGTTAAAAGTGGCGACCTGTATTGTCGAACAGCAACAAGAATTCTTTGAGCTGGGAGAGGAACACATGAAACCCATGATACTGGCGGATATTGCCTATCAAGTGGACATGCATGAATCTACCATCTCGCGAGTGACAACTCAAAAGTTTCTCCACAGCCCACGAGGCATTTTTGAGTTGAAGTATTTTTTCTCCAGCCATGTAAGCACGGATACAGGTGGCGAAGCCTCCTCTACCGCAATTCGGGCCTTGGTGAAAAAACTGGTTGCTGCGGAAAACCCCGCAAAACCATTGAGTGACAGTAAATTGACGAGTATGCTGGCAGAGCAAGGTATTCAAGTGGCTCGTCGTACTGTTGCTAAGTATCGTGAATCGTTATCTATTCCGCCCTCAAACCAGCGTAAACAACTGGTTTAATTGATAAAATAAGGAAGGTTGTATGGAATTTCAGATTACTGGACACAATATTGAAGTTACTCCAGCACTGCGTGAAACTGTTGAGAAAAAACTCAGTAAATTAGAGCAACTGTTTGACCGTATTAACAGTATCCAAGTCGTCCTGAAAGTTGAAAAAGTTCAGCAAATTGCTGAAGCAACCGTGCAAGTCAATGGAGCGGAGCTCCATGCATCAGCGGAAGAAAATGACATGTATGCCGCTATCGATTTACTGGTAGACAAACTGTCGCGCCAATTAACCAAACATAAAGAAAAACTGAGACAACATTAATACATTGAGGTGGCTGATTCGTTAGCCAACGAATGTTTCAAACCAGATGGTGGCATACATCATCTGGTTTTGTAGTCCTAAGTGAACAATAAAATGAATAGTGATATAGAAATCCAGTTAAACGATGTTTTATCATCAGCCTGTACACGTAATAATATTGTGTGCACCAGTAAAAAAAGAGCCCTAGAAATTATTAGTGAGCTGGCTGCCGTTGAATTGGAATTACCTGAAAATACGGTATTTGAAGCGTTATTAACCAGAGAAAAAGTCGGTACCACGGGTATTGGTGGCGGGATTGCAATCCCTCATGGCAAGTTAGATGAAAGCGAAAGTTCCCATGCTGTTGGTGTATTTTTGCATTTAGAAGAACCTATTGCCTTTGATGCGATTGATAATCAGCCTGTTGACCTGCTTTTTGCACTACTTGTGCCATCTGATCAATGCAAAACGCACTTACACACGCTCTCACTTATCGCCAAAAAGCTGGCCGATAAAACATTCTGTAAGCGTCTGCGTAGCGCACAAAGTGATGATGAACTATATAGTATTATTACTGAGTAAGTGATAATTTATGTGTCTTGCTATAGATTAATGATATTGCTATGGTTTTTATCATTAAAAACATGCAAAACACAGTTTATTAAGAAATACATCATTAGGAAACGAAAGGGAGTAAGCTCATGGTGCTGATGATTGTCAGCGGCCGTTCCGGTTCGGGGAAATCCGTTGCCTTACGTGCGCTGGAAGATATGGGTTTCTATTGCGTGGATAACCTGCCAGTCGTATTACTGCCAGAGTTAGCCAATTCACTGGCTGATCGTAACATCTCAGCAGCAGTGAGTATAGACGTGCGTAATATGCCCGACAATCCAGAAGTGTTTGAAGAAGCGATTGATAAATTACCCGCTAGCTTCTCTCCACAACTATTGTTTCTGGATGCCGATCGCAACACCCTGATCCGCCGCTACAGCGATACTCGCAGGTTGCACCCACTTTCAAGTAAAAACCTGTCTCTTGAAAGCGCAATTGACGAAGAAAATGAGCTCCTAGAGCCACTTCGTTCACGGGCAGATTTAGTTATCGATACCTCTGAGATGTCTGTGCATGAACTTGCAGAAATGCTAAGAACGCGTTTAATGGGCAAACGTGAGCGTGAGCTGACAATGGTGTTTGAATCTTTCGGCTTCAAACATGGTATCCCTATTGATGCGGACTATGTTTTTGATGTGCGCTTTTTACCAAACCCACACTGGGACCCGAAACTGCGCCCAATGACAGGCCTTGATCGCCCTGTTGCTGCATTCTTGGATAGGCACACTGAAGTTCACAACTTTATCTACCAAACCCGTAGCTATTTAGAGTTATGGCTACCGATGTTAGAAACGAACAACCGTAGCTACTTAACCGTTGCGATTGGCTGTACGGGGGGGAAACACCGTTCTGTCTATGTTGCAGAACAGCTTGCTGACTATTTCCGCTCCCGTGGTAAAAACGTGCAATCGCGCCACAGGACTCTCGAAAAACGCAAGTAGCTGAAATGACTGTAAAAGCCACCATAACGCTAAAAAACCGCCTTGGAATGCATGCAAGACCAGCTATGTTACTTTATGATTTAGTTCAACAATTTAACTCTAAGGTTATTTTGCGGAATAATAGCCAAATTGAGGCAGAGGCGGATAGCGTTATCGCAATGTTGATGTTAGACTCGGAACAAGGCAGTAAAATTGATATTGAAGTGAGTGGTGCAGATGAAAATCAGGCATTATCCGCAATTGTTAACCTATTCGAGAGTGGGTTTGATGAAGAGTAAGCCTATTTCTACCTAACAATAAAAATATCAATATGCGTATTTTTACAAAGGCAGGCTTGGAGATCGTGATCCTGATCTCTTCCCTTTAAAGCGCATAGCGCCTAATATTTTAAACAAATTTATTAATAGCAACACCCCCTACCTTCTGGGTGGGGGGTGTTTGCTTTGTACGTCTCTATTGGAGTGTGGTATGACAAAGCCAACAATTATTATCAATGATTTAGATGCTGAACGCTTAGATGCACTAATGGAACAGCCAGCTTACGCAGGCACCCCTGTTGCTGAAGCGCTCAATGATGAACTTGACCGTGCGGATATTCTTAGCCCACAAGAAATTCCTGCTGACGTGGTCACAATGAACAGTACGGTTCGCTTTTTAGACCTCATTAGTAATGAAGAGCGCACACGTACATTAGTTTACCCTGCCTCACTAAAAGACAGTGCAGAACAGTTATCTGTTATGGCGCCTATCGGTGCTGCACTATTAGGTATGCACGTTGGCGACGAAATTAGTTGGGAGCTGCCAAACGGTGTGCAAACACGCGTTCGTGTTCTTGAAATCGTGTATCAGCCAGAAGCGGCTGGTGAATTTCACCGTTAATTTCGACTTGCTGAATTAAGGATGGCTTAGCGAAAAAAGTTTTCTTGAAAAACTCAGGCAAGTCTTCTGGCATATTCAGGCACTCATTGAGTGCCTTTTTTGTGCATAGTTATCTTGATAGATGATGCTACGGTTTTTTCGTTATACGCAGTAGCCTTTTGTGTTGCCACTGGCGAAAAAATTTATCCAATAAAAAGAGCCTAATCACCTTTATCGCTAATAACCCACCCCAAATAGACATCACCCAAATTGGCCAATCACGCTGCGGAGTATAAAAAGAGTTAACAGTATACAATACGGCACACACAATAATCGCAATGATGATGTTCTTCAGTAATTTTATTTCATCATTAACCCGCTTTTTCGCCTCTTCTATACGGCTGTCCAACTCATAACTTTCGAGTAAAGGCTCAGAGGTTAGCTCAGATACACTCACATTAAAAACGGATGCGAGTGCACTTAGCGTTTCTAAACTTGGCACTTCATTATTTTCAATGCGTTGGATCGTTCTTGTACTTAGGGATGACAATTGAGCAAGTTGCTCTTGCGACCAAGCTCTTGCCAATCTGAGCTGCTTGACTTTGTTTTCCATCATAACCTACCTTAGACCTAGCAATCTTCGTGTATGGCTATACTGTCAACTCAATAGAATTTTGACCACGACGCCTTAGCGACAGAGGGACGACAATAACATGACAGTTTATAAATCAATAAATTAGATAATATTATCACCAAGTAAAAGCGCCTAATAAAAAGTATTAGGCGCTTAAAGTTGTTCGTTAGATGAGGAAAGCCTTACTCCCCTGCAATACTCATTTCTGGGATCAACACAGAGCCGCACTGAATATTACTGCGAGTTTCGATATCATCAGCAATAGTGACCATATTGGCCCACATATCTTTTAGATTACCTGCAATAGTAATTTCACTCACTGGGTATTGGATTTCGCCGTTTTCAACCCAAAAGCCTGATGCACCACGAGAGTAATCCCCTGTAATGCCGCTCACACCTTGCCCCATTAACTCAGTAACGACTAAACCTGTTCCCATTTGTTTGAGCAATGCATCAAAAGAAAGCCCTTGCCCAGCGATACGCCAATTATGAATTCCCCCCGCATGGCCTGTACTCTGTAAGCCCAGCTTTCGAGCTGAATAACTGGTCATTAGCCACGTTTGTAGAACGCCATCTTCCACGATATTACGCTCAGTTGTGCGTACACCTTCGCTATCGAAAGGTGAGGAGGCTAAACCGCCAATTAAATGTGGCTGCTCATTAATGGTTAACCAGCTTGGTAAAATTTGTTTGCCAAGGCTGTCTAATAAAAAGGACGATTTACGGTAAATGCTGCTGCCGCTGATCGCCCCAACAAGGTGACCAAACAACCCTGTCGCCACTTCTGACGCAAAAATGACAGGGGCTTTCATTGTTGGCAGTTTTCTTGGGGATAGACGCGCTAACGTGCGGCGAGCGCATTCTTGACCCACCCACTCAGGGGATTTCAATGCATCCACACTGCGACCAATGGTGTAAGCGTAGTCACGCTCCATATCACCATTATGCTCTGCAATAACGCAGCTCGACATAGAATAACGACTTGAACAATAGCTTTGCAGCATGCCGTGGGAGTTCCCAAACACGCGCACACCGTAGTGGCCGTTAAAGCTACCGCCCTCGGTATTCACAATGCGCGAGTCCGCATTTAGCGCTGACATTTCAGCGATAGACGCTAAGCGGATGGCTTCTTCAGGAGAGAGCGCTGTCGCTTGGAATAATTTAAGATCAGGTGCTTCAAACGCCAGCAATGATTTTTCTGCTGGGCCCGCACAAGGGTCTTCAGAGGTATAATTCGCAATATCGATAGCGGCTTGAACGGTACGCTCGATGGCTTCAGGGCTTAAATCTGTTGAAGATGCGCTACCTTTACGCTGTTGGTGATAAACGGTGATCCCAAGGGCACCATCACTGTTAAATTCAACATTTTCAACTTCGCCTTGACGGGTACTAACGCTTATCCCTGTGCTTTTATTCACTGCCACTTCCGCGGCATCACAACGTGACTTTGCAAATTCTAATGCGTGCGCAACTGCATCTTCGAGTTTTTTACGTTGTTCTGTGACTTGTTCGGTTACACTCATGCATTCAATCCAATAATGTGGGGAAAATGTTTTTCTGCCCTAACATGCAAATGCTAGGTAGTCATAAAGGGGTTTTCCCAGTTACAATAGATAATAGTCAAATGTTAACACTCACAACGCAGTAAATCATATTAATTACGTGTAATTTCACGACTGTGTTTGGAAAAAGGAAAATCGATATGGCCAAACAGCCTGATGACTGGCTGGATGACATCCCAGCGCCGCAAGACGAAGAAGACGAGGAGATCATTTGGGTCAGCAAAAGCGAAATTAAACGCGATGCTGAGATCCTCAAAAAACTGGGGGCTGAACTCGTTGATTTAAGTAAAAGCGAGCTTGAACGTATTCCATTGGACACTCAACTACTTGAGGCCATTGAGCTCGCTCAAAAAATTAAACGTGAAGGTCGCCGTCGACAATTACAGCTTATCGGTAAGTTATTACGTTCACGTGAAGTGGAACCGATTACCGAAGCCCTTGATAAACTGAAAAACCGCCATAACCAGCAAGTCGTTATTCTGCATAAATTGGAAGATTTACGCACCCGTTTGCTGGAAGGGGGTGATGATGTGATTGAAGAAGTGGTGACGCTGTTCCCAACAACGGACAGGCAACAACTGCGCGCCCTTGTGCGTAATGCGAAAAAAGAACGTGAAGGCAACAAACCGCCAAAAGCGTATCGTCAAATATTCCAATATTTGAAAGACCAATCTGAAATCGCCTAATCGTTTTCCCCTACGCCTATTTTGGGCTAGGGGCTGTTTATCTTTGCTGCTGATTTTTACCGCTAAAAAGGTCAAAAAACAATTAAAACAATTAAAACAATTAAAACAATTAAAACAATTAAAACAATGATAAATGTGTCAATCAAGATGACTGACTATTATCTACGTTATCTATTGTGCTTAAACGCTGCCCTGCGGGTTCGATTAAAGCGCGTTTCACTCATTTGATGCTGTGTTGAGAGGCTCTTGCCTAGTTCACTAGGCGGCGAACCTCTCGCCTTGCCTAAAATGGCTTTAATTCGAATAAAAATTGACCATCAAAGATAAACAGCCCCTAGGGGAAAATCCTAAAAAGCATCCCTTCCATTGATAGCCCGCGTAAAGCGGCGTACTATTCGCCTGTTAGTCATACTCTGACCCGTATTATCGCGGCTGCTGAACCCCGATAAATAATGAGGAAGATATGGATAATACTCGAAATAGAGCATGGCGCAGAGCCCAAGCTCGTACCAATAAATCACGTGATCAACTGAACGCTCGCCTCGTCGACTGTTATGCGCCAGAAAAAAACTGGAAACAGATGTATGGACGCAGTGAAAAAATGATCCGCGCAGCCCAACTTGGCATGACCTACCCGCAAGTAAGCAGCGCTAAGCTTGTGCGTAATAGCCTTGATGAGATACAAGAAGATTAATGAATATTTTATTCATTTGCAGTAAAAATCAATGGCGTAGCCCAACCGCTGAACAGATCTGGCGCAATCATGCAAGCTGGGTCACCCGTTCAGCGGGAACCAGCCGCCACGCCAAACGCCCCGTTAATGCCGATTTAATCCGTTGGGCTGATGTCATTTTTGTGATGGAACAAAAACACAAAAACCGCCTTAAAGCTGATTTTTCACGCCTACTTGAACACAAGCCCCTCCATGTTCTGGATATTCCTGATGATTATCAGTATATGGCTCCTGAACTGATAGCCTTACTGGAAGATGCAGTCCCTCACATCCTTAACCAAACTGCTGTTTAATTGCCTCAAGCAAGGTGGGAAACGTCGTGTAGCCTTCTCTATCCAGAAAATGCCCTGCATTCTCTTCTAAGATAACCTGTGTTTTTAATGCCTCCGCCAGCACTCTTGATGAGGATGGTGAGACAATTTCATCATTGGTCGATATGATTGAAATTCGCTTATCAGCCAGATCAGTTAATGTTGCATAGCCGAGTGGGCTCAAAGTGTGACTACGCAGCTCAGGTAGCGTCTGTTGCTCTTCATCAAAACCAGACACTAAGACATACCCCTTAACCGCTTGATTCTTATTTTGTAAAAAACGCAATGCGGTAACACAACCAAGGCTATGGCCAATCAACACAGACTCTTTATCAATGTCAAAAGGAAGCTGTTGCAAGCGCTGCTGCCATTTTACTGGATCAGGGGATAAAGAATCTGGCATGTCTGGCACATCAACTTGCGCGCCAAGCGCTTCAAGCTGGCTTTTTAACCATGGGAACCAATTTTTTTCGGGGGATGCTGTATAGCCATGGATAATAACGAATTTTTGATTTATTAATGGCCGTAACATCGAAGTGAAGTTGCTCATCTTAGAATTCCTATCAACTCAGTCATCTTGCTTAGACTTTACCATGAGTGATTGGAAAATCAGTTAGCACTTTTTGTTATATCTAAAGCAAAAACAAATTCGTCTTCCCACATGTCTTGTGCATCATTCATCACATCAATAATATCGGAAAATTCGATGCGTTGTTCTGCACTCATGTGGCTAAAAATAATTGTCACGGGAAGCTCAATGCCTGCAGAAACCATGTCCCACAAAGCATCGAGGTTATGACCAAACCAATCTGGAAGCGAAAATTGCTGAGCAAATTGCTGATAAAAATCATTCAGTGTGTTTATCTGGCGAAAATCAAAGCTCACCTGTTTGCTCATCGCGATGCTTCCTTTAATTAACTTGTTTAAAGCTCTTATAATGGTCGTGGGTAACAAAAATCATCCCATCTGAAGAGTATAGCAAACGATCGGCCCCGCGGTGCCCACAACGGTAGTTGATATCCGCTTCAAACCATTGGCGATTATCTGCGATAGGCAATGATTTTTCGCGATTCGAAAAACGATCCCCCCCAATTGCCCGCCCAGGTAAGACATCGCAAAGATTACCTTTTTTGGCATCCCAACCCGCTTGTCTCGCCTCTTTTTTCGTTAAATAAAATGCAGGAAGTTTTTGATATTTCTGCATATAACTAACGACATTCTGTTGATCAGTCAGTTGGTCAATAGTTTTAGGAAGGGCATTATCTCGGGCGATTGTTTGTTCTGGAATCGCTGGTTTATCTGCTTGTGGTTTATCTTGAACATCACCGCCACGAAAGTATAGGCTCAGTACAATCAAAACAGCCATCAACACCAGTGATATAACTCTTTTATTCATTTATTACCTTCATAATGACAATAACGGCAACCCATACTGGCGCAAAGGCTGCCGTTTAACCCGCTATAACGTGGGATATCGCGAAATTATGCAGTACCACCCACCGTCATTTTGTCTAATTTCAGGGTTGGCTGACCGACGCCCACTGGCACACTTTGGCCTTCTTTACCACAAACGCCGACACCTTTGTCTAGTGCGAGGTCATTACCTACCATGGAAATTTGCTGCATCGCCTCAACACCAGAGCCAATCAGTGTAGCCCCTTTCACTGGCGATGTGATTTTCCCATTTTCAATTAAGTAGGCTTCAGAGGTTGAAAACACAAATTTACCCGAGGTGATGTCAACCTGACCGCCGCCAAAATTCGGTGCGTAAATGCCTTTGTCGACGCTAGCAATGATTTCTTCTGGCGTTGAAGAACCTGCCAGCATGTAAGTGTTCGTCATGCGCGGCATTGGCAGATGCGCATAAGATTCACGACGTGCATTACCTGTTGGGGAAACGCCCATCAGGCGTGCATTCAGTTTATCTTGAATATAGTTACGTAAAATACCATTTTCTATTAGGACGTTATATTGCCCTGGTACCCCTTCATCATCGATAGCAAGAGAACCACGACGACCCGCAATCGTGCCATCATCCACCACAGTACACAGTGGCGAAGCCACTTGCTCCCCCATTTGCCCAGAAAATACGGATGTCCCACGACGGTTAAAGTCACCTTCAAGGCCATGGCCAACCGCTTCGTGTAACAGTACACCTGGCCAACCCGCTCCCAGTACCACAGGCATCATTCCAGCAGGTGCTGCAACGGCAGATAAATTCACCAACGCCATACGTACCGCTTCACGGGCATATTGCTCTGCCACAATTTGGCCTTGATGTAATTCTAAGAAATATTCATAACCATAACGGCCACCACCGCCACTGGCACCACGTTCACGCTTGCCGTCATGTTCGACTAATACACTGACCGAAAGGCGCACTAATGGGCGAATATCTGCCGCCAATGTACCATCAGTTGCGGCAACCAGTACTTGCTCGTAAACACCTGTTAAACTCGCATTCACTTCGATAACACGCGGGTCTTCAGCACGGGCGACTTGGTCAACACGGTGCAATAAATCAATTTTTTGTTCACGCGACAGGCTCTGTAATGGATCAACTACGGAGTACAGTTTTTTGTATTCAACATTGCTTAAAACGCGTGATTTACCAGAGCCTTGTTCGTTCACAATGCTTCGTGCTGCGGTAGCGCTTTGCATCAGCGCTTGCAGTGAAATTTGGTCTGCATAAGCAAACCCTGTTTTTTCCCCGCTTACCGCTCTTACACCAACACCTTGGTCAATATTGTAAGAGCCATCTTTAATGATCCTATCTTCAAGTACCCAAGACTCATGGAAACTTGATTGAAAAAACAGATCCGCATAATCCAGATGGCGCTCAGATAATACCCCTAAAATGTCATACAGATTTTCTTGCCCAAGGCGGTTGGCGGCCAGCAAATGTTCGCTGACAGAAGCTAAACTCATATTCGTTACTCTTTGGTTGCGTCTTTTTTAATCAGAGAGGTCAATTGCGGTCTGAAGCGGTTATGTTTAACGACTCGAATTTGCTCACGCATGACACTCAAACTGTCTGTTTTAATATTCAATACCGTCGATGCCACTGCATCCACGTTCTTTTTCATCACTTTACCCCAACCATCAACGGCAAGGCTATGACCCCACGTGCGGCGGGTTCCATGTACACCCACTTGAGCAGGTGCTAAAATATAACATTGGTTTTCAATCGCACGAGCGCGCAATAATGGCTCCCAGTGTGCTTGACCGGTATAACGGGTAAATGCGGCTGGAACAGAAATAATCTCCGCACCTTGTTCGCGCAGCGCTTGGAACAAGCCTGGGAAACGTAAGTCATAACAAATCGTCATCCCTAACCGACCCACAGGGGTATCCACCACCGTGATATGTTCTCCGCGTTGATAAATCACAGACTCATTATAGTTCCCTTGCTCATCTTCAATATTCACATCAAACATATGAATTTTATCGTAGCGAGCTTTGATATTGCCTTCGGAATCAAATAATAAGCTGCTGCTTGTAATACGTTCGGGATCTTCACGGCTGACCATCGGCATAGACCCAACGAGGATCCACACATTATACCGTTTCGCCATGCTGCTGATAGCGTCTTGCAGCGGGCCTTTTCCTTGGACCTCAGCTTGTTTACGGTAAGTCGCGGCATCCGCAAAGAGCAATGCATTTTCAGGTGTCAAAACTAACTGAACAGCCTCTGGCAACTGTTTGATTTGTTGCTCGATTTGCGCCAAATTGTGCTTAGTATTATTTCCGCTACATAACTGCAAAAGTGCAACGTTACCATTTTTCATTACTCTTGAGTCTCCTTTAGTTGACGTAATACTTCATCAATTTTTGGCTCGTCCAAGCTACCTGTTACACGATAACGGATAACAGAAACTTTGCTCCATAATGGACCGAGCACTTTCGTCGCCGCGAATACCGCAGCGCCTGCAAATGGGTTGACCACAAATGCGGTTGCTACCCCTACTGTAGCAGAAATTTCAGGAGTAATGACCGCTTCTAAGTTAATTTGACGTTTAACAAGGTCAACCTCACCATTTAAAGCAATATCCGCGACCAAGCCATCCACAACTGTGTTTTTTGATGTCATTACGCCATTGTGAAGGGTTGCATCCCCTTTAATCGAGTCAAAATCGAAATCGTTGTTAAACGTATCGCGAAAATCGAACTGTAACTTCCGTAATAAGGCGTCGAAGCTGACTAAGCGCAGGATCTGCCCTGCACGCCCACCGCCCATCTTCGCTATCGCCCCTTTACCCAGTTTTGCCGAGAGCTTACCGTTTAATGAGGCAATGTCTGGTGACCACGGCAAATTACCCCAGTCTAAATTAAATTCAATCGTATAAGGGGACTCAATAATTGGCACTAACATACCGAAATAAGCCGCCGTTTCATCGAAAGCTTCTCCCGTTAAGGAGCCCGCCACTTCGGTTTTATTGCCATCACCGCTGTGCCAAATAGCATCCAATTTTAGCTGCATTGCACTATTGTTTAGCACACCACCAGTGAGTTGCAACGCATTGCCTTGCGGAATGATATTCGCGCTAAACTCACCCAGTTTTTGCCCCGCTAGCCAGCACTCTTTACAAGCCACATTCAGTTGGGGCCAGTGGCTAAAATCAAAGCGCTCGGAACCCGTTGTACTTTCCGCGATTGAATTTGGGTTGTAATACAGGTAATCAATCTCGACTTTCCAAGGCTGTTTGGCATAAATTTGCAGCGAACCTTTTAGATTTTCACTATCTACGCTAACAACTTGGTCATCCCGTTGTAAATCATACGAAAAGTTTAAATCTTTCCAATACTGTCCACCAAGGTAAATAGAAGCCAGTTTGACCTCCAGTACTTCAGGAAGGCGAATATTAACGCCACCTTGACGGCTGTTTGATGAAACTAACAACCCAGCGAGTTTGTCCCAGTCCATGGCCTTAACAGGGGGAAGAGAGACAACAATCGCCGTATTTTTCGGTAATTCAGGTGCTTGGTTTTGCCATGGGGCAATGTGAGCTTTGACTAGCCTTAACGGCTTATCACTCAAGTTCCACACTGTATTAAAGCCAAGACGTTTGCCGATATCACCACCAATGGTCAATTGCTCAGTATCGCCTTTTGCTTGAACATTAATTTGCCCTAATTCTGCCAGTAACTGGCTATTTAGCGCAGGTAATTGGCTTTGTAGCTGCTTCAAGCCAGCAGTGACATCAATTTGCAAATTCACTTTTTCTTTTGCTGAGTCAGGTAAATTTATCGTGACATGACCTTTCCAATCACTGATACCAGACACTTTCTGTTTAATTTCTTCAGGGATCATCGCCAATTTATTCAGCGCCCAATTCCCCGCGATGTTCACATCAACCTGATAATCTTTCGAGCCCATCAACGTTGTAAAATCAACAGAAATAGGTTGCCCAAACCACTGTCCCTGTAGCTTATCACCAATCAAGTCGCCATTATTAAAGCTAAAACTGCCTGTTAGCGACGAAATAGTGCTATCAATCGACTGAATGAATAAATCATTTTTATTAAGGTTAACCTTCCCTTTTGCGACAACATCTTTCCCCGCAGTTAATGGGATAGACAAACTGAGCTGTCCATTCACGATGCCACCAATTTGTAACTCTTCCAAGGTATCACCTATGGAATGTTTCATCGGTGTGTGCACAAAATATTGCTGAATTTGCTTTCCTGTGCCACTAATATCCGCATCGATATACAGCATTTCGTCGGTGTAATCACGGATAATCGCATCAAGGTTGGTTGCGGTTGCATCTGCCAGTTTGACCGTTGGCGCATGCATATACAAACCTGCACGGCGAAAATCTAAATCCATGTCCAAGTTGAGTAACGCTGGCCATTCGCTGTCATACTCGAAAGTGGCATCTCTCAGCGGCACATACACTTGGAATTGACCGTCATTATGGTCATATGGGAAATTGGCAGGATCACCTTTATACACCAATGTGGCGTTGTCGACCTTACCTGCAATAATTGCTTTTGTCAGGTAGTCAGCAACATCTTGCCCCATTAATTTTTGAGGGAAATAGCGCCATGCATCTCCTGCATCATCCAGTCGAATGCCCGATAGAATGGCTAAATCGGCATAATTGCCTTTTTTAGCTTTGGCATAACGAAATTCGCCGTTTGCCCACAGCGATGTGGCTTGTACATCTAAGGCAGGGCTCCAAAGCTTAAATTCACTGTCGTTATCTACCCAATACAGCTGCCCTTTTGCAGTGGAAATCGTAAAAGGCGCTTTAAATTCATCACGGTAATCGACTTCGCTGTCTTGCAGGTTGAAAGAGAGCCCACCACTTTGCATTCCCCCTATCAATACACCAGAGAAATGATCCACAGAAGGAAGCGCCTTCCATTTTTTCCAGCTAACATCCTGCCAATCTAAGCTAACTTGCAAAGATTCAGGCCTATTTTGCGTCGCATCCAGCGCAAATTCGCTCACGATCCCTGTTGGTTGTCGGTGTTGCCAATCTTGCACCATGTCTGGTGTGAGAAATGAAAACGTTGGTAGGACTTCACTTAGACGCTCAAGCTCAATATTCTTTGCTCGAACACGCCAATGGTCGTTATCTTGATATTTTTTCGATGCAGGTAAATACAGCACCGACACACTACCTTGCGGCCAAATGAATTCATTGGTTTTTAATGTATCAAGCTCAGGAATATTAAATAACCAACCATCTCCCTGCCTTTTCATTCGTAGCAGTAAATCATTCACTTGCAAATTCTGAGCTAACTCTCCCGTCCCCCAGTTAGCTTCCCCTTGACGCAGTTGAATCAAGCCACTTTCAATACGGTTATCTTTTAAACTGATCCAAGAAGATAGGCTAAAGTTCGCATCACGTAATGATGTGTTATCTCGTAACCAGCGACTTAACCAAGGCTGCATATCAATATTGTCGGCTTGAAGATAAAAAATGCCATCACTCAATGCACCATTTTTATCTGATACATCCAGTTTAACTTGCAGATACCCATGCTGTTTATTAATGGTTTCAAGGCTGACAAAGCCTTGAGCGCGGTGACGTTCATTTTCATTCAGCCAAGAAAGTTCTGGCAAAATTAACGTGGTCTTTTGCTCTGAAGGCGTTAAGAAGGTCAATTGACTGTCTTTTAGGGTAAAATGGTCAAATTGACGTAAAAATAGCTCTTCAACGCCATCTAATGACCCACCTTCGGGGGAGCCTTCAAAAGAAAAGGGAATTTTGTAATCGACATTGAGTTGGTAGAATGTCAGGTCGCGAAAGCGCCAACGCAGGGAAAAAAGCGAGTTCCAAATATCCAGTTCGAGGTGGATTTGCTTGGCACTTACATCCGTTGTTTCATTTTGCAACGTGGTATCAGATAACGTAAGAATAGGGCCAAAATAACGCCATGCCCCTTCAATCTTACCTATTTTTACCGAAACATCGGCCTTTTTTTCGATATAAGCAATAAGATCGGGGCGATAATTATCAATATTCGGTAAAAGGAAACGCAGCCCTGTCAGCACCAGCGCGCACAGCAATAAAATAACCGCAGTGGTCACCAGTACTACACGTGGCAGTCGTTTCACTTATTTCTCCTTTAAGCAAACAGGCTACATCATCACAACATCAAAGCGTTCTTGGCTGTATAACGGCTCAGTCTGAACTTTCACTTGCTTCCCAACGAAGATTTCTACTTCAGCTAGTGCGTGTGATTCATCCCCTTTGAGCACATCCACCACAGCTTGTGATGCATAGACTAAGAAGCGATCAGCATCGATCGTGCGGTGAACTCTCACAATTTCACGTAAGATTTCATAACATACCGTTTCCACTGATTTCACCGTACCACGGCCTTGGCAAGTTGGGCAATCATCACACAATACATGTTCAAGGCTTTCTCTTGTCCGCTTACGGGTCATTTCCACTAAGCCAAGTTGCGAGAAACCGTTGATCGTCGTTTTAACTTTATCTTTGCTTAACGCTTGTTCCAGCGATGCTAATACACGACGGCGGTGCTCAGCATCAGTCATATCAATAAAATCGATGATGATAATCCCGCCTAAATTGCGTAAGCGTAACTGACGTGCAATCGCTTGAGTCGCTTCAATATTGGTATTAAAAATGGTTTCTTCTAGATTACGATGGCCAACAAATGCCCCCGTATTGATGTCGATGGTGGTCATGGCTTCAGTTTGATCGATGATCAGGTAACCACCTGATTTCAACTCAACTTTTCTGTCCATCGCCCGTTGAATTTCATTTTCAACATCAAATAAATCGAAAATCGGCTGGTTACCTTGGTATAACTCCAGCTTTGCCGTCATTTCTGGCACATACTCTTCGATAAATTCTTGTAATTGAGTATAGGTCAAACGGGAGTCAACGCGAATTCTATCGAGATGAGCGCCTGCAAAATCACGGATAATACGAAAAGCGAGCGCTAATTCACCGTAAATCTTTGTTCGGGTAACATTGCGTTTTTTCCGCTCAATAACTTTTGCCCAAAGACGTTTTAAGAAAGCGGCATCTTGTTTGACTTCATCTTCCCCCACACCTTCCGCTGCAGTACGAATAATAAAGCCACCATTTTCATCACAATATTGGGCAACACATTGCTTTAAGCGTTCTCTTTCTTCTTCACTTTCAATGCGTTGAGAAACCCCCACATGAGAAGCTCCTGGCATGAAAACTAAATAGCGTGAAGGCAGAGTAATGTCTGTCGTCAGCCTCGCCCCTTTGGTTCCTAACGGATCTTTTACCACTTGTACAATCAGGTCTTGGCCCTGTTTAACCAGTTCGGCAATATCCCTGACGTGAAAGTTTTTTTGCTCATCACCCGCAATGCATTCGGTGTGCGGCATGATATCGGATGCATGCAAAAAGGCGGCTTTCTCCAGACCAATATCAACAAAGGCCGCCTGCATTCCGGGTAAAACGCGGCTCACGCGGCCTTTGTAAATATTCCCTACAAGTCCTCTTTTTGCTTCTCGCTCAACATGTATTTCTTGTAAAATCCCACCATCAATATAAGCTACGCGCGTTTCAGATGGTGTAATGTTCACTAGTAGTTCCGCTGTCATGACTTCCCCTTACCATCACCTAACGCTAAAAATCGTTGAATTAATTCATTTGTTTCGACCAAAGGTAAACCCACTACACCGTGGTAACTGCCATTAATTTTACGAATAAAACGACCACCAAGGCCTTGGATTGCATAGGCCCCCGCTTTATCCATAGGCTCACCTGACTGTATATAATCCTGTATTTCAAGTAAAGATAACCCGCTGAATGTCACATCTGTCACAATCAACTCGTGTAATGTCTGTTGGCGATCGGAAATTGCTATCGCTGTCATCACTTGGTGAGTTTTACCCGATAACGCGCTGAGCATCTCTTGAGCGTGCTGGTCATCCCTTGGTTTTTCAAGGATTTTCCCATCCAGAACCACAATCGTATCCGCCCCTAAAACAGGCTTATCTTCCGGTGCAATGGCAACACCTGCTAAGGATTTATCACACGCTAGTCGCTGTACATAACCTTCTGGCGTCTCACCCGGTTGCCACTGTTCCTCTACCTCTGGACGTAAAATTTCAAAAGAATAGTCAAGATATTGCACCAATTCGCGTCGGCGGGGTGAACCTGATGCCAAATAGATTAAATTCATAAAAAATATTTTCCGTCAGATACGACAGCTAAAGCCCTTAACACACTGAAAACTGTCGACGAATTTTTCGTAAAAGCAAAAACAGCCATGGCCACAGGATACCATTGACGAGACTATTCCAGAATACTTGCGGATGGAATAATACCTGAGATGATAAAAACTCAGCCCAAAATACCGCCAGATCTTGGATAATGGTCAACAACATAATGACGAGCGCTTGCTGCCATAGCGCCATATTACGTAATAATTGATGTTTATAGGCGACGAGATAACAAATAATACTGAAGGAAAGCGCGTGAACGCCCAGAGCAGAGCCTTGAATGGAGTCAACAATAATACCTAAAATAAAGCTGGTGCCAACGCTCACGCGGTGTGGCAACGCCATCACCCAATACGCTAAAATCAACAGCAACCATGATGGCCGATAAAAATTAAGCTGTTCTGGCCACGGCATGACTTGCAAAATCAGAGCAATAATAAAGGACAGCCAGATAATAGCACGTCCATTACCACGGTATTCATCCATTTAATTCATTCCTCCTACCCATAACCATAATAATATTTCCTTTACCTATGGTTGCGGTGCCATTGATGGTGGCAATGGTGGCCCTTGAATTTCACTTGGATTCGGTAAAACTTGCGGGAGCACTTTCATTAAGCGTTCATTTGCTGCACGGTACACTTCTGATGGCTGTAACGGCGTTTTCGGGTCACTATCATTACCCCATAAAAGCAGAAGATAACGTAAACGTTGTAGCTCAGCGCTTGGTCTGGCGCTAATGATAGTATATGCACGTTGTGTATCATGTTTCACCGCAGAGACAACCCCAACGGGGTAACCTTCAGGGAAACGCCCACCTAGGCCAGAGGTAACGAGCACATCCCCAACACGGATATCGGTGTTTTCAGGTAATGGCTCAAGCTGTAAATCATCCGCACACCCTGAACCCGCGGCAATGACACGCACATCATTGCGCAGAACCTGTACTGGAAGAGCATGAGTGGTATCGCAGATTAATAATACGCGGCTATTAAAGTTACTCACTCCCACCACTTGGCCGACAACGCCTTTATCACTAATAACGGGCTGACCTTCATAAACGCCTTCATTACTGCCTTTATCAATCACCACTTGATCACGATAAGGCGTGTTCGCACCTGAAATAACTTGCGTCACCATCATGTGTTCATCTTGGCGTAATGGCGAACCGAGAAGCTCCCTTAAGCGCGCATTTTCCTGCTTAAGTTGTTCCAGTAATAGGTTATCGGCTTTTTTCAGTAGCAGCTCTTGGCGCAATGCTTTGTTTTCAAATTGCAGCTGTTCCCGTGAAGAGAAACTTTCTGAGATATTGTCTAGGAACTGACGTGGGCCATTAGCTAAAAAATAGAATGGGCTGACCGCCGTGTCTAAGTAGTTACGGACTTTATTGAAGGGCTCGAATCGATGGTCAATCACCACCAGCACAAGTGCAATAATTACCGCAAAAAAAATGCGTAACTGTAGGGATGGACCTCGCCTAAAAATGGGCTTCATGTGTGGCTAAGTTTCGCTAATGTCAGAGGATCAAAAATAGTCAAAGCAGCTAGGCACCAACCTAACTGCTTATAGTTGGCCATTTAGTCTTCGCTAAACAGGTCACCACCGTGCATATCAATCATTTCTAACGCTTTACCACCACCACGGGCGACACAGGTTAGAGGATCTTCTGCAACGATAACTGGAATACCAGTCTCTTCCATTAATAAGCGATCTAAATTACGAAGAAGTGCACCACCACCCGTTAAGACCATTCCGCGCTCTGAAATATCAGACGCTAATTCAGGTGGACACTGTTCCAGTGCAAGCATAACCGCGCTAACAATCCCCGTTAACGGCTCTTGTAATGCTTCTAAGATTTCATTGGAATTCATTTTGAAACCACGTGGAACCCCTTCAGCAAGGTTACGACCACGGACTTCAATTTCAAACACTTCATCAGTTGGGAATGCAGAGCCAATACCGTGTTTAATACGCTCAGCCGTTGCTTCACCAATCAGTGAACCATAATTACGACGAACATAGTTAATAATGGATTCATCAAAACGGTCACCACCGATACGAACAGAGGATGAATACACCACACCATTTAATGAGATAACAGCGACTTCCGTAGTACCACCACCGATATCAACCACCATTGAACCTGTTGCTTCAGATACAGGAAGACCCGCACCGATAGCCGCAGCCATAGGCTCTTCAATTAAGAAGACTTCACGCGCACCAGCACTTAAGGCGGATTCGCGAATGGCTTTACGTTCAACTTGAGTTGCACCGACAGGTACACAGACCAACACGCGAGGGCTTGGACGCAAAAAGCTGTTGCTATGAACTTGTTTAATGAAGTGTTGTAACATTTTTTCAGTCAAGAAAAAGTCAGCAATAACACCGTCTTTCATTGGTCTGATTGCAGAAATATTACCTGGTGTACGTCCCAGCATCTGTTTGGCTTCACCACCGACTGCGGCCACACTTTTCGGCGAACCTGCACGGTCTTGACGGATAGCGACTACAGAGGGTTCATTTAATTTTACGCCCTGTCCTTTGACATAAATGAGGGTATTGGCCGTACCCAAGTCAATAGACAAGTCATTAGAAAACATGCCACGAAATTTTTTAAACATAACGAAAGAGTTATCCTGCAAGCTGGGGACGAATATAAACCCGTCTACTCTACCAACCACTTGAAGCGGCCTCAAGACGTTAATGAGCTGCTTCTATAAATATGGTCAATTCATCTATTTTTCACGTACCGTACTGTACATGCTTCTTATCGAAACGAAGCAGATAAAAACCTCAAAAATAGATATTAATTTCACTTTTCCCATCACTAGATAGAATTACGTAAAAATAACCCCTACTCTTTGGCTGTTATATACTCCATTGTTTGTATTCCCAGTGTGACAAGTAATTGTGACTACAAGTTCAAATAATATTTATATCTTTTTATTATTGCTACGCACTGGTTATTTTCACTACAAATCAGATGAATTTCACGAGTGTTCGCTCTATTATCTACCAAAAATGAGGCAAATTTGTATTAGTACGCAAAATGAATTCGTCGTGATGCGTTATTTTGCATGATAAAAGCCTATTTATGCCAGAAAAAAATAAATTTTTACAAAATAATTACATTACTAATAGCTTAAGAACCGTTATTACGTCAATGAAATACCTTTAAATTTTCGGCATTTTAAATGACATATTTAATCATTTCACTAGGAGTGAACGATGAAAGCTCTCGTCCTAAACAAATCCGATGAAAAAATCACCGCTAATATCCAATCTCTGACAACAGAAATGCTACCTGCCGGGGACATTATAGTCGATATTCACTGGTCCACACTAAATTATAAAGATGCGCTCGCCATTAATGGGAAAGCGGGTGTAGTAAGACAATACCCGATGGTGCCTGGTATCGATTTTTCTGGCGTCATTCACCACAGTGAAGACCCTCGTTTTCAAGTTGGGCAGCATGTTTTATTGACAGGTTGGGGGGTCGGTGAAACCCATTGGGGGGGCTTATCCTCACAAGCCCGTGTTCCTGCAAATTATCTAACCCCCCTTCCTGAGCAACTCTCTTTAAAACAGGCGATGATTATTGGCACTGCGGGTTTTACCGCTATGCTGTGTGTCCAGGCTCTAGAAGATGCAGGCATTACGCCAGATAAAGGCGAAATCGTTGTCAGTGGGGCAAGTGGTGGTGTCGGCAGCACCGCGGTTCAACTGTTATCTTTATTAGGCTATGACGTGGTCGCCATTTCTGGACGTGAAGAAAATAACGCTTATTTGCAGACGCTAGGCGCAAAACGCGTTTTACCGCGCAGTGATTTTACACATCCCGCAAAACCACTCGATAAACAGCTTTGGGCTGGGGCTATCGATACCGTTGGTGGTGAATTGCTGGCTAACTTGCTGGCACAAACCCATTATAATGGTGCCATTGCAGCTTGTGGCTTGGCTGGTGGTTTTAACTTACCGACCAGTGTGATGCCTTTCATTTTACGTAATGTGCGTCTACAAGGAGTCGATTCAGTCTATTTTCCTGCGGCAAAACGCGCGAAAGTCTGGGAACGCCTTGCACGATTGCTGCCAGCTGCTTTCTATGAGCAAGTATGCTCTGAAATCAAATTGGAAGAAGCTGCAGAATATGCAAAAAAACTCTTAAAAAATGAAGTGACTGGACGTACTCTAGTCAATCTTTGCGAAAAATAACCGAATACGTGCGGCTCTCTGGCAAAAATACGGATTACCGCACATTTCACAAAATAAATTCGGGTAATTTCTCTGATAAGACCAGTATTTTGCTGCTATATGCCACGAAATAATTATAATAGCGTCCTTTGTCGGTAGAAATTCCATTTATTTTTATGATAAAAGATGACAAACGCTCAACATCGCGTTATGTTGTCGGACTATTGATATATCGTCGGAGTTAGCAGCATAATGGCAGAAGATATTCACATTTTACTCTTGAACGGGCCAAACCTAAACCTGCTAGGTACACGGGAGCCAGATAAATATGGCAACCAGACACTTGCTGATATCGTCGCAAAATTGGGCGTTGAAGCAGGCCAGTTAGGTGTAAAATTGAGTCATTTTCAATCAAATGCAGAGCATGAACTGATCGATAGAATTCATGCAGCACGCCATGATGTTGATTTTATTCTCATCAATCCGGCTGCATTCACACATACTAGCGTAGCTCTACGTGATGCGTTATTGGCGGTGTGTCTCCCGTTTATCGAGATCCACCTGTCTAATGTGCATGCGAGAGAACCATTTCGCCAACATTCTTATTTCTCCGACCAAGCTGTCGGTGTAATTTGTGGTCTAGGTGCTGATGGCTACCGTTTTGCTTTACAGGCAGCGGTTAACCGCGTGCGCCTAATTAATTCAATCCAAATATAAGAGTACGGAATCATATCCATGGATATTCGTAAAATTAAAAAGTTGATCGAGCTGGTCGAAGAGTCTGGCATTTCTGAACTGGAAATTTCTGAAGGTGAAGAGTCAGTACGTATCAGCCGTGTCGCTCCTGCTTCTCAAGTTATGGCTGCACCTCAACAATTTTACTCAGCACCTGTTGCACAACAACCTGCGCTGGCAAATGCTGTTGCACCATCTGAAGCAATGGCAACACCAGCTGCTCCTGCAACCGTTGCAGGGCATCAAGTTCGCTCACCAATGGTAGGAACGTTCTACCGTGCGCCAAGCCCAGAAGCGAAAGCATTCGTTGAAATTGGCCAAACTGTGAGTGTTGGTGACCCACTTTGCATCGTTGAAGCGATGAAAATGATGAACCAAATTGAAGCAGACAAAGCAGGCGTTGTTAAAGCCATTCTGTTGCAAAACGGTGATGCAGTAGAATTTGACGAGCCATTAGTTGTCATCGAATAACGAGGCGTCTCCATGCTGGAAAAAATTGTCATCGCAAACCGCGGGGAAATCGCACTACGTATTTTGCGTGCCTGTAAAGAATTAGGCATCAAAGCTGTAGCGGTTCACTCCACGGCTGATAGCGATCTAAAACACGTGTTGCTGGCTGATGAAACTATCTGTATTGGCCCAGCAGCCTCTGCAAAAAGCTACTTAAATATCCCTGCGATTATCTCCGCAGCAGAAATTTCAGGCGCACAAGCGATTCACCCAGGATATGGTTTCTTGGCTGAAAACGCTGATTTCGCAGAACAAGTTGAAAACTCGGGCTTTATTTTTATCGGTCCCAAAGCTGAAACCATCCGCCTAATGGGTGACAAGGTTTCTGCGATTAACGCGATGAAAAAAGCAGGAGTTCCATGCGTGCCAGGTTCTGATGGCCCACTAGGTAATGACACCGAAAAAAATAAAACCATCGCAAAACGCATCGGTTTCCCTGTGATCATCAAAGCATCTGGTGGTGGTGGTGGTCGTGGTATGCGTGTGGTTCGCAACGAAAAAGATTTGGAATCTTCCATCAATCTGACGCGTGCTGAAGCGAAAGCCGCTTTCAATAATGATATGGTTTACATGGAGAAATACCTTGAAAACCCACGTCATATTGAAATTCAAGTTATGGCGGATGGCCAAGGCAATGCGGTTTATTTAGCAGAACGTGACTGTTCAATGCAACGTCGCCACCAAAAAGTGGTTGAAGAAGCACCTGCACCAGGGATCACCCCTGAAATTCGCCGTAGCATCGGTGAACGCTGTGCAAATGCCTGTATTGAAATCGGTTACCGTGGTGCAGGTACCTTTGAATTCCTGTTCGAAAACGGTGAATTCTACTTTATCGAAATGAATACCCGTATTCAGGTTGAGCACCCAGTGACTGAAATGATCACGGGCGTTGACTTAATCAAAGAGCAATTACGTATTGCTTCGGGTTTACCATTATCAGTGAAACAGGAAGATATTGTGGTTCACGGTCATGCGGTTGAGTGTCGTATCAACGCAGAAGATCCGAAAACCTTTATTCCTAGCCCAGGTAAAATCACACGCTTCCACTCTCCAGGTGGTTTCGGTGTACGCTGGGAATCTCATATCTACGCAGGCTATACAGTGCCTCCGTACTATGACTCAATGATTGGTAAACTGATCACCTATGGTGAAACCCGTGAAATTGCTATTTCTCGTATGAAAAATGCATTGAATGAGTTAATCGTTGATGGCATCAAAACCAACATCGAACTGCACCAAATGATCATGAACGATGAAAACTTCCAAAAAGGTGGAACTAACATCCACTATTTAGAGAAAAAACTGGGCATTTCTGAGTAATTTTGAAATTGTCTGTTTGACTCATCGTCAATTAATGCCGCAAAGCCCTGCTTCGCGGCATTTTTTTGCATTAAATACCTTTTCTCGCACTTTTATTCTGCCTTTTCTTACACTCTACCTGCGGATTATCGTACAATCCCTGATTATTTTTCTGTGAGTGAGGAGGAATAACGGATGGATAAACGTTTTCTTCAATCCAATAAGGAAGCGCGTTGGTCTCTCTATTTGACCATCGCATACATGATAGGCTGGATAATTAGTGCCTATCTACCCGACAATACGCGTGGTATCACTGGTCTACCGTTATGGTTTGAGTGGTCATGCATTATTGTCCCCGTCATTTTTATTTTGCTCTGCATTATGATGGTCAAAATCATTTTTAAAGATATTCCTCTGGAGGAGAAGGATGCAGATTGAAGTTCTTCTACCTTTAATTGGTTATCTAGCACTAGTTTTCCTGTTATCCGTCTACGCCTATAGAAAACGGACGAAAGGGGAATTCCTCAATGAGTACTTTTTAGGTAACCGTTCCATGGGCGGCTTTGTCCTAGCCATGACCATTACAGCAACCTATATTAGCGCAAGCTCATTTATTGGTGGGCCTGGTGCAGCGTATAAATATGGTCTGGGCTGGGTGCTCCTTGCTATGATCCAACTCCCTGCTATTTGGTTATCTCTCGGAGTATTAGGGAAAAAATTCGCTATCTTGGCACGTCGCTATAATGCAGTGACTCTAAACGATATGCTATACGCTCGCTACCAAAGTCGATTTTTAGTCTGGTTCGCCAGTGTTAGCCTGTTGATTGCCTTCTTTGGGGCAATGACTGTACAGTTTATTGGCGGGGCAAGACTACTCGAAACCGCCGCAGGTATTCCCTACACATATGGGTTAATTATATTCGGTGTCTCCATCGCGCTATATACCGCGATTGGCGGGTTTCGGGCGAGTGTATTAAACGATGCCTTACAAGGGCTCGTCATGCTGCTTGGCACGGTGATTTTACTTGTTGCCATCATTTATAATGCAGGGGGCCTCCCTGCTGCAATTGAAAAAATACAGTCTATTGATCCGAAATTAGTCTCCCCAGCAGGAGGCGATGATATTCTAAGTGGGCCGTTCTTAGCATCATTCTGGATTTTGGTTTGCTTTGGTGTTATCGGCTTACCACACACTGCGGTTCGCTGTATTTCATACAAAGACAGTAAAGCCGTTCACCGTGGTATTATTTTGGGCACTATCGTGATGGCGGTATTGATGTTTGGAATGCACTTTGCGGGCGCATTAGGTAGAGCAATCATACCTGACCTCACTATCCCTGACCAAGTCATTCCAACCTTGATGGTACAAGTACTACCGCCTTTTGCCGCAGGGATTTTCTTAGCAGCGCCTATGGCGGCAATTATGTCCACCATTAATGCCCAATTACTGCAATCTTCAGCAACTATCGTCAAAGATATTTACCTGAACGCAGCACCAGAACAAATAAGAAATGAGAAGAAGCTCGCACGGATCTCCAGCTTTTCTACTCTGATCTTGGGCGCATTACTCCTCATTGCTGCGTGGAATCCACCACAAATGATCATTTGGCTAAACCTGTTAGCCTTCGGTGGGTTAGAAGCCGTTTTCTTATGGCCACTGGTACTCGGACTGTATTGGGAGAAAGCCAACGGAACGGGCGCGGTTAGTGGCATGGTTGTCGGAGGAGTAAGCTATGCAATCTTAGCAAGCTTCAAAATCGAAATCATGGATTTCCACGCCATCGTACCATCACTGATTTTTAGCCTAATTGCGCTTCTTGTCGGTAATCTTTTTGGCAAAAATCCAGTACAATTGACGACAAATTAATTTAGAGACCTGTTTTTGACATTGTCTCGTCATATGACATTCATGCTCTAAATAGTGTGGGCTATCTGCACCAATTACGCGATAGCCCAAAACATAGTGAGCATTTAAGGAATACTATGCCTTGGATCCAAATCAAAATTAACTCCACAGCCCAACATGCGGAAGCACTGGGTGATGAACTTATTGAAACAGGCGCAGTCTCTGTAACATTTCAAGACAGCCACGATACCCCTGTTTTCGAACCGCTACCTGGGGAAACCCGTCTGTGGGGTGATACTGATGTAATTGGCTTATTTGATGCAGAAACGGAGATGAAATTCGTTGTTGCTCAATTAGAAAATAGCCCTCTATTGGGCACTGGTTTTGCCCACAAAATCGAACAGTTAGAAGACAAAGACTGGGAAAGAGAGTGGATGGATAACTTTCACCCAATGCGCTTTGGTGAGCGCTTGTGGATCTGCCCGAGCTGGCGAGATGTCCCTGATCCAACTGCGGTAAACGTGATGCTTGATCCTGGCTTAGCATTTGGAACAGGAACTCACCCAACCACATCCCTGTGTTTACAGTGGCTTGATGGCCTTGATTTAGAAGGTAAAACGGTGATTGACTTTGGTTGCGGATCTGGGATTTTAGCGATCGCTGCACTCAAGCTCGGTGCCGCTCATGCCATCGGGATCGATATTGATCCTCAAGCGATTACGGCAAGCCGTGATAACGCTGAACGTAATGGCGTTTCAGAGCGTTTATCTCTCTACTTACCGAAAGACCAACCCCAAGAGCTCCAAGCTGATGTCGTCGTCGCTAACATCCTTGCTGGCCCATTACGTGAATTAGCACCAATGATAAGCGTGCTACCGCGTGCAGGTGGGTTACTAGGACTTTCGGGTGTTCTCGCAACACAGGCAGAAAGTGTCGCAGATGCTTACCGCGCAACCTTTGAAATCGACCCTATTGCCGAGAAAGAAGAATGGTGCCGCATCACAGGTGTCAAGCATTTTTAATAGAAAAATTATAAAAATCAGAGAATAATTTCTTTGAAAATAAGCGCAGAATAGATTATCTTATAGCTCAAATATTGCTCAGTTGCTGGCGATAATCTGTTCTGCACGAGATTTGAACAGCATAACAGTTATTTTAATAAATGGTTACGTAGTTATCTTAACTATTTGTTAAATATAACTAATTTTAAAATTGCAAAAATGCAAGATAAAAAAATTAGTGATAAATAACCGTTTGCTCAAAGTTTGTCCTTTCATATCTCGTAAAAAATGCGTAATATACGCGCCCTTGCAGTCACAGTATGGCCCCCATTTAGATATGCGAATCGGACAATATCAGTTGAGAAACTGTCTTATTGCTGCCCCCATGGCAGGCATTACAGATAAACCGTTTAGGTCGCTCTGTTATGACATGGGTGCAGGGATGACAGTATCGGAGATGCTTTCTTCTAACCCTCAAGTTTGGAAGACAGACAAATCTAGACTCAGAATGGTTCATCGTGATGAACTTGGGGTTCGTTCTGTTCAAATAGCTGGCAATGATCCCGATGAAATGGCTGCCGCGGCTCAAATTAATGTTGAGAGTGGCGCTCAAATCATCGATATCAACATGGGCTGTCCAGCTAAAAAAGTGAATCGTAAGTTTGCAGGTTCAGCACTGTTACGTTATCCAGACATCGTTAAATCGATTCTCGAAGGCGTTGTTAAAGCAGTGGATGTTCCCGTTACGCTTAAGATCCGCACAGGCTGGTCACCTGAAGAGCGAAACTGCATAGAGATTGCCAAATTGGCCGAAGATTGCGGCATTCAAGCACTCACTATTCACGGCAGAACTAGAGCCTGTCTGTTTAATGGGGAGGCTGAATATGACAACATTCGGGCAGTTAAGCAGACTGTTACCATTCCGGTTATTGCCAATGGCGACATTACTGACCCGCATAAAGCCAGAGCAGTTCTAGACTACACAGGGGCGGATGCCTTGATGGTAGGCAGAGCCGCTCAGGGAAGACCCTGGATCTTTCGGGAAATCCAGCATTATCTGGACACAGGTGAGCTCTTGCCACCAATGCCTATGGCAGAGGTACAACGCATTATGCTCGCGCACGTACAGGAATTGCACGACTTTTATGGTCAAGGCAAAGGAGCCCGTATCGCGCGCAAACATGTTTCTTGGTACTTAAAAGAACATGCACCTGATGACCAGTTTCGGCGCTCATTCAACGCCATTGAGGATGCCAGCGAACAGCTGGAGGTGTTGGAAGCATTTTTTGAAAATTTTTGCGTAAATAAAGATAAGAGCTGACAGAACTATGTTCGAACAACGCGTAAATTCTGACGTACTAACCGTTGCTACTGTAAATTCACAAGATCAAGTAACTCAAAAACCGTTACGTGACTCAGTTAAGCAAGCACTGAAGAACTATTTTGCTCAATTAAATAATCAAGATGTTAACGATTTATATGAGCTGGTATTGGCTGAGGTAGAACAGCCTTTGTTGGACATGGTTATGCAATATACCCGTGGAAACCAGACCCGTGCAGCCCTGATGATGGGTATCAACCGCGGAACTCTGCGTAAGAAACTGAAAAAATACGGCATGAACTAATCCTAGTCGGTTAATGCAGTGTTTTTAAAGGCATTTCCTGTTTTTCAGGGAATGCTTTTTTGTTCCCCCTCCCCCCCCAAAATTCTGCTCACAATCTCTTGGCACTTATCGCGGTAATCAACAATATCGCCCCATGACAAGCGATTCCCAAAAATAAGCACAAGGTGATGCGTTAAGTCTGATTAACAAGTCAGTGATGGCTTATATTCTTATAGCCCCCTTAGTGGTTTACAATTAGAAACTGACCTTGAAGCGTTCCTGAGTCAAATTGACCAGAATACCTACGCAAAGGAATAAGATAATCTAACAAATACAGTTAGTTATCCTATCCCCCGATTTCAGCTTAATCAACTAACGGGTTACACACTCGTTAGTTGAAACTTTCTAACCCCCTGCTGTAACTCCTGAGTTTGCTCAGCTAATGAACTGGCCGCCGTTGCCACTTGCTCAACTAAAGAAGCATTTTGCTGTGTAACGCTGTCCATCTGTGTAATCGCCACACCAACTTGAGCAATACCTTTACTTTGCTCTTCAGAAGCCACCGTTATCTGCTTCATAATCGCAGTCACTTCATTGATACCTTGCAGAATGTTTTCCATGGTTTTACCCATTTCATTAACTAGTCCTGTCCCTTTTTCAACACAGGCCCCTGAATCCGCAATCAAACGTTCGATTTCCATTGCCGCATCCGCGCTGTGACTCGCTAGCTTACGGACTTCAGCCGCGACGACCATAAAACCACGGCCGTGTACACCCGCCCTTGCCGCTTCAATGGAGGCATTTAGCGCTAATATATTGGTTTGAAAACTAATATCGTTAATCATATTGATGATATCTGCGATTTTTTGTGAGCTTTGGGATATCTCATTCATTGTCACAACAACTGAATCAACGATCGTATTTCCTTTGTTTGCTACGACAAACGCTTCACTTGCTAATTGGTTCGCTTGAAGAGTGTTTTCCATATTCAGCTGCACAGCCGCAGTAATTTGTTCCATACTCGCCGCCGTTTCTTCTAACGCTGCCGCTTGTTCTTCCGTTCTCGATGAAAGATCACTGTTACCATTGGAAATTTCACTCGCCCCGAGATAAATATTTTCACTGCCCTGCCGTATAATACTAACTGACCCGCGCAAGCTTGTTTGCATCTCTTCAAGCAACGGAAATAGTTTACCAACACAATTGTTTCCGAAAGGCTTAATTGAATGACTTAAATCCCCTTTCGCTATTTGCGAAAAATATTGTCTTAGCAAATCCAATGGCTTTTGCATCATAGCAGCAAGGTAGCGATCAGTGAAAATTAGAGTTAATACCCCGAGTACCGTCGCAACAATCATTACGACACGCGTAATATCCATTTGATTATCAACTTGATCACGTGTTGCACTGATCATCTCTTCTGCTGATTGATTAAACTTTTGGATTGATGCGCCAAATGTTCTGCTCAATGCTGGGGTCACATTATGCGCGTGGGTTAAATATTCCTGTGAATTATCTCCCATGCCTAGAACTAACTGTAGCTTAACACCCTCATCAAGTAGTGCCTGCCAGCTATTAATCACTTGCTCAGAAATCTCAGTATCCATCGGCCCTGGCGAAATCGCTTTCATCTGCTCAAGATAGCTTGCCATATTCTCCATCGCATCTTTAACAGGTGCATAATCGATAGCTTTTCCCTCATTTTTACTTTCCATCACACGCGTTAACCGTGTGACAAAACGAAAATATTGGTCATTTCCTTGACTGAGTACTGTCATCTGTTTCACCAATTGCCTATCGATATCATTACCATCAGCAATCCGAGACAAAGACCAACCGCTATAGAGACTGGTTCCCCCCAAGATCAAGCATAGAAGCCCTAATAAAATGAGCATAACAGCACGAATTGAGTAGTTTCGAAGTTTCTGCATACAATTTCTCTTTTGGTGGGATAAAATGACGATATTTAACTTTATCGGCGATAAAGAGAAAAAAATTAGCCACTTAAACGGCTTAGTTAATAGACAAAAAACAATAAAATAAGTAAAAACGCTTATAATTCAAAAGGGTTATTATTTAGTTTTAAGAGAATTAATTTTGTATACGCTATAAATTAATTTTATAAGTTTGATAAGGATCGCTAAATACAAATACCCGCCCTTCCTAAATACCTTCGTTATCCCCAAGGAAAAGTATTAACATCCCTCTTCAAAATGGCATGTGCTTTAGCATTCCCTCCGCCATTAAGCAGAAAAAAGGTACAGCAAACCCCGCTGTACCTTTACAGTTAGCTTAAAACAAGATTGAAAAATTAACGGTATATCGGTAAAAAATTAAACTGAGCGAGTAATTGGCAGATAATACCCAAAATACCAAAAGCAATAACGGCATAGATTAACCCTTTACCGCCCCATACTTTAAATTTTGAATCCGGGAAACGTTCTCTGACTTTCAATGCCATAATAGCAGGGCAGATTATCGCCCAAATACATGCTGCCATACCAGCGTATGCAATTGCGACTAAAAATCCATTTGGGAATAACATGCAAAGAATTAAAGGAGGTAAAAAACAAAGTAATGCTGATTTCATTCGCCCTGATGGGTTATCTTTAAAGCTCAAAGATGCAAGTATGTAATCAAATAACCCAATAGCAACACCTAAGAATGAGCAGAATACAGCACTAATAGAAAACCAGAGTAAAAATGTCGCAATGTGTTTGCTGTTAAGTACGGCATAGAGTGATTCAATAAATGCGTCTAAGTTACCGCCTTTATTGATTATTGTTAAGAACTCAGCTCTTGGTAAATTGCCCATTGTTCCCATAATCCAAAGGAAATAAAGGACGAGTGCAAGTACACAACCAATCACACAACTCTTAACCACTTTTCTTTCATTTTCATGATATAGCTTGTACAAACTGCACACATTACCATGGTAACCAAATGAAGTAATTGCATAGGGAATAATAATAAATACAAAAGGTAATAATGCGGTTTGCCCACCTTCAACAGGTGATGTTAATAATAAGTCCGTTTTGACAATCAAAAATAATCCAGAGAATGCGAGGATAAACAAAATAATTTTTATAAATAAAAATAATGATGTTAAACGACTCGCACCAACACCACTCCACCAAATACTCGCACCTAGTATTAATGTGAAGGCAATAAAAATAACTCTTAAATTAATATCATAACCATAAATAGCCGCAGCTTCTTTAATAACAGATCCCGCTGCAGATATATAGGCATAAATTAATATATAAAGGACAAATATTAATGCCATGTTAGCAATATAACAGGCCCATCTTGGTAAAAGTTCTTTTGATATAAAAAAGTAATTCGTCCCTGCACCATATTTAGAAATACATTCTAAAATATAAATCCCTGAATGAAACATAAAAAAGCAAACAACTAACAAGATAACTACAGAGTTAATAAACCAAGCTCCAGCCATAATAGTTGGCAAGCTAAACATTCCCGCCCCTATCATGGCACCGCCTAGCACAAAACCCCCTACCATTATGGAGGGTTCTTTCTTGGCTGCCGAATTATTCATGGTGTTTACCTTAAGAATAAGGATGAGGTTCCCGCATTGCACGGGAACCATAAGATATACCTATTTTTTATTTAATAGGTTTTAATCTTGCTGTGAAGTGTCTTAATACTGGTGGCTCATATTCAAAATCCAACCCTTTTAAGGTGGCAAATTTATCTTTTAAGCCAATCAGAGCATCTGCAATGTAATCCATGTGGTCATTAGTATAAACACGTCTTGCGATAGTTAACCGCATGAATTCCATGTCTGCATGTTTTTGTTTCCCAGTTTCGGGGTCACGTCCTAATAAAAACGAGCCAATCTCAACAGCACGAACACCTGACTCTAAATATAGCGCGTTAATAACAGCTTGCGCTGGGAATTGATCACCTGGAATATGTGGGACCAGTTTTTTACAGTCCACAAATACAGCATGTCCACCTGTAGGGTATTGAATTGAAATTCCACCTTCACGTAAACGGTCACCTAAATATTTTACTTGGCCAATACGATAATGTAGGTATTCTTCACCAGCGCCTTCCTCAAGGCCTTGCACCATCGCTGCCATATCACGGCCAGCTAAACCGCCGTAAGTTACAAAACCTTCCATCGGAACACAGCGCTGTCTTGCTAGTGTAAAGATATTTTCATCATTTTTAATACAAACTAATCCACCAATATTTAATAACGGATCTTTTTTCGCTGACATCGTTAATGCATCAGCATATTTGTACATATCAAGGATGATTTCTTTAATCGTTGCATTTTTATATTTCGGATCACGCTCTTTAATAAAATACGCATTTTCACAGAAACGTGCGGAGTCCATAACAACAAAAATATTATGTTGTTTTGCGATTTCATACACTTCTTTCAAGTTAGCCATAGATACTGGCTGGCCACCTGCACTATTACAGGTGATAGTAGAAACAATCGCAACAACGTTTTCTGCACCATACTGCGCAATATTATCTTTCAATTTTTGAATATCAAAGTTACCTTTCCAATCATCATAGGTATCTGAGTCATAGGCTTTTTCTGTAACGATATTGATTGCTTTACAATGGTTTAACTCAACGTGGGCTGCTGTCGTATCAAAGTGGAAGTTAGAAATAAATACGGGCTTTTTCGCTCCGCCTTGTTCCTGTTTGACTTTCAGCAATACAGGGAACAACATATTTTCAGCACCACGGCCTTGGTGAGCGGGAATGACATAATCGTAATCAAACATCTCTTTAACTTTATCTTTTAAATCATAATAGTTACGAGACCCTGCATATGCTTCATCACCCGTAATCATCGCTGCCCACTGGTGATCACTCATGGCATTGGTACCAGAGTCAGTTAAGAGATCGATATACACTGCACTGCTTGGTAATAAAAATGGATTGTATCCCGCTTCTTTTAATGCAGCTTCACGCTCTTCTCTTGATGGGATACGGATATTTTCTACCATTTTAATACGAAATGGTTCTACGATTCTTTTAGCCATGATAATACCTTTAATTTTTCATTAAATAATAAATATAAGAATTCGAACTTATAAAAAATAAGCTAACGAAGTTTTTAAAATAGGAAAATTTGAAAGGTTAATTATTAGGAAAAAAGAAGGCTAGGGAGATATCAATATTGAACCATTTCTTCATATAGAAGAAATACCTTGATATTAGTGACTCATTTAACAAGAACATACTATGACTCCTATCAATAAGGAATTAGTACAACCATCTGCATTATATATATAACAGTTACATTCTTAAATTAACCCCTATTGTCATATTATTATACTTATGTCACATAATTTAGGATAAATAACATAAACCCTTTGAGCTCAGTCACAATGTTTATTTTATGCAATTTAGGTGTTAAAAATAATTTAATTAATTAAATTATTTCACAAGGAACTGATAATAAGTATGTTAGTTGAATAATTATAAAGAATAATTTAGCTTAATATAAAAATATCTTAATTAAAATTAAATGGATATAATCTTACAATAAGGCTTTATCCATTACTTAACTAATCGTTACTGAGCATCTTTGCCATACTTTGTTGACTTTGGACCGTATAAAATCCCATTAGGGCTACCTGCAGATAATAACCGAGCACTTGTTATACCCGCTATTGCATAGCTTTTATCTGTCATCGTATCTGCTATCTGATTCATAACAGCAGAAACTAGCGCACCTAAAATACCATTTGAAGAGGAGTTATAAACAAATGTAACCCATAGTTTCTTAGTGCGGGTTAAATAAAACACTCAACAAAACTTATTTTTAATGAGAATAACCCTCTGTATCCCATGAAATTTTCTGCACAAAATATCCACATCCTGCATTATTTTAACTTTTTATTAACATTAATGATTGTGCTTTCTCTCAGAAACAGTAAGTGTAGGGAGGGCACGTTGTGACCATAAAAATAAGCCTGCTACTAAAAATTATTAAACCCTCATAATAAGAGAGTTAATTATGACGATGCAAACAATCGCTGTGAAATCATTTACTTCCACAAAAACAACATCAAAGGTTTTGCTGATTTGCTGGATGAGTATTTTGTTTGAAGGATACGATGTCGGCGTAATGGGGGCGGTACTACCTACCCTTGCCGAATACAAGCAATGGAGTTTATCGCCTCTTGAGCTAGGAGCTCTAAGTAGTTATGCATTAATAGGTATGTTTTTTGGTGCCTTTATTATTGGCACACTAAGCGAATTATATGGTCGGCGGCGCATGTTATTAGCCTGCGTAACGTTATTTTCAGTCACCATGTTAGGCGCTGCATTGGCACCCACACCATGGGTTTTTGGGATCATGCGTTTTATTGGTGGAATTGGTTTAGGGGGTGTAATTCCTGTTGCCGCCGCTTTAACCATTGAATATTCCCCCAGTGAAAAACGCTCATTTAATTATGGCATTATGTATTCTGGTTATTCATTGGGGATTTTAAGCGCAGCTCTAGTCGCGATATGGTTGCTTGAACAATTCGGCTGGCGAAGCGTGATTGCTTTTGGTGCATTACCATTATTACTTATTTGGCCAATGGCACGCATTCTTCCTGAATCACTCGAATATTTAACCCATAAAGGCTTACACAGTGAAGCCAAGGCATTAGCTAAAAAACTTGATATTAATTACCAATCGACATCTGAGCATGTGCAAGATAACCCCCAAAGTATTAAAGAAATTGTTTCCGTTGTTTTTGCTTGGCGCCACTTACGAGCTACAGCTTGTTTTTGGATAGCCTTATTCTGCGGTATGTTATTAGTCTATGGATTAAATACTTGGCTACCTTCTATTATGCGTAAAGAAGGATATAACTTAGGTTCCAGCTTAACATTTTTAATTGTATTTAGCTTAGCCTCTGCGCTGGGGGGGTTATTCTTAGGAAAAATTGCAGACAGATATGGTGTTCGAAATTCTGTGGCCTTCTTCTTTTTGCTTGGTGCTATTGGTGTGGGAAGCTTGATATTCAAGCAAAATATTTATATGAACTATATGCTCGTCGCCTTTGCTGGGGTCGGCAGTATTTCAGCTGCATTGATCTTAACAGGCTATATTGCCAATTATTACCCATCCAATGCGCGCGCATCTGCAACGGGTTGGGCACTTAGCTTCTCACGAATTGGTGCTATGACAGGGCCAATGTTTGGTGCATATATTGCGAGCCTTGGAATTGCCACAAGTTGGAATTTCATTGCATTTGCTATTGTCGCCATTATTGCTGCGATTGCTGTTATCTTATTACCAGCCAAACAGATCGTATAATATGATAAAAAGGATAGAATATATTCTATCCTTTTAAAGATTTCATCAATTTTAATTCTAATCTAAATAATGGCATTAGCTTTAAAATAATTAATGCTCATTAATTGTGTATGCTAAATTATCACTCCCAAGATTTATTGACTTCTCCGCGACAACACCCCCCCGAACAATGATACGAGCTAATTTTGGAGATAAATCTCGACTCACATTAATGTGAAACTGATTCATTTCATCATCTCTAACTCTAATATTCTTCAGCTTATGGAAACTCAATAAACCATCAGTATATTCAACCTCAAGGTAACAATTATTATTATCCATAACCTTATCTGATTCATATATCATTCCATATGCTGAATTTAACGGAGGGTATATATAACTTGGTAATTCATTACGTGGATCGTAAAACCCAATAATAGTAATTACTTTCCTACCTTGTTCTAAAGGAACCAAGTCAACATAAGGTTCGTCTTCAATAACCCAAATAACGCCATTTGAGACATAGTATAATTCAATATTTTTTTCAGCTGATAAAATAGTTCCATTCATATGTAAATAAACACCATAACTAGATCTCGAGTTGATTTTTATAACATTGCCATTATTGTCATCATTCGCATCTGGAAAATAAACATTTCCAGCCCAATTCCCGTCATAAATATCAATATAAATATATTTATTTTCTTCAAAGTAATCATTTATATAATCAGCTGTAATATCTACAGAATTTTTAATCGTGACCCACTTAAAATCATATTTTTTTACCTTATTCTCATACTCTACCATTTTATTTTCTTGATTATTCCAAATGCTAAATCCTGTTTTAGAATTTGGATCAAATATCGCTTTGCTCTCCAAATCATTTTGAATATAAAATAATGAATATGGTGTATGTAAAGTAAAAACATTGTGCTTCTCATACATTGGACTGCCTCCCGCCATAGCATCTCTACCAAGAGAGTGGCCTTCAAAAGGGGGTGCACACGGCCCAATTCCTTCATCTTCTAGATATGTAGGTTTGTTGGTGATATCTTGTTTAAAATTAGGCAGAAAAAAATTATTATCGCAGTCCCATCCCCATGTAGAGTTTCGATGAGTTGGGATCTGAGCAACTGAGCCATCAAAATCCCCAGGGTAATGCCCTAAACCAAAGTTATGCCCAACTTCATGACTAAATTCATTTCCTATCGTGTCATCTAGCGTCACCATGCCACTTCCACCCGATCCTCCATGAACTTGTATGCCATTCTCATACATCCCTATACTTGTATGTACTGTAAATTGTGATGTATTTCCCCTTGGACCAAGCTCTCTACCTGTTACATTGATACCATAATTTGCATAGTTAATTCCTGAAGCAATCAGTGAATTGGCAATTTGTTCCCTCATAATTCCATCGTGCCAGCCACCATTCCCTGGTGCATGGCCAGTAAGTAAGCGTCCATCAGACAGCATCACCTCATCTAAATCGATAGGATCATATGTATTGACGATTAAACGAGATACTGGAATTTGTTGAAAATATTGACGATGATATTCAGGGTTTTCTTGAAATTCAAATTTCTCTCTATGGGGAGTTAACATACCAATTGCAATCGTATTTAAGAACAACTGATTAGGTGCTCTTACTATAGGCTTATCAATAAAGCCAAATTTATTATCTCGGATAAATTTAAGCTTTATTCCTGGTTGAATAACATCTTGAGGAACAACGACAGACCAAGTATTTCCTATATATTGAATTTCTGATAAAATCTTTCCATCACTATTGCTGTCAGTTGACTCGTACCATGTCCCTCTTTCATTAACAAGTAATAAGGAATCCCCTTGTTCAAGATTTTTCTTTGTAGAATTAAAGAGAATTGAAATCCCCCATGTTGATGTACATTGGAATAACACTTTTTTACCCGCATAATCCAAATTATAAAATAACTCAAAGGATGGAGAGTATCCGCCATCATAAGTTACTACATTTATTGTGTTATATTCGTCAATAAACTTATTAAAATAAAATGGATCTTTAGCGTTTTGTAATTGTTCACTATTATCTAAGGTAAAATCAAAATAGGATGGCTGTGAAAAATCAGCCTCTATTTCAGCATATACATTCGAACAGGTCTTGGTTAGGTGCTCAGGAGATAACATTTCCTGATTAAATAAAATATCAGAATTTTCATTATAAATAACAATTCGAATAGGTGATTCGCTTAATAAATCGTCATGAGGCTTAAACATAAACATTGTTTTTCTATTTGATATTAACGTTGGTTGAATATCATTACTCACATGATTTTTTGCGGGTATAATACTATTTTGCACATAATAGACCGTACCTTTAAGATCACCATAAGTATCACTATCATATTTAGAATTATTAAAATAGGTTATGTTTTTTTTCATTTAAAATCTGCCTTTTCTTGTTGGACGGATTGTTTACTTTAAATAGCCATTAATTGTCATATAATTCAAAGAGGAAACAATATTAAAGAATTAAATAAAAATAATATAAATTCAAATTAATAAATTACTTCCAATTCAAATCCCCATCAACTTGAAAAGTAAGATAATTAAAATCAATCATTAATGTTAAATAAAAAAATAAACTAGACGCCTTAATTCGTTAAATATTATTTAACAGACTTAACTCATTATGGAAATACTAAAATATTGTATAACTATACTATTAAATAGAGGTGTGATAACACACCTCATAGATTAGCTATATTAAAAAGCAGATTGGTAAGAAACCTGAGCACCTCTAGTGAGAGTTCCCTCATTCGAGTAAGTACTTTCTACTTCAATAAAAGACTGGTTTTCCCCATTAAATATTTTTTTGTATAGTGAGAGATCTGGACGATAGCGAGTTTTCTTTGTAGCAATATCCATCATCAAATATTGTTGCGAGCCATTACCTGAAATCGAAACAATTAATCCTTGGTTACCAACATTTAAACTATGTAAATTGTTATAGCCACTCTCTGCGATTAATTCGAAGTTTCCATTGGGGTGAAATTGCATTAACGAAAACAATCGGCGAGACGGTTCTTGAGCAATAACAAAAATATCACCATTCAGGTTTTGTGCTGCTTCATTAATACGCACGGGTAGCCATTTACTACTAACCACTTGTTTAGTCGGAATATCCATAACTACTTCCAACGATCCCATTTGATGACCATAGCTATACCACATAACGACTTTGTCCCTGTATGTGGCAAAAGCAAATTCAGAGCGACTCTCTATTTCCTCAGGGTACAGTGACTTAGCGAGCTCCCGAACATCCATAAAATGTTCCCATGTCATACCTTTATCTTGGCTAACAAAAATTTTTTCATTATTTGCCACAACATAAGCAGGATAATTTTTAGATTGATAAATTTTACCTGTTATCAACCCTGCAAATTGAACGCCAGATTTATCTTCCCATGGCATAATGTTACTGGCTGATAGTGTTGTTAAATCGATAGTTTGGTAGCCATCTCTAAGAAACAATAAGCATTGTTTTCTCTCACATATCGCATTATAAAAGCTTTTATCACCACGAGTGATAAAACGGATACCTTGATTATCTGCAAATAATACTTGGTAGTCATATTCTCTTTCATATGCGTATGGATTATATGATGAGTAGTAATAATTTGAACTCTGGCTTTTTTGCGTCACAATTAATGTGCCATTTTCAGCGGGGAAAGTCGTCGCCCAATCATAATTGGTAATTGCAGAACGGTTTTCTTGATGATGTTCTATTTGCCAAGCAATACTACCGTCTCGCACAAAAATTAAAACGGTCGATAACAAACTTAATGCAAAAACTGCAGTTAATAAGATAAAACGCTTACTGAGAAAGGGGTTCATGAACGCACCTCCGTCACATAATCTGTTTGACCATGTTGGCGACGTAAATGTTTCAAAATATATTGTGATTGATAATAGGCCTTACCTCGTCGAGAGAATTGGTAATATATTGCAACACCCAAACCAATTGAAAAGCTTATCCCCAATAAAATGGTTGTCGTAACGCTAATATACATTCCTCCTGTATCTAAGATATTAACCCAATCCCAATAGTCCCAATAATTGCCTTTCTCTATTGTTTCAGAAGTTGTTAGCCCGACAGCAATAAGAACAAAGAAAATTAAAAGAAAGCAGGTAAATCCCCATAAGCCGAAATAAAAACCACGTTCTTGTGGAGCACCTCGGCCAATTAGACTGTAGGCAAGTCCGTCTTGGTGATTATAGATACCAAATATTGCCTGCTCATTTGAATGGTCTTGAATGTTTTTATGGAGAACTTCAAGTTTATCCCCCTGTGCAATAAATAAACTATGATTATTAAATAAAGGCTCATTTGCCGAAACTAAAACATCCATATGACTTTTGTTTATTTGTAAACTAATAAGGTTCAGTGCTTGTTCCGTGTCCCCTGCTTTAACAGTCAAACTTCGGTTATCCGTAATATTTACTTTGCCACAAGTCACCGATAATGATGTTTTATCCATGTTAACATCGACTGCCTTGTTTATTTTACTGGTCTTAGATGTTGCATTTTTAATACTATCAATCTCAATCAATGAGCTATGTTCATTAATTTTAAATCGCCCTTCTATAACGAGATCTAACGCGGTTAAAATTCGTTTTCTCCTCGGGCTCATAATGCGCTTCGTTTCGGCAAGCGCAAGGCCAAACAAAACAATGCCACAAAAAGCGGCACAACCCAAAATTGCCACCAGCGCTATCATTAGAAAGCTATCTTCGGCAACCATAAAGCAATAATACACTACAGGGATTAAGGCCATTAACACGAGCGAAATGATATATTGCTTACCAAGAGAGCGCGTAAAACTCACATTTCTATCGGGCTCTAATCGACCATGTTTTTCATGATAGACCCATTCTAACCAATAGCTGCCATCGTTCAGTTCTTCTGCACAAATAACCAAAGAATCGCCTTCTTGTAGGCGTTCCAAAAAAATCTTACTATTTTTAAAGTCATCTTGATTAAAGAAAAAAACTTTCCCTGACGCTATCAGCCTTGCCATACCAATTGGACTGACATTTTGATAATCACACTGAGTAAGATTGACATGGAAATATTGAACTCGCATGAATAATGCCTATTTCGCTAAGTAAATTTAACATTATGATAATAAATAAAGGCATATTGCCCTAGTGAAACTTATCTTATAATAAAATAATTCAGATAATGACGAGTGCCCTTAAGCACCTATTTTTCGAGGTTTTATATTTCGAAATACGCGCTATCTACTAGTAAAGCCAATAATTACTGATAAACTTGCAATCACAAAAAAGTCTATACATATAATATGGCAATAAAATCGATTTACTCGGCCTTCCTCTAACGACAATTTTGAATAAAAGCGATGACATCACAACCTGCTTATAAGCAAATTCAGTCTTACATTTTACGCAGCATTGATTTGGGTATTTTTAAACCCGAAACACAGATTCCCACAGAGCTTGAGCTATGTGCGCAGTTTAATGTCAGCCGTATGACAGTAAACAAAGCCATTTCTGAATTAAGCCAAAAAGGGATTTTAAACCGAATTGCAGGTAAAGGTACTTTTGTTGCGACACAAAAGCATGAGCTTCCAGTGACAAAAGCATTTGATATCTTTGATGAAATATCCCTAAGCGGCAAGAAGTATAGTGGGCATCAACTGCAATTAAAAGTCATCCCTGCATCTGCAGAAATTGCGCTACAACTCGGAATTAGTGAAGGAAGTGAGGTCGGTTATTGTAAAGTACTACATTTTGAAAATGATATCCCTCTCATGTTGGAAGAACGCTACGTTAACCACGCAATCGTTCCTGAATTTGTTAAGCAAAAATATGGGGATACAGAAACACCAAGTGGCTATTTACAACGCCATTTTCCTGTAAGTGAAATGGAACACACCATAGAAGCGGCATTAGCCACAAAATCCATCGCTCAATCATTATCGATTAAAGAAAATTCACCTTGCCTGCAACTTAGGCGTCGAACTTGGACTGGAAATACACTGATTAGCTACGTCAATATGGTCACAGCAGGTTCTCGTTACAAATTAAAATTGCATTCGCGTATTGAGAATTAATGCAAAGATAAAAAATGGGGCAAAATTGCCCCAAAGCGACTGATAAATATAAAAAAGACATCAAGCACATCTGCATCACAACAAATTTGTTTTCACATCCCCTGATATATTGGCCCTTCCCCACCTTGCGGTGCAGTCCAAGTAATATTTTGCTGCGGGTCTTTAATATCGCAGGCCTTACAATGCAGGCAGTTTTGCCCATTAATCTGTAACTTCTCTTGGTGTTGCTCGCCAATAATTTCATAGACCCCAGCAGGACAATAACGCGTTTCTGGCGCGGCATATTTCTCTAAATTGACTCGAATCGGTACATTTGTATCTACCAGTTTAAGATGGCAAGGCTGATCTTCTTCATGGTTAGTATTCGATAAAAATACAGAAGAGGGTCGGTCAAAGGTCAGTTTTCCATCAGGCTTAGGGTAAGTGATTGGCTTGAAGTTTTTAGCTTCTTTCAATCTTTCGTGATCCGCCTGTTTAATCTTTAATGTCCATGGGCTACGGCCTTTTAACAATAATTGCTCTACACCAAATAACATTGAGCCCATCACTAATCCATTTTTCATATAAGGTTTGAAGTTACGAGTCTGGTAAAGCTCTTGATATAACCAGCTCTGCTCAAATCTTTGGCGATATTCAAGAGTAAATTGAGTAAAATCAATCGATTGATTTTTAAAGCACGCTAAAAAAGCGTCTGCAGCCAATGATCCACTTTTTACTGCACAATGTGTTCCTTTAATTCTGGCCCCATTGAGAAATCCAGCATCATCACCGATTAATGCGCCCCCAGGAAAACTCAATTCAGGGAGTGCGGATAATCCCCCAGCAACCATCGTTCGCGCACCGTAACTGAGCCTTTCCCCACCAGATAAAAAAGTGCTAAAGGCGGGGTGTGTTTTTAAGCGTTGAAACTCTTCATATGGAGATAAATACGGGTTTTCATAATTCAGACCAACAACTAACCCTATCGCAACTAAATTCTCACCGTAGTGGTAGGCAAACCCACCGCCGTAAGTATGGTTATCTAACGGCCAACCAACAGAGTGAATAACTAACCCTGCTTGATGCTGATCTTTCGGGATCTGCCAGATTTCTTTAATCCCTAAACCATAGCTTTGTTTGCTACTATTTGAATCCAAATTAAAATGATTTATCAACTGCTTACCTAATTGACCACGACACCCTTCGGCAAAAAATGTCATTTTAGCCAGCAAGTTCATTCCAGGTTGGTACATCGCCGTTGGGTTACCCGATTTATCTAACCCCATATCACCCGTTGTCACACCAATGACTTGGCCTGCATCATCAAAAAGTACCTGTGTTGCAGCAAAACCAGAAAAAACGTCAACACCCAAAGCCTCGGCTTCAACAGCTAAAGCCGCACTCACTTGCCCTAGACTACCAATTAAGTTTCCTTTATTTTTTAAACAATTAGGCAATAGTGGTAACGGTAATTGGCTTGAGCTATTTTCTTTTAGCCATAAAAAGCTGTCCTGACTGACGGAGGTTAGCGGCGTCGAAATTTTATCTTGCCAATCAGGTAATAATTCATTTAATGCACGAGGATCTATCACTGCACCTGACAGAATATGGGCACCTATTTCTGCACCTTTATCAATCAAACATACTGACAGTTCAGTGCCTTGCTCAGCAGCAACTTGCTTTAAACGGATCGCCGCTGATAATCCCGCAGGCCCCCCACCGACAATCAGGACATCAAATTCCATCGATTCCCGCTCAGGAGCCTCGCTTACATTTTCTCTATTGTCGATAGCCATATGCACCTCTTACGCAAGCGCTTTATCAAGTTCAGGTAAGATTTCAAACAGATCACCAACAATACCGTAATCTGCTACTTGGAAGATTGGCGCTTCTGGATCGCTATTTATGGCAACGATCACTTTGCTCTCTTTCATCCCTGCAATATGTTGAATTGCACCAGAAATCCCAACGGCAATGTATAACTCTGGCGCGACAATTTTTCCTGTCTGCCCCACCTGATAATCATTGGGTACATACCCCGCATCTACCGCTGCACGGGATGCGCCGACAGCAGCACCCAATTTATCTGCGATGGTTTCTAATAACGCAAAGTTTTCACCCGAACTTAACCCCCTCCCTCCCGAAATCACGACTTTCGCTGAGCTCAATTCTGCGCGACTAACTTGTGTGAGTGACTGGCTTTTCAATTGAGCTCGTTGAATAAGTTTATTTGGGGTGATGTGTTCAATTTCTGCGCTATGTTGTGCTTCACATACGTCGCTAAATGCCGAACTGCGTACAGTGATCACCACCTGCTGCCCATTATTCTGTACTGTTGCCAACGCATTCCCTGCATAAATAGGTCGAATAAAATTCTGTGCATCAATGACTTGTGTGATGTCAGAAATTTGTGCGACACCTAGTTTTGCAGCAACACGCGGGGCAATATTCTTACCAAAGGTTGTCGCAGGAAACAGTAAATGGCTATAATTTTGTGCAACAGAAACAATCGCACTGGTCATGGGTTCCGCCAGTTGGTCTTTCAAAGCATCTGATTGAATCGTTAATACTTTATTCACCCCCTTTAAGCCCGCTGCTTGTTCCACCACGTTTTCAGTGTTGTCGCCCACAACAAGTAAATGCAATTGTCCACCCACAGATAGAATATCCAGTGCAGCCGTAATACTATGAAAAGTTGATGATTTTATTGTCTGGTTATCATGCTCAACAATAACTAAAACTAATGATTGGCTCATTGTCATTCCCCTTGGTTAAATCACTTCTTTTGCTTGTAAAGTGCTCACTAATGCCGCTGCATCATTGAGTAAAGTGCATTGCCCTGCCCGTTTTTTCGGTTCAGACACTTTGATAGTTTTGGTTTGCTCCAAAGGAGAGAAATTCATGTCAGAAATATCGATAATATCTAGCGGTTTTTTCTTTGCTTTCATGATGTTCGGCAAAGTTGCATAACGGGGTTCGTTGAGACGTAAATCGGTTGTCACAACCGCAGGGAGTTCCATTGCCAGTGTTTCCAAACCGCCATCAATCTCACGGGTCACTTGCAGTGAGTTACCCTCAACAACAATTTGTGATGCAAATGTCGCCTGACCATAATCTAATAATGCGGATAACATTTGCCCTGTTTGGTTGCAGTCATCATCAATCGCTTGTTTGCCTAATAAAATTAAATCGGGTTGCTCATTTGCCACCACTTGCTGTAATAGACGCGCAATATCGAGTGATTCTAAAACTAACTCCGTTGGGCGTTGAATTAAAATGGCACGGTCTGCCCCAATCGCCATCGCACTACGCAAAGTTTCTTGATAGCTAATATCACCAATAGAAACGGCAACAACTTCAGTCGCTTTGCCTGCTTCTTTTAAGCGTACAGCCTCCTCAACCGCAATTTCATCAAAGGGGTTCATCGCCATTTTGACGTTAGCTAGCTCAACCCCCGAGCCATCGGCTTTTACGCGTACTTTAACGTTATGGTCAATCACTCGCTTCACTGCGACTAAAATTTTCATAGCAACTCCTATCCCAATTCTATTAACGATTGGCTTTTATTAAGGTGGTTTGAATCGTTTTTAGGTTGAAAGAAGCCTTAGCAGTGAAAGCTTCACTGCTATTGGCTCGCTCAATGTATTCTTTTATTAATTAAATCAAATGGTTCATTTGGTTATTTCGTGGTTGGTAATATCAGCCTATCTGCCACTGACATTGGCCATATTTTAATCGCGATATAATAAATAATACTGGTCGCAACTAAGCCCACAATCCATGAAATATCCACGCCACCAAGTTGTTCGACTAGTGGGCCAGTGTAGAAACCCGTTGAGATAAATGGCATTTGAATCAGTACGCCAATGATGTAAGTGAAAATCCCCACTTTGTTCCAGCGACCATAACGACCGTTCGGGTTTGCGAGTTCAGGCACATCGTAGCGGCCCTTTGTCACCCAGTAGTAGTCAACCAAATTGATCGCACTCCATGGGGTAAAGAATGCCAGTAAAAACAGTAAGAAAGCAGAGAATAATTTTAAGAACGAGTGCTGGCCAGCTAACCCTAATAAGGTTGAAAAACTCACCATTAAAACGATAAAAAACAATCTTTGCCCTTTCGTAATGGTGTTTTTCCCTCTAAAGCCGCAAACAATCGCTGCCATTGACATAAAACTGCCATAAGCATTTAATGCCGTGATGGTCACTTTCCCAAAGAAAATAGTGATATACAAAAGTGCTGCAATTAACCCTGTACTTCCCAAGCCCACAATGTAGGAAACCTCATTACCCGCAAACTTATTCCCCGCTAAGGCTGCAGCAAATACCCCTAAAATCATTGATGCTTGCGTTCCGATAACAGTCCCTGAGCCTACCGCCATAAAGGCTTTAACGGTTGGTGTTTTAGTGGGTAAATAACGCGAATAATCAGCAACATAAGGGCCAAAAGCAATTTGCCAAGATGCTGAGAGTGACATGGCTAATAAGAAATGTGTCCAATCAAAATGGCGATTTTCCATTAATACGGAGACATCATTCATGTAAAACAGGCGGAAGAATAGATAAAAGAATGCAATAACGCCAACAACACTCGCGACCTTACCTAAAATATGAATGATCCGATAACCACAGATAGTGATCCCGATAATCACCGCACCAAAAATTAAGATCCCGACCCAATCAGTCACATGGAGTAATTGCCCAACAGCTTGGCCTGCTAATACCGTTCCACTGGCAGAGAACCCAACATACATCATACAAACCAATAAGATAGGAATAACCGCACCATAAACACCAAATTGTACACGGCTTGAAATCATTTGAGGTAGTCCCAGTTTAGGCCCTTGCACCGCATGCAATGCCATCACAGCTCCACCTAATAATTGACCAATAAATAATCCAATTAATGACCAAAATACATCGCCCCCAAGCACAACAGCGAGCGCCCCTGTAACGATAGCGGTAATTTGTAAGTTAGCACCAAACCAAAGTGTAAACTGGCTAGATAAGGTGCCATGGCGTTCAGATTCAGGAATGTAATCGATGGAACGCGCTTCAATAAGCGGGACATTGTCCTGCCGACCTTTTTGCCCTGTTGCGATGTCGTTTGAAACTGTCATGGTAACTCCTCTTTAAGCAGGCTGGCTTAAAGAATGAACCAATTAACTGTAATGAATTCGTAAAAACTGTGATGGTGAGTACAGTGATTACACATTACATTGGGTGATGTTTTATCTGTTATCCACCCATAATCAATAATTGAAATACATTCTTAAACCTGATTGTTGTTGTGTTTTTAATTCCATGATCCTGTTGTCAGGTAGTGCTTCCTATGTTGCTTGACTCGCGAGTAGCCGCCTGTCCCGTCTACCCGCTTCTGGTAAAAATAATGATTTCAATAAATTACACTGCATCCAATACAGCACGTGAAATAATAATTTTTTGAACTTCGGATGTGCCTTCAAAGATACGCAAAATACGTGCATCACGAACATACCGCTCAAGGGGTAAATCACGAATATACCCATATCCCCCATGAAGTTGCAGCGCAGCATCAGTGACAAACCCCGCACACTCCGCCGCAAACAGTTTTGCTGTCGCCGATTGCAAACTAAAACGCTCACCTGAATCACGCAGCTCTGCAGCACGCCAAGTCAACATACGAGCAGCTTCAAGCTGTGTATGCATATCTGCTAGACGCCATTGTGTGCCTTGGTATGCCGCTAATGGCTTTTTGCCAATTTGACGCTCTTTCACCCAGCCCAACGTGCTTTCCATCGCCGCACGAGCAATACCCAGTGATGTTGCAGCGACTTCAACACGGCCTTTGTCTAAGACTTCCATTGCAGTATGGAAGCCTTTATTTTCTTCACCGAGTAAGGCAGATTCAGGTAGCCAGCAATTCAGTGCTAGCTCGTAAATTGTACTGCCGCGTAACCCCATGGTTTTTTCTGGCTGAGAAAATGCCACCCCTTCAGTGCCTTTTGGGATCATAAATGCGCTAATACCGCGAGCCCCCGCTTCAACATCTGTTTTGGCATATAACACAATAAAATCCGCTTCTTTGGCGTTAGTAATATAGTGCTTATTCCCGCGAATACGCCAGCCACCATTTTCACGCGTCGCAACAGTGCGCATATCCGCAGGGTTCGAACCCGCCGCGGGTTCCGTTAAACCGAAAGCCCCCAATAACTCACCGGATGCAGCTTTCGGCAACCAATAGGCTTTTTGTTCTTCGGTTCCACCAATCAAAATGGAGTCAGTGGCTAAAAAGTGAGCGGTTAAGGAGGAGGATGTCGAGGCGCAAGCTGCTGCGACGGCTTCAACAATCATACTCATCGCAATACTACCAAGGCCGAAACCGCCATATTGCTCAGGCAGGTTAATTCCCCATGCCCCCATTTCACCTAATGCGGTTAAGCTTTCTGCACAAAATGTTTCCGTTTCATCGTAACGCTGTGCATTGGGTTGCAAAATATCGCGACACACTTTTTCAATTGCATCCACAATAGCTTGTTCTGTTTCATTAATTTCAAAACTCATTGTACGGCCTCCCTATTTTTGCTTATTGTTCTTGCCGATTTATACAGTGCATTTGCTTCGCCCAAAACAGGAGCTCTTCGTGTTGAATGGGGTTTTTTGCCATTAAAGAACACTGGCTGAGAGATCAATGGAGTCCCACCATCATTCAGGTGTGTGAGAACCTGCCGAACTTGAGCATGCTCGCTTTGTGTCGCTTGCTGTAGATTATGAATAGGCGAGGCGGGAACCCCTGCATTTAGCAGTAAATCACACACTTCATCTACCGTTTTTTGCGCAGTCCACCCCTCAATTTCCCCCCTTAACTCCCCATGATGGCGTGTACGGCTTGGGTCATCTTGAAAGCGTGAGTCTTGGCATAAATGCATTTTTCCCATACATTCACAAAAACGTTGGAACAGTTTTTCACTCGCAATGGCAATCACCACTAAACCATCTTTGGCATGGTAAGTATCAAATGGTGTGGATACAGGGTGACGATTACCCACTAAACTCGGTGCTTTATCATGTGCAAATAGGTTAGAAAGTCCCGTTAGTTGCATGCTGAGCAAAACATCCACCATCGCAACATCGATATATTGCGCCGCTTCGTTATGGCGCTCTCTGGCAAATAACGCACTGCTAATCGCCCAAGAGGCAAACATCCCCGCACACACATCACCAATAGATTCACCACTGCGCGTTGGCCCCGTTTCAGGGAAACCCGTCACGCTCATCAGCCCTGACATAGCTTGTGCCACAATGTCGTAAGCAGGGTAGCTCGCTAATGGGCTATTTTGCCCAAAACCGGAAATGCTTGCGTAAATCAGTGCTGGGTTGTGCTGCTTTAAACTGTCAAAATCAATACCAAGGCGTTTGGTCACACCTGGGCGAAAGTTTTCGACCACTACATCACTTTCTTTAACCAGCTGAAATAAAATGGCGCGATCTTCCTCTGCTTTGAGATCCAGCTCGATGCTACGCTTCCCTCTATTGATCAAGCCGTAATAAACACTTTCACCTTCAATAAAAGGCCCTAAGTGGCGGCTGTCATCCCCATGATCTGGCACTTCAATTTTGATCACTTCTGCACCGAGATCAGCCATCATTCCCGTGCAATAAGGCCCTGCTAAAACACGGCTTAAATCAATCACTTTGATCCCAGCCAGTGGCCCTTGTCTTTTCTGAATTGACGCAGCATTCATACTGAATTCCTTATTTTCCAGAAAGTTGCCGACCTAAGCCGGCAAACGACATCACTTCACCATTGGCAAATTCAAACCTTGCTCTTTCGCACAATTAATGGCGATGTCATACCCTGCATCCGCATGGCGCATCACGCCTGTCGCAGGGTCATTGTGCAGAACGCGCGCTAAGCGTTTATCCGCAGCATCAGTGCCATCACAGACAATCACAACACCCGAGTGTTGAGAGAAGCCCATGCCAACGCCGCCACCGTGGTGCAAGCTCACCCATGTCGCTCCACCCGCGGTATTTAGTAGCGCATTCAGTAATGGCCAGTCGGAAACTGCATCAGAGCCGTCTTTCATCGATTCCGTTTCGCGATGAGGGCTAGCAACCGAGCCTGAATCTAAGTGATCACGGCCAATCACGATAGGGCCTTTTAGTTCGCCACTTTTCACCATCTCATTGAAAGCACGCCCTAATCTTTCACGGTCTTTTAAGCCAACCCAACAAATACGCGCAGGTAGGCCTTGGAAAGCAATTCGCTCACGCGCCATGTCTAGCCAGTTATGTAGATGCTTATCGTCAGGCAGTAATTCTTTGACCTTTTGGTCTGTTTTGTAGATATCTTCAGGATCGCCAGACAAGGCTACCCAACGGAATGGGCCGATGCCTTCACAAAATAGAGGGCGGATATAAGCAGGAACAAAGCCTGGGAAATCAAAGGCATTTGCCACTCCTTCATCTTTAGCCATTTGGCGAATGTTATTACCGTAATCGAACGCTGCTGATCCACGTTTTTGCATGGTTAACATCGCATCCACTTGCACGGCCATGCTTTTTTTCGCAGCGCTGGTCACTTCGGCTGGTGCAGTCTCTTGTTTTTCACGCCATTGGCTCAATGTCCAACCTTGCGGTAAATAGCCGTGTACAGGGTCGTGAGCACTGGTTTGGTCGGTGACTGAGTCAGGTGTAATATTGCGTTTCACTAATTCGCTATACACATCCGCAGCATTGCCTAATAGGCCAACAGAAACAGGCTTGCCAGAAACTTTAGCTTCTTCGATGTATTGCAGCGCTTCATCAAGGGAAGTCGCTTTTTTATCGACATAGCGTGTTCTTAAACGGAAATCGATACGGCTTTCATCACACTCGACAGCAATCATGCTAAACCCAGCCATCGTGGCCGCTAATGGCTGTGCACCGCCCATCCCACCTAATCCACCAGTTAGGATCCAACGCCCTGCTGTCTTACCGTTAAAATGTTGTTTTGCTAGTGAAACAAAGGTTTCATAAGTACCTTGGACGATCCCTTGGGAACCGATGTAAATCCACGATCCTGCAGTCATTTGGCCGTACATCATCAAGCCTTTGCGGTCTAACTCATTGAAGTGATCCCAATTTGCCCAGTGTGGAACAATATTTGAGTTTGCAATCAATACGCGAGGGGCATCTGGATGCGTAGGAAATACACCAACAGGTTTACCTGACTGTACTAATAACGTTTGGTCATCTTCCAATGTTTTCAGTACGTCTAAAATTTTGTCATAACATTCCCAATCTCGAGCAGCGCGACCGATCCCACCATAAACGACCAAACTTTGCGGATGCTCTGCTACATCAGGATCTAAGTTATTTTGGATCATCCGATATACCGCTTCTGTCAGCCAGCTTTTACAGTTTTTTTCACTGCCACGTGGTGCGCGGATCACTCGAGTTGAGTCTGTACGGTTTAACATGGTTGTTTCCCCTATCATCCATTTTTTAACCAACATTAAATTAACAACTTTTGATTGTGATGATCATCGAGACACCTTGTTAGTGCTAATGCACCTTTGATTAAATTTCAATTAATTTATTTATAATCAATACATTAAAATAAAATCGACGACCCGACACCATCTATTCATTTAAGCTATTTGCTAAAGACTTGCTTCTTGCAACTAAATATATATACATTTGCTTCACAAAGTATATACATTTAAATTTGAATTTTTATACAAAGTGTGGAGAAGGGAGAGGTCGGATAGTTATACAACAACGAGTAGATCTCTGTTTCTAGAGAAAAAGTTGTATATACATTTAAATTTAATTGTAGAAACAAGCAAATAGCTGAAATGGGAGGTACTTCACATTCCGTAAGGATAGAAAAATTAACGGTTAAAATGACGAAACCTTATCATCTTAAGATGATCGCCTGCCATCCCATCACATTGTACTTCTGAATAGGTAACATCTATTTATGCAATAATTTACCCCCTCCGTGAGATAGCCTATCCTAAAATTAAATATACCGCTAAGCGAGCCTTCATGACGAAAATTAATAAAAACGTACCCTATTCCACCGAAAATCTGCCCACTATAGATAGTAAAACATCAAATCAAAATTCATTCATCCGCTTTGCCAGTCGGATTAATAATGTATTAGAATCATTTTGGCATTTATTCAAACCTTCAATAAAAAATAAAAAATGTGAATTGAATATAGAAAATAACATTGCATTTATTGAAAAATATTTCAGTATTAGTAGTAAATATAAAAAAGAAATCATTCATGATGAAACATCAACTTCTATTATATTGAGAAAAAAAATAGAACGATTCAAACCTAACAAGGATGATTGTTGCACATCTATCCACCTCGGCCATTTTCATGAATGTGAAGGATTTACATTTGATAGGGACCTATCTGATAAATTCAACAAAGATTTCAATAGAATGAATGTTTACTTACATACGCCATATCGACAAGAAAATTCAGTTAAAATTAAAGACGCAAGAGTTCTCAGCGCAAAATTCGGATTAAAAAACGCACAGTTAATATCGCAGATTGCGCATCAAGGCTTTCTTGCAGATCCTACATTTTTTTTACATCAAATAAATAAGAACGAACATTACAATATAGGAAGAAAAGCGATTCAAAATTCTAAAGATAATAATTCAACTGAGGATATGAGAACCACATTTATTATTAAAGAAACAAAAAATGGCGATTGCATTATTGCAGCAAATAAAAACTTTGAATATATAAATACAAGTGACGACTTTGGTAGTGCATTACCGGGATTGTCAATGTCAATCGAAAGGAAAACATATCTGACTAAAAGCAATGAAGGTATTCTTAAATTAAAGAATCACAGCGGCATTTCTAAACTCATTAATGATAATAAAGATGAAATTAAAATTACAATCAAAAAAACATGAGAAAACTAATAAAAAATAATTAGAACTGTAGCGGTGTATAAGTATATGACCCGAGTAGCCGCATGAAGCCAACACC
>NZ_JAMPQD010000020.1:0-158055 GCF_028482245.1 Providencia sp. PROV129
GTCGCCGAGTGCAGCCAACACCCCTACAGATTGAAATATGACGAGGATATCAAAGTTTAAGGCGGCCGGAGAGCGAATGGGATAACGTCGTACTATCTACAAGCTCCAACTCCCCCCCCACTGGAACCCCGTGGGCGATACGGCTCGCCGTCACCCCATATTGCGCGCACATTTGCCCAATATAGTTTGCCGTTGCTTCGCCTTCCACCGTCGGATTGGTGGCTAAAATCACCTCGACGATTGATTCGGCGGCTAAGCGCTCTTCAAGCCGATCCAAGCCGATATCCATCGGGCCAATACCATCTAGCGGTGATAGATGCCCCATCAGAACGAAATAACGCCCTGAAAATTGCCCCGTTTGCTCAATAGCGTAGATATCCGCAGGGCTTTCCACCACACAGATCAAGCCATTTTGTTGGCGGCGGGGGTTATCACAAATATTGCATACATCTTGTTCAGTAAATGTTCTGCAATCACGGCAATGGCCAATTTCAGACATCGCACGTGTTAACGACTGCGCTAAACGCATCCCACCACTACGGTCACGTTGTAGTAGTTGGAAAGCCATTCGCTGCGCTGACTTTGGCCCAACACCAGGGAGACAGCGCAGAGCTTCCATTAATGATTCAAGAAGCGGACTAGTTTGCATTAGAATGGCATCTTAAAGCCTGGTGGTAATTGCATACCACTAGAAACACTCGCCATTTTTTCTTTTTGCGTCTCTTCGATACGACGTGCTGCATCATTAAATGCCGCAGCAATTAAATCTTCCAGCATTTCTTTGTCGTCTTCGAGCAGACTAGGGTCAATTTCTACGCGACGACAGTTGTGTGAGCCATTGATAGTGACTTTAACCAGACCCGCGCCAGATTCGCCTGTAGCTTCTAGTTGAGCGATTTCTTCCTGAACCTTTTGCATTTTGTCTTGCATTTGCTGGGCCTGTTTCATCAGGTTACCCAATCCACCTTTACCGAACATAGTTTTCTCTCACAACTGAGGCTACAGCTAAATATAAGACTGTAGCGTTAAACGGGGCGAATACTCTCTTCGTCCAACTGCGCATCAAACATTGAGCGCAGTTTTTGAATCGTCTTATCCGCAATAATAGACTGGCGAGCTTGTGCCAGTTTCTCTTCATAAATCGCCTGTCGCCATTCCAGCGGGGTTTTCACCTCACTATTATCATCGTGAACGATTTTCAGTTCAACAGTACGACCATACAGTTCACTCAGAGCCTCTTCCAATGCTCTATGGGCAGAGGGTTTATCAAGGTGTTTCTGAGCGGGACGCAAATGCAAAGCAATTTGCGACTCACTTAATTCTTCTATATATGAATTCAAAGCTAATTGTTCAACTAGCTTGGGAATATTTAATTTTGCAATTTGACCTGACCAGCTATCTCGTTCACGCCCTTCTTCGATAATTTTTACTGCTAATTCAGGGGTTTTCTCATATTCGAGCGCCTCTTTAATCTCCGTTGGCGTGGTGACCGCCTCTTTCGAGTTCATAACGGCTTCGTTTTGTGGCTTCCACTGATACTGCTTCGGTTTTTCTGGTTTTGCAGACCCCGATGCTTTGTTTTCCACATTTTGTTGATGTTTGCTGGTCACGGCGGCCAGCCTTTCCAGTGCTGATACCGCCGGCTTTGCCCTTTCAGACATCACCGGTTTAGCCTTTTTTGGGCTAGGATCCTCACTTTGTGGCACTTGCAGCGCCTGCCTTGCTTTGAGCAATTGCGCTGTCGGGCTATTTTCAGGCAAATTTTCTGAACGAGGCATCGAAGGTGCAACACGTTGCTGAGTAACGGGCTGGTTCACAACAGCCGCTTGCTGCACTATTCTTGGGGGCGGTTCAATCTCTTCAATCACGCTCTTTGGGTGAAAAGCTAACGCCCGCAATAGCGTCATTTCAACCCCCATACGCCGCTCTGGCGCATAAGGCAGCTCTTTTCTGCCCACCAACAGAGTTTGGTAAAAAAGTTGCAAATCCGCAGGGGAAACCACCCTAGCCACTTGCCGTAAACGCCCCTCTGTTGAAGATGGGTCGGTTTCTTGTTCCGCAGGCAGTAATTGGATCATCGCGATGCGGTGCAGTTGCGATAGAATTTCCACTAATAAGTTTTCCCAATCAGCACCGCGACTTGCCGCGTGCTCCACTTGGGTCATAACCGCAATGCTATCTGCTCGAACAAGGGCTTCGATAATGGCTAAAGGTTGCTCATCATCCAACGTTCCTAACATTTGGCTGACTATGTCTGCGGTGACTTTACCTTGCCCCATAGCAATGGCTTGGTCAGTTAAACTTAATGCATCACGCAAGCTGCCATCCGCAGCACGAGCAATTAATTGACGTGCACGTTGGTCGTGCTCAATATTTTCTGCATTGAGAATAACCTCGAGCTGTTCACTGATTTGCGTGACGTCCAACGCTTTAAGATGGAACTGTAAGCAACGCGATAAAATCGTCACTGGCAATTTTTGTGGATCCGTCGTTGCCAATAAAAACTTGACGTGCTCAGGCGGTTCTTCGAGGGTTTTTAACAGCGCATTGAAGCTGTGCCGTGAAAGCATGTGAACTTCATCGATGAGGTACACTTTAAAGCGCCCTCTCGCAGGTGCATATTGCACGTTGTCTAGCAATTCACGCGTATCTTCGACCTTCGTTCGCGAAGCGGCATCAATTTCAATGAGGTCAACAAAACGGCCTTGCTCAATTTCAAGACAGTTTGCACATTGGCCACAAGGCGTTGCTGTGATCCCTGTTTCGCAATTGAGCCCTTTAGCAAAAAGGCGTGCGATTGTGGTTTTCCCAACACCGCGAGTCCCCGAGAAAAGATAGGCGTGATGAAGCCGCTGGTGCTCCAGCCCATTAGCAAGTGCAGTCAAGACATGTTGTTGGCCAACAACGTCTGAAAATTTTTGAGGTCGCCACTTACGGGCAAGTACCTGATAGCTCATGGATCCCACAGTAATTTAATAATGGTGTGTGAATAAAGGTAATCATAGTACATGCTACCACAGCCTCAACCTCTGCGGCGAGACTGTGATAAAAATAGAGGAAAAATAAAGATTAATGGCCAGGGAATTCAACCAAGCTGTATGAAGAAACGCCTTCTTTTTGTAAGCGTTCAACGCCACCTAAGTCAGGTAGGCTAATGATAAATGCAGCCTCAACTACATTTGCGCCAAGTTGCTTGATCATTTTCACGGTCGCTTCAACTGTTCCGCCTGTTGCCAGCAGATCGTCAATCACCAGCACATTATCTTCTGGACGAATGCTGTCTTTGTGGATCTCAAGGGTATCAGTGCCGTATTCAAGATCATAAGTCATACTTAATACTTCGCGCGGTAATTTTCCTTTTTTACGAACAGGAACGAAACCCACGCCTAAACGTAATGCGACTGGTGCGCCGAATAGAAAACCTCGCGCTTCAGTTCCTACAATCTTAGTGACGCCTTTATTTTGATAATGCTCAACTAACATATCAATCGTTGCTTGGTATGCAGCAGGGTTATTTAACAAAGTTGTAATGTCACGGAAGATCACACCTTCGATTGGATAATCTTGAATGGATGCGATACTTTCTTTAATCAATTGCAGTTGTTGCTCTTTAGCGGTCATAATAAAAGCCATGTAGTAAACACGAAAGTGTAGAATCTATGTAAAGTACCATAAAAATGCAATAAGCAGCCGTCTATTTGCGGTGAGTTTTGTTGCTGAATATCAATTTTACGCGATTTTTCACATTTAATGGGAACAAAAAATGAAAATACAAGCTCTGTTGGATGCGTTAAAAAAGCAAATTGACGAGTTAGAAACCCGTGTCGCTCCCATTAAAGATAACGAGTTTTCCCACTCACGTTTTGATATGCAACTGTTTAGCCATAAATCGACGCGCTTAGGGGATTGCCAAAAAGAGTTAAATAATCTTTATCAGCAGTTGTGCAACAGTGTCACACTGAACCATACCGAACAAGTGAATTTTCTCACCGAAAAAATTGTGCATCAAATGCAGGCTATTTCCCGCGAAATTTCAACGCAATCGTTGCGTGAAAAAGAATCATCCTTTACCAAGAAAAAGGAACAGGTTGATTTATATGAACGTTTATCACAACATCAAGATTATGAGCGCCGCTTACAAGCGATGGTCAGTGAAAAAGAACTTCAATTATCAGGGCTAACAGACCACCGCTTACAGCACCAATGCCAAAAAGAGCTCGCAACATTAGCAGGCCGTTTGTACCGTTGCCGCCAAGCTCTTTTACGTATTGAAAAGGCCATAGAGCACCAAGAAAATCAGTATTTTGAATAATACGACACACCGCAATATAAGGAATACGAATGGACTCACTCAAAGATGCCTCCCTCGAAATACAGCTTGCAGTTGATTTGATTTACTTGTTAGAAACGTCAGATATTGAAACCGATATTGTTCTTAAAGCCCTAGATATTGTTAAAAATGATTATATTTTAAAACAACAAAAGCAAACGGCAGAAACAGCCTGCTTTGAAGAGCTTTAATTATTTCCCGCTATCTTCGCCATTTTCTTTCGAGGAACGTTGCACTTCCTGTACTTCCTCCCCTTTATTATTGTGCAGATGAACTTCCAGCTGATTAAAGGCGATATCAATGTCGTTTTCTCTGCACAGTTTATCAATCGCTCGATTCACTTCATCACTGGTCACGCTGCGATCGCCAATTTGGCGGACGTAGAAGCGCAGTTCATGGTCTAACGTGCTCGCACCAAACGTGGTGAAATAGACGCTCGGTGCGGGCTCTGTCATCACTTTGGCATTACTGGTGGCCGCAGAGAGTAATACACGCTTCACTTTGTCCAGATCCGATCCGTACGCTACGCCCAGTGAAATCGTGATCCGCGTAACTGTATCTGACAACGACCAGTTGATCAGCCGTTCAGTGACAAACGCTTTATTAGGAATGATCACTTCTTTGCGATCGAAATCAACAATGGTGGTCGCACGAATACGAATTTTGCTCACCGTGCCTGAATAGGTCCCGATGGTGACGGTGTCGCCAATACGGATCGGTCTTTCGAATAAGAGGATGATCCCCGAAACAAAGTTCGCAAAAATTTCTTGTAAACCAAACCCCAACCCGACGGTTAAAGCGGCAGCTAACCATTGTAATTTGTTCCATGTCACGCCAATCATGCCCAGAGACGCAATCGCACCGATCCCCACAATGATATACGTTAATATCGTCGTTATGGCATAAGTTGACCCTTGTCTCAATTTTAAGCGTGATAAAACAAGGACCTCTAATAGCCCAGGCAAGTTGCGGGTCATCACCCACGCAACAATAATAATCACCACCGCTAAAATGAGATTGGCGAGTGTCACGGACTGAAGAATATTCGTACCTTCAGGAGAAACATCGGTATAGCGCCACAGTTCCACACTATCAAAAAACGAGAAAATGGTAATAAAATCAGACCAAATACCATAAAACGCCAACGCAAAGATGATAAACAACACCATGGTTGTTAAACGCAAAGATTGCTGGCTAATCAGTTCAATGGTCATTGGCGGCTCTTTAATTGGCTCATTTTCCGCATCTTCCTGCGGTTCCTGCCTTTCTAGCCTTAATGCTTCACGACGTTCGACTGCACGTTGATAAGCCAGCTTGCGCGCCACCAGCGTCAAGCCCCTTAAACAGGCGTTATAGGTGATATACCAAAGCAACAACAAATACAAACTATCAAGCCAACGGTTTGCCAAACGTAGCGTTGTGTAATAGTAACCCGCCATCATCAGCCCCACTAAAATAAGCGGGGAAAACGTCAATAATGTGATGACAATCGTCCGCGTTAAATGGCTGCCTTTCTCTTGCCAGACTTGTTTGCAAAATGGCACGGTAAAAATACACAACAGCAGTAGCGAAACTAAAACTATCAATTGCCCAATCACATCTTCTGATACTTTTAGTGGGTTGATCACGCCATAAGTTGAAAAGAAGATTAATGGGATCAGCGGGATAGATAACCGTGACATACGGCGACGAGTACGTGAGATAGTGCCTTGGTCTATCCCAAAATGCTTCTGTGCAATGCCTTGTGGCTTCAATATGCGGAATGTCAGCTCAAACAACGCCCAAAAAATGGCAAGTTGTTGGCAAAACTGCCAAAAGAACGGCCCTTGGACATTACCTGTTTTTAAGAACCAATAACCTATCGCCAATAATAATAAAGAGATAGGCAGGGTTTGCATCAATGTCAGTAAGAGCGCTATTGGCGTGCTCAAAACACTGTCATTCCGTAGGCTCGATAAGCGTTGGTCAATCTCTTGTAAACGTCGGTTAATTTTGCGATGAAACCAAATAAAAATCACCGCAATCAATACCAGCGGGATCACCACTAACAACGAGTTTGTTATCCCGCGCTGAATACTGCGAGACGATAAACTGAAATCAAAACTGCTGATTTGAGCTGCCGCAGCTTCTGGGAAGGTTTTAATCCACTCCAAATCCATCGGTTTATTGCTGTTCACCCAAAATATTTGCTGAGCTAATGTATTTTCAAGGGAGCTTACCACACTCAATAATTGGTTTTGGTCGAGCTGCAAGTTAATTGCTTGGGAAATTTGCCCGCCCAGTTGCTGGTTAAGCTCATCTAACAAGCCACGCCTGACATCTAAAAGCTTGGTCAATGCGGCCTTATCATCTGTTGATAGCAATGATCCGCTGCTCTGTTCTTCACCTGTTTTGACGGCCAGTTGGCTCTCTAAACCAGAGATGTAGTCATTAGGTTGATACAACGCATCACGCTGCTGATTAATATCAAACTGTTCAAGACGTAAATCCGCAATCGTCACAGGCAAGTTTTTAGTTAAAATATCTGGCGGTAAATCGATTTGCTGTTGGAATAAGATACGAGATAGCAATAAGCTCCCGCGTAAAACGTTAATTTGCTCTTTCAAATTACGTTCTGACTGCGTTGCCCTTTCTAACCACGCTTTAACACGGATACCGTTTTGTACCAGTTTATTGCTTTCCTCGGTCACTTGGATCAATCGGTCACTGAGCGCATTATTAATAGCGACTTCTTTTTGAATAACGGGGTTTTGCTGTGCTTGAATATCCGCTTCAGAAGTATTTAAAGCTTCACGCACAGTTGATTGGGAATCATCTAGACGGCGATTACTGATAGCCGCTTGTAGCTGTTGAACCTGATCCTCAAGCTGCACAATATACGCTGCGGTATAATCACGTTGCTTTTGCAGAACATCTTGCAATTGCGTGTTAGTTTGCAAAATCCGTTTTTGGTATTCATTTTGTTGCTGCAAGAGATACTGCTCGACTTGTAGCATATCAACCTGAGAAGGCCGCAAGCTCACTGAGTCATTAAGTGTACTGTTTAATTCATTACGAATTTCTTGTAATCGCCGCGCATTATCTAACATCAACGCCTGCGCACGTTCTGGTTGAGTTTGTAAACCGATAAGTTGGCTATTATAGGTTGCTAGGTCGTTTTGTTCAGACTGTAAGTTTTCTAAGTAGGTCGATTGTAGGGTTTCTAATTGAGAAAGTGAGCTACTTTTTATCTTTTCAGCGAATTGGGAGGCTTGTCGTTCGCTTTCATTTCTAACTTGTTGCAAACCTTGAATAGCAATTCTTGATTCTTCACTTGTTCGATTAAGTTTTTTTTGCAGTTCTTCCGTTCGTTGCTCAAGTTTATCTAATTCATTATAAAAATCAGATGTTTTTTCTAAGTCCCCACGCACCAATTTTTCTTCTTCACTTAAGCTACTTTTTTTACTTAACGCAGTGAGCGAATTTTTAATGTCGTTTTTACTAGGCAGGTTATTGGGAGCTAAAGCAGATGCGGAGTAAGAAAAAAATATCATTGCGAGTAACAACACAGCGCTAATAAAATACCGCTCTATTCTTTGTTGTTTTATCATCATAATATTCTTATACCCGCTCATATTCTTTCTTTTGTTCCAGCTTTATCCAGAAAAGTAAAGTGCCAGTAATACATTACCAGCACATACGATTAGGCTAACATTTTAAACCAACAAATTAGAATGTTAAGACTTTATCTGATGTTAATGTCCAGCTAGCCAATTCCACTAGTGTGCCAACTTCAACGCCATCCGCTAAAGTTAACTCACTGATACCACGGGCATCGGTACATGTCTTACATAATTTAACAGGCACCCCTTGAGCCGTTAAAATCTCTAACATTTGCTGAAGGTTATAACCTTCTTTCGGCTTTTGAGCAGCTAAACCTGCACAAACCGCATCTGACATTAAAAAAATTTTTAAATCTAAATCTGAATTTTGCTCTTTTAGCGTGATAGCAAGACGCAGGGAGTTGAATAAAGTTTCACTACCATATGGCGCGCCATTGGCGATAATCAGAATAGAGGCCATCTGTTACTCCAGTTTATTATATTTGAGTGGGTTTAAGTCGTATTGCTGGGTTACACTTTAATGTCTCTAATAGTGTCTCAACCAACGTTATCGTGTGTTGATTTATATTAAAGTTCTCAGGTTGTAATAGCCAGTTTTCTAACAAACCCGACATTAATGAACGGATCATGATGGCAGCGCATTCAATATCAAGGTCAGCAGGTAATTGCCCAGCATCGATACAATCTTGCAAATTACCGACAATACGACACTGGCTAGCCACATAATTAGCCCGTTTAAAATCGACTAATTCAGCCATCTCACCAACTAATTCGCATTTTAAAAAGAAAATTTCCATCAACGCACGGTTTTTGGGATTGTCGATAAAATCGGTCAAAATAAAAACTAATAATTCTCTTAGTATTGAAAGTGGATCATTGGTATATTTAGAACGATAATATTCTTCAGCTTGGATTATTTGGTTATCGCCAAACTCACAGGCCTGATAAAAGAGATCAACTTTATTTTTAAAATGCCAATATATTGCACCTCGGGTTACCCCCGCTGCTTTTGCAATATCGGCTAATGATGTGGCTGAAACCCCTCGCTCAGAGAATGTTTTGATGGCAGCATCTAGTATTTCCTGGCGGGTTTCTTCAGCCTGTTGTTTAGTTTTTCGTGCCATTGTGACCCGTTTCTATCGAAAGCTGATTTACATACATTCGTGTATGTTTGTACTATAGCACAGTGATAAATCATATTGTTTACCATTTTTCTTATTTTTGTTTTGAACTCATATTGATTAATTGAGGTTAACTTATGCGAAAAAACAGAGGGGTGTTACCTCTGGCTCTGTTGGTTCTTTCAGGTGGCTTAGCTTTATCAGGTTGTAACGATGAACAACAAGGTGGCGGAGAACGCCCGGCGCCTGAAGTAGGAATTGTTACGCTGAAAGCCGAACCTCTGACTCTCAAAACCGAGTTACCAGGCCGTACATCTGCATTCCGTGTTGCCGAGGTTCGCCCACAAGTGAGCGGCATCATTTTAAAACGTAACTATAAAGAAGGTAGCGACGTAGAAGCTGGAACATCTTTGTATCAAATTGATCCTGCTCCTTTCCAAGCAACCTACGACAGTGCAAAAGCAGAACTTGCAAAAGCGCAAGCGAATGCAAATATCGCGGCTCTGACGGTTAAGCGTTATAAACCATTATTAGGGACGAATTACATTAGTCAGCAAGAATACGACCAAGCGACTTCAACTTATGCCCAAGCGCTTGCTGCCGTCAAAGCAGCCGAAGCAGCTGTTGAGACTGCGCGTATCAACCTGAACTATACCAAAGTGACCGCACCAATCAGTGGCCGTACTGGCAAATCGAATGTGACTGAAGGGGCGTTGGTCTCCACAGGACAAGCAACTGAATTAATGCGAGTTCAGCAACTTGACCCTATCTACGTTGATGTGACGCAATCGAGCGATGATTTTCTGCGTCTAAAAAATGAGATAGCACAAGGCGCTGTGCAAAAAGAGTCTGGTCAGGCACCTGTTAGTTTAATTAATAACAATGGCCAAGAATACGCACAAAAAGGTGTTCTCGAGTTCTCTGATGTCACCGTGGATGAAACCACAGGTTCCATTACTATGAGAGCCGTTTTCCCTAACCCGAACAAAGAGTTACTTCCGGGAATGTTTGTCCGTGCAATTTTAGAAGATGGCGTTGTTGAAAATGCAATTTTGGTTCCTCAACAAGGTTTATCGCGTACTGCTCAAGGTACCTCTCAAGTCATGGTTGTTGGCGCAGAGAATAAAATTGAAGTCAGGACGGTTAAAGCAGGACAAGCGGTTGGCAACAAATGGCTGATTAAAGACGGTTTAAAAGCAGGTGATCGCGTTGTCGTCATTGGCTTACAAAAAATCAAACCAGGAATTGTTGTGAATCCTAAGGAAGCAAACTTAGAAACGCAATCCATAGACAATCAGGCTAAACCTGAAGAAAAGTCTAAATAAGGGAGCGGCTGATTAATGCCTAAGTTTTTTATAGAAAGACCAATTTTTGCGTGGGTAATTGCGATTATCACCATGCTTGCTGGTCTGTTGGCAATTATCCAGTTACCTGTTTCTCAGTACCCGACCATCGCACCTCCAGCTGTTTCTATTTCAGCTAACTATCCAGGAGCGGATGCTGAGACGGTACAAAACACAGTAACGCAGGTTATCGAACAGAATATGAACGGTATCGATAACTTGGTATATATGTCATCGAGCAGTGACTCATCAGGTTCTGCTAGCATTACGCTTACCTTTGAAGCAGGAACTGATGGTGATATCGCGCAAGTACAGGTGCAAAACAAATTGCAACTGGCGATGCCATTGCTGCCACAAGAAGTTCAACAGCAAGGTATTAGTGTCGATAAATCAACAAGTTCGTTCTTAATGGTTGCAGGTTTCGTGTCCAACGATGGGTCGATGGGCCAATATGACATTGCTGACTACGTAGGTTCGAATATTAAAGACCCATTAAGCCGTGTAAATGGTGTGGGTGAAACACAGTTGTTTGGTACCCAATATGCCATGCGTATTTGGTTAAAACCAGAGCAACTCGTTAAATACAATATGACGACGACCGATGTCATTAATGCAATCAAGGTTCAAAATAACCAAGTTGCAGCAGGACAGCTCGGTGGCTCGCCGTCAATTGCAAACCAACGTTTAAACGTTTCAATCATTGCACAGACACGTTTAAACAGTGCAGAAGAGTTTTCTAATATCTTACTGCGTGTTAACCAGGATGGTTCGCAAGTTCGTATTAAAGATGTTGCGGATGTTCAATTAGGTGCGGAAAACTACAGTACCGTAGCGCGCTTTAACGGAAAACCTGCTGCAGGTATCGGTATTAAACTAGCGACAGGTGCGAATGCGTTAGATACCTCTAACAACGTACGTGCTGCGCTGGAAGAGATGAAACCGTTCTTCCCGCAAGGGTTAGAAATCGTTTATCCATACGATACAACACCATTCGTTAAAATCTCGATTAACGAAGTTGTTAAAACATTAGTTGAAGCAATCATGTTGGTTGTCGTGGTTATGTATTTGTTCCTCCAGAACATTCGTGCCACATTGATCCCAACAATTGCCGTTCCTGTTGTATTGTTGGGGACATTTGCCATCCTATCGGCATTTGGTTACTCAATAAACACCTTGACCATGTTCGCGATGGTACTCGCCATCGGTCTACTCGTCGATGATGCCATCGTTGTTGTAGAGAACGTTGAACGTGTTATGCAAGAAGAAGGCTTATCACCGAAGGAAGCGACCAAAAAATCAATGGGTCAAATCCAAGGTGCGTTAGTCGGTATTGCAATGGTGCTGTCTGCGGTATTTATCCCAATGGCCTTCTTTGGTGGGTCAACAGGGGCAATTTACCGTCAGTTCTCAATTACCATTGTTTCATCCATGATCCTCTCAGTTCTGGTGGCGATGATTTTAACACCAGCACTGTGTGCCACGATGTTAAAGCCAATTGAAAAAGGCAGCCATGGTAGTCAAAAAGGGTTCTTTGGATGGTTTAACAGAACGTTTGAAAAACAAGCTCACCACTACACAGACAGCGTAAGCCGCATGCTTAACGGCACAGGTCGTTACCTGGTGATTTACCTGATTTTAGTGGCAGGCATGGCATTCATGTTTGTTCGTTTACCGTCGTCCTTCTTACCAGCAGAAGACCAAGGTGTATTCCTGTCAATGGTTCAATTACCACCTGGATCAACACAAGAACAAACTCAAGCTGTATTAGATGAAGTCAACAATTACTACCATACTGACGAAAAAGACAATGTTGAATCTGTCTTTACCGTTGGAGGCTTTAGCTTTGCGGGTCAAGGTCAAAATATGGGTCTCGCCTTCGTCGTTCTGAAAAATTGGAGCGAACGTAAAGGTGATGAAAACCACGTTGATGCGATTGTACAACGCGCGAATATTGCGATGTCCAAGAAACAAGAGGCACTGATTTACGCCTTTAACCTACCCGCGATTGTTGAGTTAGGTACCGCAGACGGTTTTGACTTCGAGTTAGTGGATAAGGGTAACTTAGGGCATGACAAACTGATGCAAGCACGTAACCAATTACTTGGTTTAGCGGCTCAACATCCAGAAATGCTCCAAGGTGTTCGTCCAAATGGTCAGGATGATACGTCACAATATCGTATCTACATTGACCAACAAAAAGCGCAGGCACAAGGTGTCGCAATCAGCGATATTAACGCAACACTCAGCTCCGTCTTTGGTGGAAGCTATGTAAACGACTTTATCGACCGCGGTCGTGTTAAGAAAGTTTACGTACAAGGTGATGCAGAAAGTCGTATGTTGCCATCGGATATTAGCAACCTGTATGTTCGTAATAACCAAGGCAAAATGGTTCCATTCTCGGCATTCTTAGATGAATCCAAAGACCCTTGGAAATTTGGTTCACCACGCTTAGAACGTTATAACGGTGTGCCAGCAATGAATATTCAAGGCCAAGCAGCACCAGGAAAAAGTACGGGTGATGCGATGCTATTGATGGAAAAACTCACGACTGAAAACCTGCCAGAAGGTATTGGTTATGAGTGGACAGGTATGTCCTATCAAGAACGCTTAGCGGGTAACCAAGCTCCTGCTTTATATGCGATTTCCTTGATAGTGGTATTCCTCTGTCTGGCTGCTCTTTATGAAAGCTGGTCAGTGCCATTCTCCGTTATGTTAGTGGTTCCATTGGGTATTATCGGTGCATTACTCTTCACCAGTATTCGCGGTTTAGATAATGACGTTTACTTTAAGGTTGGCTTATTAACAACCATTGGGCTCTCAGCGAAAAACGCAATCTTGATTGTTGAATTCGCCAAAGACCTAATGGAAAAAGAAGGTAAAGGGTTAGTTGAAGCAACGCTAAATGCCGTTAAGATGCGTTTACGACCAATCCTGATGACATCACTGGCATTTATGCTGGGGGTTATCCCGCTAGTGTTTAGTAATGGTGCAGGTTCAGCTTCTCAGAACTCAGTAGGTACAGGTGTTCTGGGTGGTATGTTTGCTGCTACCTCTCTGGCTATCTTCTTTGTTCCTGTATTCTTCGTGGTGATCCGTCGCCGCTTCTCTAAGAAGTCTGAAGATATTGAACACAGTCATCCACCTGCAGCACACTAGTTGCTGATAAGTAACATATTAATAAGAGCCACTGAAATGTGGCTCTTAGGTTGTTGACAAAACAGGATAAAAGCGTGGTTTTTCCTGCTTTGTGTTATCAGCCGAAAATCAATAAACTGATTTTCCTGATTTATTTTCAAAACCTATCCAACCTGCAGTCAAACCTAATCGGTTTGTCAGCAGTCTGAGAGCCACTGAAATGTGGCTCTTATTTTCTTCTTAACTCAATATAATTACCCCCTTTTACCTGTTTCTATCAATCCCATACTATTTTTTGATTGCTTTGAAAAATGCATTCCCCCTTATACTCCTTAGCGATTAAGGGATTTTTTAATAGCAGGGAGCTGATAAATGAAATCAATAACGACACAAACTATCACTGTCTTTTTCTTATTTTCGCCATTCATTACTAATGCAAATGAGCTCAGTATTGATAAAGCCAAAATCATCAATATCAATGCACCTCTAAAAAACCATATTTCATTCAATACGTTCGAGACCTTATCTTCAAATGAACATGGTTTGATTTTTAATAATGATGTAGCGAGCAATAATAACTTGGGTGATAAGGCTGCAAAGTTAATACTCGCAGAAGTGACAGGTACCGAAGAAACTCAGATTCAAGGGGTATTAGGTATCAAGGGACAACGAGCAAACCTTGTTATTGCAAACCCAAATGGTATTTCTTGGAAAAAAGGCACGATAAATAATATCAATAGCCTGTCTTTAATTGCAGGGAAATTAGAACAGCAATACGTTAGAAATAAAGAAAATAAGAAGCAACTTGAACCTAAAAAAAAGGAGGATTACAGTAATCTTAAATTTTCAACCCACCCGGCTGGGCTAATCAGCATAAGCCAACAACAAGGCAATCCTATTCAGTTATCTAAAATGAATATATTTGCCGATCAAATAAAACTGCAAAATAACCTCAATATCAATGCTGCCTTGCAAAACTACATAAGTACGTCAGGTAGTGGAACACTTTCACCAAGTGAAGGTGTGATAAAACATAACACTAAATTCAAAACAGATATCCCATATTTTCAAGGAAATCACTTTGAATTAAGTGAACAAGCGAAATTAACAGGGCATACTGTGATGTTAGAGAGTCATCAATATCAATGCAGTAATGATTTTCTTTGCCCTCAAAATAAAATCGATATTCATGGGACAATTAAAGCACTGAATTTCTCATTACGTGGTAACAGTGAAATAACATTTTCAAATACAGGAGTTCTTCAGATAGGGAAGAGTCAACAAGCACTCGTCGCACGCCCCCCTCAATAATATCGAAATGCAAAACAACAATGTAAAGCGGCCTCAAAAGAAGAGGCCGTAAGGTAGATTTTTGAATTACATCCAGAAGAACCAAGCAAATAATGAAATCACAATGATACAAGCGACATTCAGTACAGCTCCAACTCTCACCATTTCTATTTGGCGTATATAACCCGAACCAAACACAATCGCATTAGGTGGTGTTGCTACAGGTAACATAAAGGCACACGATGCACCGATACCAATAATCATGGTTAGCACAATGACAGGCATACCCAACGCTTCAGCCACTGTTGCAAAAATAGGAACTAATAACGCAGCACTTGCCGTATTACTGGTAAATTCTGTCAGAATGATAATAAAGGTCGTGACCGCTAAAATAATGACAAACCAATGACTTTGGCCAAATGTTAGCTGCATCCAATCCGCCATAATTTTACTTGCGCCAGAAGAGCTCAAAATTGCACTCAGTGTTAAACCACCACCGAATAACATCAATACGCCCCACTCTGTATTTTTTTGAATCTGAGACCAATTTGCGACGCCCGTGACACAAATTAGAATTGCGGCGCTCATCGCAATGATGGTGTCTAAATCTTTCACACCACCGAATGCATCGCTGATAAAAGTACTAGTGATCCAACAGACTACCGCTAACAAAAATATTATCATTGCAGTAATACGTTTACTGTTCCATTCAACATGTTCTAATTCAATTTCAAAGCGATGTTTAAGGTTTGGGCGCAACATCATGTACATTAAAACAAACATCATCGGCAATAACACAACCATAATTGGAATGCCGTATTTCATCCAAGAAAGGAAGTCTAAGCCTAAAGCAGAAGCCGCAATGGCATTTGGAGGGCTACCAACGATCGTCCCTAATCCGCCAATACTTGCACTGTAAGCCACACCAAGCAAGACAAACACAAATGTATTACGTTCATGACGGACATCAAGATTGGACAAAATACCGAGCACAAGCGGTAACATCATTGCTGCTGTTGCCGTGTTACTGATCCACATTGACAAGCCCGCCGTTACACCAAATAACAGCAATACAGCAACTGAGAGACGCCCACGCGCAGCCATTAATAAGCGATTCGCGATAAGCCTGTCTAAACCTTGAATATGCAAGGCTGTGGCTAATGCAAACCCACCAAAGAATAAGAAAATAATGGGGTTCGCAAAGGATTTAAGCGCATCCCCAGTATTCATTAGCCCAAGTCCCACGGCTAAAATAGGAATGCATAGCGCTGTCACCGTAACGTGTATAGCTTCAGTAAGCCAAAGCACGCCAATGAAAACCATCATCGCTAACCCTGCATTCGCTTTCTCATCAAAAGGTAGGTATTTCAAAAGTAAAACCAACAGCACAATATCAATTGCTAAAATAATCCAACCACGCTTATTGGCGGGAGTTGGACTTACTGCCGGCGTCAAAGATTCAGAAGCATCCATGTAAGACTCCATAGCTCGGAAGCAAATTGTTTTCGAGTATTATTGTTAATATTTATTTACAAGGTCTGAAATATAGAGTTAATTGAATGGAATGAAAATGTGGAGTAACCAAAAGTGCGATCTATGCCGTGTAATTTGCTAATCTTTACCATAAACTCCAAAAAAACCGAGCTATTGCATCGCAAAAATCGAAGAGTTAAAAACTATCATATGAAAAGTGTGCAATATAAATCTCTTTTTATTCCCTTGGGTAAGAATAAACATAACTTGCTGATTTTTATATAATAAAACAACTTATTCCATTGGTTAATTTATTGCTATAAAAACCAGCTATGAAATCAATCAGTTAAATCTATAAGTAAGGTGATAAAAGTGGTGGCATCAAACTTAATGCACGTTCTGATGGAAAATAAGCACCAGTGTCTTGCTGTGATAAATCAAGGTCAAAATTAAACATCACTGCTTTTTCAATAATTAATTGAGTTTGATGTTCACTCATTGCGCTAAAATCACCTTGTTGTGCATTAAATAAACTTTCTGTATGTATTGTATCACGAGTAAATTCACTCAGACTCATAGAGTATGATTGATTGTGTATTCGGATCTTTAAATGATTATGTGTTTTAGCGTTTTGACCAAACACCTGCCTAATAACTAATGATGTTGATGAATTTATATCAAAAATAACTAAGTCATCATCACGACGAAACGTCATAAGTGAACGGCGATTTAATGCAGGCAAAATGAGAAGATCCTCTTTTTCATCATAGCTATCATTATCAATAATAATCGTTTGGTAATTCAGCCATGATTCTTGGCTGATTAAATAACTATCTTGTCCTTCTCCGCCACTTAAAATAATATTTTTCACGTTTTTGATTATTGATGGGCTAAGAATATCATGCTCTTTTCCACCTTGAACAATCAAAGAAGAACTTAAATGATTAGCACTAAATTCATTATTTGACTGGCTGTTTAATAAACCAACATAAAGTATTTCTCCATTTTCAGCGGAAATTAATAAACCTTCATCTACTCGTTCTACTTTATTAATTTGAAAGCCAGAGTAAAGGTCAATTATAGCAGGTAAATCAGTTGGGTTATTGAGTACTGAGCCTTCAGAAAATGCAGCCATTAATTCTTTTTCTGTTGCGAAGTGTTGTTCATACAATTTTTTTTGCTTTCTATCAAAAATTAACCCTCCAGAACACGTTGCGTTCAGACCTAAAAATTGCAGTTCATTTTCTGAAGAAAGTTGATGTGCAATGATGACTTTCCCTTGAACACTCCATGCTGGAAGTATTTTGCTATTATCAACACTTCTAATACCAAGTAATGGAAGAACCGTTTTATCCCGATAATCAGATTCTAAGTCCCGCCACCAATATGCATGCTCTCGAAGCCATTTATCAGTCAATGCAACTGTAGATGAAGACCTATTAACATTTAACTGGCTAACAACACCAATGCTATCAACAAGTAGTAAATTTCCTTTCCATGTAAATACACGCTCTAAATTAGGCATGAACATAAACCAGGCTGAAGGTTTTATTACATTTAATACATCTTGCCCCGCACCTCTTTGTTGATATAGTGATTTTTCCTTATCACTATAAAAGTAAAAGACTTCAGTCCTATCGTTATCAAATAATGATGAGACTAAATGTAAATCCTCAGGGATTGCCCAATGACTTTGCCTCAAAGTACGATCGACGGGAAAATGACCAAACCCTAACGAAGCAGATAGGTTAGGCTTAATCAGTTTATTATCTTTGAGTCTAATCCAGTAGCGGTGCTGAGCTTGATTGTAGTCACTTCCAGATATCATCACCAAACTGGCTAAGCTGGAGTATTTCAATTGTGACATTCCAAAATTATTTTTATTATCAATTAAGTAACGCTGTAAAATGTCTTCAGGTTCAGTACTTCCTAACTGAGTATGAGTGCTAGCTAAATCGACTAACAGTTCAGGTGCTGAAACAAGACTCACCAATTCAATGTTATTTTCTACAATTTGGTAATTTGCTACCTCGAGTGAATCTTGATAGCGACAAGAAAAATAAATAATATCTTCTTCTGACCATACTTTTAAAACGTCTAAATTACGTGCCATTTTGTTTTCTAATCGGTATTCAGAAAGAACCTTTCCACTATTAAGGTCTGTCACCCAAATCAGAGGCGAGCCTACTGAATAAAAAATAGCCTTATCTTTTCTAACCCACGCTAACAGTGCATTTTTTTTCTCTGCATCAATTGAGTCTGTAAATAGTATTTTTTCCGTTTTCACATCAAAATAAGCACGGCCTACATTGTTTCCATTATGCTGATAATTTTCAATAATAACATACTGTTGATGTGTTCTATGTTCCAAGGCTAAAGTGTGTAAATATGCATCAAAACCTTTTATGTTATTTTTCCATACTGTTTCATCAATACTCACAACTGTCATCGATTTTGTTTTGAAATTTATTTCGTTTACTTCATTCTCATTTCCAATAATATAATATTTACTTCCTGGATTTTTATTCTTGATAAAAAAATCAACCTCCCCAACGCTTACTCGATCATCAAATATTTTTATATTATTATTATCTTTTGAGTTAATTATCCATTGAGAAGAGTTCTGGCAGCTTGAGCAATCTGATAATAATACATTGACTCCTTCATTAATATTAATGGTATATTTTCCCCCACACCCTTCTAGATCATAACTAACAAATCCGTGCCACTCTTTTGGTAAATTAGGTATAATTAGATTACGTTTTTTATTGTCTAACCTAACACTTATTGGGGTATTAACATACTCATGGTAAATATGAGTAATTGTATTTTCGCTTGGGAAAATATAAAAATCATAATCAAATTTATCAGTCCGCTCTAGCCTACGAATAACATCAAAACCATTGTCGTGCCTTGTTGTTGCCCCAGGCCATAAATTATAGTCATACTTTATATATGATTTTGGTGTCACTGGTAAAAAAACATTCTCCTGTGAAGCGAAATCCACAGTACGGTACCTACTTACATAGCCTATTCCTGTACGAATATTAATTGCTTGTTGTCTATCATGTACCATAGTTGGAAAATTACCCGCCCAAAAAATATAATTTTTTCGCCCCCCGCCAGAAGATTTCTCACTCGTGCGATAAATATATTGACTATCAAATTCGATTTTATCCGCTTGTAAGTCGATAGTTTTAAATACAGCACCATATTTAGGTATTAAAGTTTTATTATCTTTCGAATATTCATAACCGTTACCTTGGTATGCTTTATCCAGTGTGCTAAAATACAAACCAACCGCTTTGGCATCCTCACCTATGATGGCAAAATTACGCGCAAGTGCTGTGAAACCAATCCCAAGCCCAGAAACAATGACCCCCATTCCACCGAAAGAGGCTGATGCAGTCGTGTAACCAAAAGCATCAGCACCTATAGCCATAGTATTAGCTAAAAAACTTGCAGAATCAAAAACGAGTTGAGTACTAAAAGTGATTGTCTGTGGCTCATTTTCAGCTTGTGTTATTTCATAAATATCAAACCCAATCAATGCACCATTAAATAATGTCGATAGCCCCTCATTAGCAACTTTAGCGAGTGATGATGAAAAGAGATTCATTGAGGGAGCTACTGCTTTTGTTTGGTAACTTAATGCGGTTTTAGCTAATTGCGTTATATGAGCAATATCTTTTACTGTGCTCTGGGTGATTAATGCATAATTTACATAGGTATGAATTTTTAAAGCTATAGCTAAATTTGATGTATTCGAAGTCTTTGTATTTTCATTCCGGTTTCTGTCTTCTACCCATTGGATGATTGATTGAATCACAACCCCCGCATTTAAACCATCAATAGAATTACCTTCTACAGTTAGGCTTTTTTGTCTGAATTCTTCTTCAATAAAATGATAATCGCGCCCAAACTCCGTCATTTTTTCAAGGCTATATTGGTGAAAATCTTTAAATGTTTTATCGGTTGTTTCAACCCATTGAGTTAAATCTGTGTCATCTAAGTGAATAAATTGAATACGATAATGCCCCTCTTTCTCTTCTTCTATATTAGAAAACAAGGGAAGCCATCGATCATCAAGGTTATTTTCTACAGATAATTTAACGCTTGCTTCATGAATTTTTTCTGCCCACTGGTTTGCATCCAAGATGGATAGTGAACATTTTAATTGTAAATCTTGGTATATTTCATTTTGGCCTCTTAATATTAATCTTGCTTTATTCTGCCTCGCTTCTATTGTGCTAATCTCATTTTCATCGCTTAAATTTTCAACGGTAAGCTGGTTACCTATCGAAACCTCACTCATTTTATGGGTATCGATATAAACCAGATTAAAAGCCGGCTTTCCATCTACGTCAAATGCAGAGTAATAAGGTGCAAATTTTTTCTCAATAAAGAACTTTGTTATTGCATTAAATAAACTTTGGCTATTATCAAATACAAAAATACCAAAGTTAGGATCATAAAAATAGTAGTTACTCTTACCATTTTCCACTTTTTTCCCTAACATCATTGAATGACTATTAGTATTTAATGCAAACATCATTGTGTCATCACGAACAGTTAATAACTCATGGATCTTGTTTAAGCTCATTTTCCCATAGGAAAAAGAAGATTCAACAGCACCGGTATTTGAGTGTAGGTTATTCAACCCCTCCTTTAATAAAATGGAATTTTCATCATCTGGATTTGCAGCAGCGACATAGAGTTTATCTATGAGTTTATCAGCACTATTTTGTCCCCCTTTTGCCAATGCAACAGACATCGCCCTAACCAGTGGATAACAGCGTCCACCAGATTCACTTTTAATAATTGATAAGTAAAAGTCCTGAGGGATCAACCTATTTCTTTTACTACCATTTTCATAAAAAAACTCACTGATCTTACCCGTTTCAATAAGAATTTTATCGATATACTCCGCATAATCAGCATCTTGAATCAATCGATATAATGCACCTCTTTCTTTTGCGGAAATCTCCGCTAATACATACTGTTTTTTTAATTGCCAAGACGTTGCATTACTATTAATTTCTTTAATTATAATATTATTATAATTTTTCATTCCTTCATTAAATTCATTTCTAAAATCAATATTCTTTGATGTTCTATGTAAATACAATAAATTTTCATAGCGCTCGATTATTGTTAGCCGACTACGTTCATCTGCTTTAGATGATGAAGACCCTGAGTTTATTCCTCGAACCACAAAGTCCATACCTTTATTCTGTTTAAGTGTTTGCAAATAAAAAGCATATTCAACCTCAAGCAAGCTCGAGTATATCTCATTAAATTGTTCATTTTTTATTCTATCTAAAACTTGATTAACATCTATCGTTGCTTGCATATCAGAAATAATATCTTCATCATTAATTCTCTTTAAATTTAGTTCTATATTTCTAATTCTATTTTTTAACTCATCTGAACTCGATTGGACTTTTCTTTTTACTTCATTAGCTAAATTTAACCAATGAATAGAGTTAACTTTTTTTTCATCTGTGACTGAATACTCTTCAGCTGTAGAAAAATAGACGTCTATTTTTTTTGCAAAAAGATTCAACTTTTCGTGTACATTTTTTCTGTAAAGATTAAATTCCGTTTTTTTTCATCTAAAAAATAACTCTCTGCTGATTTAATTTTTACATTATCAGGCAAAAAGTGTAATCCATCCTGATTCGTTCTATCTTGAAAAACCAACTTCCAATTTTCATCATCAAAATATAAAAAAATAAAGGGACTATCATGCTCCCTATTTTTATAATCCCGCTCATCTATAGCCATGGTAACATTATCATAAAGTAAAGAACTGTTATAACGACTATCATAGAAAACTCTATATTTTTCTGAATCTAACTCTGTGACAATAACAGAGCCTTTATTAACCTTACTTAAAAATAAAAATTTATTTTCTGGAGATGTTTTTTCTATATCAATATAATTAGAAAAGTCTTTATCTGCCCCTTTTGAGTTAGTATCTAAAAAATAACTCTCTAGTGCATAAGCAGGATTTGAATGATAAGTATCATCAACATACTTTATTTCATATTCAGATTTTTCATTACGGTAAAATACAAATTTCCCACTTACTGGTATTTCGTCTATATCATTGAGATAACCTGCATTAACTTTATATGAGTAGCAAAATTGCTCGGGGGTTAATACAAATTGTTGTATATCTCGACTTGGATCAGTAGTACCTAACTCTAAATTTGAACCATTCAGCCCTGTTTTCAAAAACCTATCTTTAATCGTTTGAGAAATAAGCGCAGGGTCTTTAGGATCATAGCCAAAACGTTGTAATGTTCTTGGTAATGTGTTTATTAACCTTTCACCTGTTAATAACGATTCAGTGACTGCCTTGGCCATAATCACTGCCCTTGATTCACCATAGCTACTAGATTGCCCCTCTACCGTTTCAGAATAAGAGATCCCAGTCATTAGCCTTTTCATACCAACGGGCGTATGTTCAATAAGTGCATCTGGTGGTAGCAGTGATTTTAATTGCTGGCTAACTTCTTTAGCAGACACAGAACTCGCCTCTGCAAGGTAAATAACGGCTTGATCGGTTCTGTTACCTAATTTTCTTGGCCCCATAATTTTTGATTGAAAGACATTTTTTTGGGGATCATTGTCATATAACTTAATCAAAGCATTTGCTAAATCAATGTAATTTTTCTTATTAACATTAACCGTTAATCGAGCCATTAATTTGGATCTACTCAAATAACGTTGACGGTAATCTTTTGGTAAAATACGATAAGCACTTGCATTCAATTGTTGTTCTGAACTTAATTTAAAAAAAGATTCTTCATTTTGCCCTTGGACTCTAATACTGACTTTATCCCTAACCTCTGAATTTAGAAGAGTTTTAAACTCATCAAAAAATAAATTTCTTTCTTCAAGATTTAACCCACTTGATTCTGCCGGGATATCATTACTATATAATTGATAAATAATGTCAGTTATTTTATCTTCAATATAATTCTTTTTTTCTATTAATGTCGAATCCCAATTAAAACTATTATTTTTATAACCAATTTTAATCTCTTTAATTAAATCGATAATTTCCTGAGCAGTTCTTGCTTTATCTCTGCCTTCCCTTGAAATGGCAAGTAACGACTCATAACCTTCCTTTTCCATATTCCACCATTTAATATCAAAATTAATTTATTTTAAAGACTTATTTCTATCACAGAAAATAAATATTATTGAATTCGTTTTAATAAAATAGGTAAATTTAAGATTAACTTTAATATGGAAAAAATGATTTTTTTATCGTTTTTTAAAATATCATTTATTTTAAGCATAAAAAACGGGAAGCCGATGCCTCCCGTTGCAATCAATTAGCTTAGCAATTAAATTATGCTTGGCCTTTAACTTCTTTTAAACCGTTGAATGGTGCACTGTTACCCAGAGCTTCTTCAATACGGATTAATTGGTTGTATTTAGCAACACGGTCAGAACGACTCATAGAACCTGTTTTGATTTGCCCCGCTGCAGTACCCACTGCTAAGTCCGCAATAGTTGCATCTTCAGTTTCGCCTGAACGGTGAGAAATAACAGCAGTATAGCCTGCATCTTTCGCCATTTTAATTGCAGCCAAAGTTTCAGTTAACGAACCGATTTGGTTGAATTTAATTAGGATTGAGTTAGCGATACCTTTGTCGATACCTTCTTTCAGGATCTTAGTATTAGTTACAAATAGGTCGTCACCAACCAATTGGATTTTGTCACCAAGAACTTTAGTTTGGTATGCAAAACCATCCCAGTCAGATTCGTTCAGACCATCTTCGATAGATACGATTGGGTACTGTTTAGTCAGCTCTTCTAAGTAATGAGTGAACTCTTGAGACGTAAAGGTTTTACCTTCGCCTTTCAGTTCATAATTACCTGTTTCAGCGTTGAAGAACTCAGATGCTGCACAGTCCATCGCTAACGTTACGTCTTTACCTAATACATAACCTGCTTGTTCAACCGCTTCTTTGATAGCGGCTAACGCTGCTGCGTTAGACTCTAAGTTAGGTGCATAACCACCTTCATCACCTACAGCCGTGTTCATACCTTTAGATTTCAGTACTTTTGCTAAGTGATGAAAAATCTCAGAACCCATGCGAACCGCTTCTTTCAGCGTTGGTGCGCCAACAGGCTGGATCATGAATTCTTGGATATCAACGTTGTTATCTGCGTGCTCACCACCGTTGATGATATTCATCATTGGCAGAGGCATTGAATATTGACCGTGAGTCCCATTCAGATCAGAAATATGCTCATACAGAGGCATACCTTTTGCCGCTGCTGCTGCTTTTGCGTTTGCTAAAGAAACAGCCAGAATTGCGTTCGCACCAAATTTAGATTTGTTTTCAGTGCCATCAAGGTCAATCATGATTTTATCGATATTTGCTTGATCTTTTGCATCTTTACCGATCAGGGCTTCTGCGATTGGGCCATTAACTGCACCAACAGCTTTCAGAACACCTTTACCCAGGAAACGTGCTTTATCACCGTCACGCAGTTCCAGAGCTTCACGAGAACCTGTCGATGCACCTGATGGTGCAGCTGCTAAACCAACGAAGCCACCTTCTAAGTGAACTTCAGCTTCAACAGTTGGGTTACCACGAGAGTCAATGATTTCACGGCCGATCACTTTAACAATTTTGGACATTAGGTTTTCCTCAGTACAAGTTAAATTTCGGGAAGTTGGTGCCAATGCGCCGACTTCCCCATATCTTATTTCAACTCACCTTTCTGGTACTTACCAGCGGCTTTAACAAAACCTGCAAATAATGGGTGACCATCTCTTGGGGTCGAAGTGAACTCTGGGTGGAATTGGCAAGCCACAAACCAAGGGTGATTTGGGTTTTCAATAATTTCTACCAGTTTGTTATCTACTGAGCGACCTGCGATTTTTAGGCCCGCATCTTCGATGCGTTTCAGTAATAAGTTATTCACTTCATAACGATGACGGTGACGTTCAACGATGGTTTCAGCACCATACATATCACGCACTAAGCTACCATTCACTAAATGGCATGGCTGCCCGCCAACACGCATTGTACCGCCAAGGTCGCTCTCTTCAGAACGCACTTCAACGTTACCCTCTTCATCACGCCATTCTGTAATCAGCGCAACAACTGGATATTTACAATCTGCTTTGAATTCTGTTGAGTTTGCATCTGTCATATTGGCAACGTTACGTGCAAATTCAATCAGGGCAACTTGCATACCCAAACAAATACCTAAATAAGGGATTTTATTCTCACGTGCGTATTGCGCTGTCAGAATTTTCCCTTCTACACCACGCTCACCAAAACCGCCTGGAACTAAAATTGCATCAAGCCCTTTCAGTAATTCAACACCACGGGTTTCGATATCTTGCGAGTCAATTAGCTTAATATTCACGGTTAAACGATTTTTCAAGCCGCCGTGTTTCAGTGCTTCGATAACTGATTTATACGCATCTGGTAACTCAACGTATTTACCCACCATTCCGATAGTTACTTCCCCAGCAGGATTGGCTTCTTCGTAAATAACTTGTTCCCACTCAGACAGATTCGCTTCAGGCACATCGATACGGAAACGGCTACAGATGTATTCATCCAAACCTTGGGATTTTAACAAGGCTGGGATTTTATAAATAGAATCAACGTCTTTTAGTGAGATAACTGCTTTTTCTGGCACATTACAGAATAACGCGATTTTCGCGCGCTCGTTTGCAGGAATCACACGGTCTGAACGGCAAATTAATACGTCAGGTTGAATACCAATGGACAGCAATTCTTTCACAGAATGTTGCGTTGGTTTGGTTTTTACTTCACCCGCAGCTGCAAGATATGGCACTAAGGTTAAGTGCAAATATAGTGTGCGTTCACGACCCACTTCCGCCGCCATTTGACGAATAGCTTCTAAGAATGGCAGAGATTCGATATCACCGACAGTTCCGCCAACTTCAACGAGAACAACATCATGGCCTTCACCACCACGGATGATACGGTCTTTGATTTCATTCGTAATATGCGGGATAACTTGGATGGTAGCGCCTAAGTAGTCGCCACGGCGCTCTTTGCGCAGAACTTCAGAGTAGACACGGCCTGTCGTAAAGTTATTACGACGTGTCATTTTGGTACGGATGAAACGCTCATAATGACCCAAATCCAAGTCAGTTTCAGCGCCGTCTTCTGTAACGAAAACTTCCCCGTGTTGGGTTGGGCTCATTGTACCTGGATCTACGTTAATGTAGGGATCCAGTTTCATAATCGTTACATTGAGTCCACGGGCTTCGAGTATAGCCGCCAACGAGGCTGCGGCAATGCCTTTACCCAGAGAGGATACGACCCCGCCGGTCACAAAAATATAGTTAGTTTTCATGCTGAACCTGAAAGTTTAGGTTTAAAAGATGATGGATATAACAGGACGGGAAAACAGTATACCCGAACCTTAATTTCGCTACAAATGTTCTAAGCATAATAAGGCTAAATTTCATCAACACTCTAATATTATCAGCAAGTTAAAAACGAAAATTATTTATCGCTTCAAAAATAGTCATCTGCGTCTGTTTTTATACATTAACACAGTTTAAAGGCAAAAGCTAAATCCTTTCAGCTCATTCTATAGCATAAAAAATGCAATTCTGCACTAAGTTTGATTTTGAATAACTATTTACTCTATCACTCGCTATTTGACGCCTAAAAATGCCATTCTATTCATTGTTTTTGAAGCTTTATTTGGGAATATTAAATAAATTACTTTTAGAATAAACCAACAACATCCAAATCTTAAAACGACAAATAGTTTCAATACTTACATGTAATGGCTCTAAATAGTTCGCATTACAGCTAGGCGGCAAGAGAGGATATCTCGGGGAGCATACATAAGTATGTGACCCATGTGCCGAACGCAGCCAACAACGCTGTAGTGTGAAATATGACGAGACATTTTATTCTTGGCTTTTAACCTGCAGCCAAAGTGCCTCCATCTCTTCAAGTGTAGCACCTTCTACAGACTTACCACTTTCGGATAAGCTTTTCTCGATTTGCCTAAAACGTCGTTCAAATTTATTACAGGCTTTTTGCAGTGCAATTTCGGGCTTATGGCCTAGGTGACGAGACAAATTTACTGTCGCAAACAGCAAGTCTCCAATTTCTTCTTCTAAGCGGTTTTGATCTACAACCACCTGAGTGGCTTCTTCCATGACTTCTTCAAGTTCTTCATGCACTTTTCCAACCACTGGGCCAAGCGTATCCCAATCAAAACCGACAGAAGCACAACGTTTTTGAATTTTATAGGCTTTCATCAGTGCAGGGAGTGAGTTTGGAATATCATCAAGTACAGAAAATTGAGACTTTTCAGCACGTTCTTTTGCCTTACGCTTTTCCCATCCCTCAATCACTTCGGAACTTGAAAGTTGGTTGTTCGCATCAAAGATATGTGGGTGACGATGCTCAAGTTTGTCACTCACCGCTTGGCAGATATCATTAAAATCGAAAAGTGATTTTTCATTCGCCATTTGTGCATAAAAAACGACTTGGAATAATAAGTCACCCAATTCGCCTTTTAGATCAGAAAAGTCCTCACGCTCTATCGCATCAAGTACCTCATAGGTTTCTTCAAGTGTGTAAGGTGCGATGGTTTTAAATGTTTGTACTTTATCCCAAGGGCACCCCGTTTTTGGGTCGCGCAGCTGTGCCATGATGGATAGTAAGCGTTCAATTTGGTGATTTTGCTGACTCATTGTATTACCCTTTGATTTTCTTTTGTTTCTACATTGCTACCTTTATTTCAAACTTACCAGATATAAAGGCTAATCAACAAAGAAAACTTGAAAAGGATCATTTCAAAATAGTTGGTGTTGTCGCGAGGAGAGCGCGCAGCCAACAACGCTGCGGCTCAAAATATAAAAATGGTTAATTATAATGGTGCCGATTTTCAAAATAGTTTGCGTTGTAGGTAGGCGGCAAGATTAGCTATCTCGAGGAGCATACATAAGTATGTGACCCGAGTAGCTAAGTGTAGCCAACACCCCTACAACGCAAAATATGAAGAAAATCACTGGGAATGGCGTTTTGCCTCAATAACATCCGGCAACTGATTTAATTTTGCTAACACCCGGCTCAGCACCTCAATATTATACAGCTCAATTGTCATATCTATCGTTGCTAATTGCTGCTTCACATCGCTGCGGCTACTGACGCCAAGCACATTAACCTTCTCATTAGCTAATATTGTCGTGATATCACGTAGTAGACCACTACGGTCATTGGCGATAACTCTAACCACGAGAGAATAACCACTGGAATAGTTTTCTCCCCAAACTGCATCTATCACACGTTCTGGTGCGTGACTTTGCAGCTCAGCTAATTGTTCGCAATCCGCACTGTGAATAGAAATACCTCGTCCTTTCGTGATAAAACCGACAATTTCATCCCCTGGAATTGGCTGGCAGCAACGTGCAATATGGTGCATTAGGTTACCAACCCCTTCAACCACCACTCGACCACTACCATGGGATGGTGCTCTTGGGAGTGAAGACTTACTTTCTAATGTCTTCATTGCCGCGCGGTCTTCTTCTTCCGCCGTTGCTTTATTGAATTTGCTTTGTAAGAAATTCACCAACTGGTTAATTCGAATATCACCGCCACCAATACCTGCTAATACTTCGTCCAGAGAATGAACGTTATAGCGGGCAATAAGCAGTTTTTCCGCTTCACGCAGGCTAATATCAAGCTGAGATAGTTCACTATCTAAAATCTGGCGTCCAGCAAGAATGTTTTTATCTCTGTCTTGTTTACGGAACCAGTTTTGAATTTTGGCACGCCCACGGCTGGTTGTGACATAGCCTAAGTTTGGATTTAACCAATCACGGCTTGGGTTCGGATGTTTTTGGGTGATGATTTCAATTTGATCCCCCATTTGCAGTTGATAACTAAATGGCACGATCCGACCACCAATTTTCGCACCGATACAACGATGCCCTACATCACTGTGAATATGGTAGGCAAAATCAAGTGGAGTTGACCCTGTCGGTAAATCGACAACATCCCCTTTCGGTGTAAAGACATAAACGCGATCATCAAATACCTGGCTACGAACTTCATCAAGCATTTCACCTGAGTCTGCCATTTCTTCCTGCCATGCAATTAATTTACGCAGCCATGCAATACGATTTTCGTAGCTGCTTCCCTTGCCAATTCCTGTTGCGCCTTCTTTATATTTCCAGTGTGCAGCGACCCCTAACTCTGCATCTTCATGCATTTGGCGGGTACGAATTTGAATTTCAAGGGTTTTACCGTTGGGGCCCAACACAACTGTATGAATTGATTGATAGCCATTTGGCTTGGGGTTTGCTACATAGTCATCAAACTCATCAGGAAGATGGCGAAAATGGGTATGCACAATTCCCAGTGCCGCGTAGCAATCTTGCAAACGTTCAACCACGATACGTACAGCCCGCACATCGAATAGCTCATCAAACGCCAATGATTTCTTCTTCATTTTGCGCCAAATACTGTAGATATGCTTGGGGCGACCGTAAATATCAGCCTGAATGTTTTCTTTTAGCATATATTTACGCAACGTACCGACAAAATTATCAATATAATCTTCACGGTCAATACGGCGTTCATGGAGTAACTTAGCGATTTTTTTGTATTCATCAGGGTGCAAATAACGGAAGCAGAAGTCCTCTAACTCCCATTTTAATTGCCCTATCCCTAAGCGATTCGCTAATGGCGCATAAATATTGGAGCATTCTTTTGCGGCTAATACGCGTTCATCTTCTGTGGCGTCTTTGACTTCACGCAAATGCGCGATACGCTCTGCTAGCTTGATGACAACACAACGAAAATCTTCCACCATCGACAATAACATACGACGGATATTATCGACTTGGACTGAGCTTGTTTCACTGGATTGTGTCGCTTTTAATTGACGAATAGCATCCATCTCAAGCACGCCTTTAACAAGTTCGTGTATCGAATTTCCGAACTGTTCAATGACTTCCTGCTCTTCCAGCTTGCCTTCTTCTACTAATGGAAATAATAATGCGGCTTGTAAGCTGCCGATGTCCATGCTGAGCGTAGATAAGATTTCGGTCATCTCGATGCCACGCCACAGCAATAAAGGCCCAATTTCTTGGCCTGCTAATTTATCGTGACAAAACTGCCAGGTATGGATGAGCTTTTCTTCTGATTGTTTATTACTCAAACCCAGACCGCCTACCCATTTTTCTGGGGCAAACTCACCTGCTGGGGTAAGATGTGCGCTTCTTACTGCAACCATATATTCTCCCTACCTGTTAATGCTCTGGCCGACGGATAAATAGTGCCATTGATTCTAAATGGCTAGTGTGCGGAAACATGTCTAACATCCGCAAATGTAACAATTGATACCCCTCATCAAGCAAAACTTTACTGTCCCTTGCTAATGTCGTTGGGTTACAAGAAACATAGACAATTTTTTCAGGCATCAGTTTAATTAAATGTTCCATCACGCCCGCCGCCCCTGCTCGTGCAGGGTCTAATAATACTTTATTGAACCCTTGAGCTGCCCACGGTTGTGTATGAATTTCGGCTTCTAGGTTCTCATTATAGAAGGTCGCGTTGGAAATAGTATTGAGCTGAGCGTTGTTTCGCGCCTGTTCGACTAAATTTTCGACACCTTCAACCCCAACAACTGATTGCGCTAATCGTGCTATTGGTAACGTAAAATTACCCATTCCGCAAAAAAGGTCTAATACCCTATCTTCACGCGTTAGATCTAACCATGCTAACGCTTGTGCCACCATCAATTGATTTACTTGCCCATTCACTTGAATAAAATTCAATGGGTTAAATTTAAGCACTTCACCTACCACTTGATATTCTGGCATTGGTGAGCTCGACGTCAGCGCTTCTAATGCATTGTCATTTCCTGCCAACCAGATAGACACGTCATATTGCCTTTCAAAATCGTTAAGTTTCTGTTTATCTGCATGTGAAAAAGGCACTAAATGACGGATCATGATGATATTGCTGTTATCCGCATGGATAAGCTCAACATGGCCTAATTTCGGCTTAATGCTAAGTTGGTTAAGACACTCAGAAAGGGGGGTAAGTAACATATCCAGTTCAGGCACTAACACTGGACAGTTTTTAATATCAACCAGCGTATTGGACTGTACTTGACGAAACCCCATCACCAACCGTTGATGTTTAGGTTGATATTGCAAGCCTAAGCGAGCACGGCGGCGATAGCCATAAGGTTCACCACTCATTACGGGAGCTGCACTTTTATCAACTCCCGTTTCTCGCATCATTAAATATTGTAAAGCCTCGGCCTTACTTGCTCTTTGTAATTCAATATCAATATGTTGCTGTTGGCAGCCACCACACTGATTAAAATAACGGCATTGTGGCTTCACTCTCTGTGGACTTGTTGATAAGCGCTTAACCACTTTCGCTTTCGCAAAACTACGCTTATCTTCCGTTAACTCAATCTGAGCTTCCTCCCCTGGTAATAAATCCGCAACAAAAATTGTTTTCCCGTCAAGACGTGCTATACCTTGCCCTGCTGCATCTAAGCTATCAGCAATGACCGTAAGTTGACGGCGTGGAGTGGTGCGGCGGTTCGGAGAGTAAAATTGAGCCATAAGTAGTCACAACGAAGTATTAGTTACAAAAAAGGGTCCTTGTTTGTTTCCATTTCAGGCATTTTTTATTTCTGAAAAGAGAAAAACAGACACGCCTAGTATACCTGTTTTTCCTTTTATTTTATTGCCTACTTTTCGATTTTATTACTTAGCGAATTAATATTATTAATTACTCACCATAAATTTTCTATATTCTTCATAAGCATAGTGATCTGTCATACCGCTGATGTAGTCTTGAATCAAGCGGGCTCGATAGTAAAACTCAAGAATAGATTTATCCGCTTCATTCGTTGCAGAGACTTTCTCAAGCGCCTCGTTATAGGATAAACGGTGCTTATTGGATAACTTATGGAATAACCGCGTTTCAATAAAAAAGTGTTTGTGGTAATTTTTTTCCACTAAATCTGCAAAGTCAGTTCGGTTCATCATTAGCAACGGACTATAAAAATCGAGTAATCCACTGATAATTTTATAACCTTGTAACTCTAGCTGCTCGACTTCGTGATGGTTAAATACATGTTTAAATGCAACGGTTTTCAACACTTTCAGCAAACGATGCTCAGGGCTTTTGTCTTCCAATAATGCGCTATTAAAACAACCATGATAAATTTCAGGTAGGTTTTTAATAAAGCGCTGGGCACTATAGTGCGCTAACTTACCTGTAATATTAACGCGTAAGTACATAAAAAACTGGTCTTGCTGAATCCGCCTTGTGTGGTTATCACTAATATTGTTATAAGCACGCATAATGGTTTGATCGAATAAATCATTCTGCTCAACTTTCCCCCACTCTGCGCGCAAATAATCAATTAATTGCTCAACGGTAAAGATCCCTTTTTCTGCAGCGTCATCCAAATCAGCAATACAATAAGAGATATCATCTGCCGCCTCCATAATGTATGAAAGTGGGAAACGGCAATATTTCTCCATATCGAGTTTCTTGGTAAGTTCACTGACAAAATCCGCTTCAGACCAGTAATACCCTGGTTTTTTCATCAAATAATCAAATTCTGCTGGGATTGGTTCTAAATCATAAGCTCCTCGCGTATATTTCAAGATAGAACCAATTTGTGCGTAGGTTAGGTTAAGTTTCAACAAGCGGTGAGCCATTCGTAAACCTTGTGCATTCCCCTCAAATGAACATAAATCTCGCTTCAATTGGCGACGAAAAAGGTCTTGCTTTTCATTGCCTGTTAATTGCAATGCTTCAATTTGACAAGGGTCGGGTAGGTCAGATGAAAATAGATACTCAGGGGCGAGTAGTTTGCTAAACCAGCGCTGAATAGCAGCCTCACCAAAATGTCCGAAAGGTGGGTTACCAATGTCATGCATCAGGCAGGACATCTCCACTAAGCTTTCAAAAGCATCACAACGCTCATCTAACCCATAGGTTTCTAACAATTTTTTCTTTTTCAGCTCACCAAGCACAGTTTTACTGATATAGCGCCCCACTTGCTGAACTTCAAGTGAATGAGTTAATCGGCTGCGCACCGCCGCATTTTGTTCTAATGGGAAAACTTGTGTTTTTTGCTGTAAACGACGAATAGCAGCGGAATTAATAATACGCCCACGGTCACTTTCAAATAAGCGGTTTACGGCGTCTTCATCCTGTGGTGAGACTTTCTGGTTTTTAGCACTGCTCATATAGTTACGCTGAAAGCTCAGTTTCTTTAGAAAATTAATTTCACCCACGCTGCCACCTTCCCTATCTCAATTGATGCTTCATTATATAGCCTAAACACAGGAAAAATACTTCACGACTCACCTTTCAATGTTACACTTCGTGCATCTTTGTAATTTCGTTGTCGAAATTCGAGTTGTTGCAATAAAATTTGCGAACCCGCTCGAAGAACACAGCACTAACACAATAAAACATTATCTTCCCTAGTCAAAATATTGACACTAATCGTACAAATTGAGCAGGGAAAAGGAGACAAAATGAAAGTTGGGATCATTGGAGCGATGGAGCAAGAAGTTGCTATTCTTCGCTCACAAATTGAAGGCTGCCAAACCATTAGTCGTGCAGGTTGTGAAATTTACACAGGGAAAATTAACGGTGTTGATATTGCCCTATTAAAATCAGGTATTGGTAAAGTTGCTGCTGCTATTGGTACGACTTTGTTGTTAGAACATTGTCAGCCTGATGTTGTGATTAATACAGGTTCCGCTGGCGGGTTAGACCCTCGCTTAAATGTGGGTGATATCGTTGTTTCGACCGAAGTACGCTATCACGATGCTGATGTTACGGCATTTGGCTACGAGCCCGGCCAGATGGCACAATGCCCACCTGCTTTTGTCGCTGATAACAAACTCATTGATGTTGCTGAGCAATGCATTAAGTTGCTCGATATGAATGCAGTTCGTGGCTTAGTGTGTAGCGGTGATGCCTTCATTAATGGTGCAGAACCTTTAGCACGCATTAAAGCGACCTTCCCACAAGTTGCTGCTGTTGAAATGGAAGCGACGGCGATTGGCCAAGTCTGCCATCAATTCGGCGTACCATTTGTTGTGGTTCGCGCGATTTCAGATGTTGCAGATAAAGAATCGCATACCAGCTTTGATGAATTTCTTCCCGTTGCAGCTCGCCAGTCTTCACTGATGATCAATGCAATTTTAGCTAAGCTGGCTTAAATTCAACAAAAAAGGCATAACTAATTGTCAGGTATGCCTTTTATCGCCACATGATGATGCGCCATGAAAAAATTAACTGCCTATTCATCCCACGTTATTACTTTATTATTGGCTTGTTTTATCTCCTTTTCTGCTCTGTCTGAGCCAAAACAGCGCGTGGTTAGTTTATCCCCCGCAAATACAGAGCTTGCCTATGCTGCTGGGTTAGGTGATAACTTGATTGCAGTTAGTGCTTACTCCGATTACCCCGAACAAGCAAAGAAGCTGGAGCAAGTTTCTGATTGGCAAGGGGTTAATGTCGAACGTATTATCGCGCTTAAACCTGATTTAATTTTGGCATGGCGAGGGGGAAACCCGCAACGGCCGCTTGATCAGTTGGCATCCTTTGGCATTCCCATTATCTATTTTGACCCACAAACCATTGATGGAGTCATCGACGCTGTCAATGAGTTATCCCAATACAGTCCTAGACCTGAGCTGGCTCAGCAAAATATTAGCGCTATGCGAGCTAAGTTGACTCCTTATCGAAATCAAAAAAAGTCAGATCTCAAAACCAAAAAAATCTTTATCCAACTGGGGACTCAGCCTTTATTTAGTACGGGTAAACATACATTGCAAAATGATGTCGTGACATTTTGTGGAGGGGAAAATATTTTTGCTAACAGCGCCGTGCAATGGCCGCAAATTAGCCGTGAGCAAGTGCTCACTCGTAATCCTGATGTGATTGTAATGACTGGCTCAATTGAACAGGAAAAAGTTGTAAGAAATTTTTGGCAATCACAACTGGATGTCCCAATCATTCGTCTAAATGAAGATTGGTTCCATCGTGCAGGCCCACGAATCATCGACGCCACCGAACAACTTTGTGAGCAGTTAAACGCTTTATCCGATTGATAAAGAAGAATTACGAATTAAGAATTAAGAATTAAGAATTAAGAATTAAGAATTAAGAATTACAGAAATTTTCTAAATAGTTCGTGGTGTGGCAAGGCGGCAAATGAAGATATCTCGGGGAGCATACACAAGTATGTGACCCGAGTAGCTGAATGAAGCCAACACCGCCACGTAGCAACTCTGCAAACAATAAATGTCTTATCCAATTAAGAATTAAGAATTAAGAATTAAGAATTAAGAATTAAGAATTAAGAATTACAGAAATTTTCTAAATAGTTCGCGGTGTGGCAAGGCGGCAAATGAAGATATCTCGGGGAGCATACACAAGTATGTGACCCGAGTAGCTGAATGAAGCCAACACCGCCACAGCACGAAATATGACGAAAATTAGACGCTAAAGGATGAACCACATCCACACGTAGACTTAGCATTTGGATTTGTTACGATAAAACGAGAACCCTCTAAGCCCTCTGTATAGTCGACACTTCCACCCACCAAATATTGCAGACTCATTGGGTCGACGACCAGCGCAACACCTTGTTTCTCAATGGTCATATCACCATCGTTGATTTGATCATCAAAGGTGAAACCGTACTGGAAGCCGCTACATCCGCCACCAGTGATATAAACACGCAGACGCAGATTTGGGTTGTCCTCATCAGAGACTAAATCTTTAACTTTAATTGCTGCCGCATCAGTAAATTGCAATGGCAGAGCTGCATCATCACTCATTTTTCACTCCAAACCGGTGACCGGTAAATTCATGTGTGGGCTAAAAACCACTCAGATCAATTAACCCAATTATCCGCCACTTGACTAAATCGTTCAAGTGTTGTTACGCAATTAGACACATTGTGCATATCTTGCTAGCAACATTTGGTTTAATTGATGCAGTGCTTTAGAATGGTGGCAAATTTTTATTTCGCCCTTTTCTGGAGCCCTGCCATGTCGCAATCTGAAATTCTGTATGAGCAAGCAAAACAACAAATTCCTGGCGGTGTGAATTCGCCAGTTCGCGCCTTTAATGGTGTCGGTGGTACGCCTTTATTTATCGAAAAAGCGGATGGTGCTTATATTTATGATGTTGATGGTAAAGCGTATGTCGATTACGTTGGCTCATGGGGACCAATGGTCTTAGGTCATAACCATCCAGAAATTCGCGATGCGGTGATTAAAGCCGTCCATAAAGGTTTGAGTTTCGGCGCACCAACTGCCGCCGAAGTTGAAATGGCCGAATTAGTATGCGAACTTGTTCCTTCTATGGATTTAGTTCGCATGGTGAACTCTGGTACTGAAGCTACCATGAGTGCTATTCGCCTAGCTCGTGGCTATACAGGCCGCGATAAAATTATCAAATTCGAAGGTTGCTACCATGGCCACGCAGATTGCTTATTAGTGAAAGCAGGTTCTGGTGCGCTGACCATGGGCGAACCAAACTCGCCAGGTGTTCCTGAAGATTTCGTCAAACATACGCTCACTTGCACTTACAATGATCTTGCATCTGTGCGCCAAGCGTTTGAAAATTATCCTGAAGATATCGCTTGTGTCATCGTGGAGCCTGTTGCTGGGAACATGAACTGCGTGCCACCCACTGCAGAATTCCTACCTGGTCTACGTGCGTTATGTGATGAATTTAATGCCGTACTGATCATTGATGAAGTAATGACAGGCTTTCGTGTTGCATTAGGTGGCGCACAAGATTACTACGGTGTTGAGCCAGACTTAACCTGCTTAGGCAAGATTATTGGCGGTGGTATGCCTGTGGGTGCATTTGGTGGTCGTCTTGAAATCATGGAAAAATTAGCGCCTATCGGCCCTGTTTACCAAGCTGGTACTTTATCGGGTAACCCTGTTGCAATGGCAGCGGGCCTTGCTTGCTTAAAAGAAGTGTCCCAACCAGGCGTTCATTCACGTTTAAATGAGCTAACAGAAAAATTAGCCCGTGGGTTAAAACGTGTTTCCCAAGAACAAGGCATTCCAATGGTCATCAACCATGTCGGGGGGATGTTTGGTATTTTCTTCACGGATGCAGCAACAGTGACTTGCTACCAAGACGTGATGAAATGCGATGTGGAGCGCTTCAAAAAATTCTTCCATTACATGTTAGAACAAGGCATTTACCTCGCACCATCCGCTTTTGAAGCTGGGTTTATGTCTATCGCACACAGCGATGAAGATATTGAAAAAACCATCAAAGCTGCTGAAACAGCGCTGGCGAAAATCAAAGCGAATTAATTTGCATTAAAACCAAAGAGGTGAAGCACTCTAGTTTCACCTCTACCTTTCTAAGGTTAACTTTTATAGTTATACATCTTACACAATAATTCCTTATATAGTTCGCCTTGTGATAGGTTTCGGGAAAATTATTTTCTAGGCATTGAAGTGGTCAATTAAAAGAATTAGATAGCAGAAAGTTAGAAAACTGAATATATCGTTAATTTTCTAAATAGTTCGAGTTGTGGCAAGGCGGCAAGTGAAGCTATCTCGGGGAGCATACACTAGTATGTAACCCGAGTAGCTGAATGTAGCCAACACCGCCACGGCTCTAAATATGACGAAAATTTAGGGATTATCGCCAAACATATCCTTCACCCAATCTGGCGCATCACTTTTTTGCTCATCATTATTGCCATTTAAATTCCACGTTGGTGCTTGGTCTTCTGAGGCTTGGCATAGACTGTCTGGGTTATCAGTCCAAATCGGCAACATTCTACCACCACCAAAGTTTGAGCAGCTTAACTGACCATCAGCCGTGACTTGCATATCGACAATGCCCTCTGGTGCACGATTAATCAGAGCTAATGGCGCTTGGTTATCAAGGTAGCGTTGGTAGACTTTTAAAGCCCCTGTTGCCCCTGTTAACTGTGTCGGACCATTGTTATCACGCCCTACCCAGACGATTGCCACCTCTTTGCCATCAATACCCGCATACCAGCTATCACGCAAATCATTGGTTGTCCCTGTTTTACCAGCCAAATTGTACTTACCGTATTTGGATAATAAAACGCGACCTGTTCCTTGATTCACCACTTGCTGCATACCATAAAGTGTTAAATAAGCAGCTTGTGAAGGTACAGCACGCTCTGCGGATGGGTAACTTTGATAAATTTCGTTACCATCACCGTCGATGACGGAACGCAGGGAGGACAATTTCGCCCGATTGCCTTCACCACCAATGGTTTGATAAACCTGAGCCACTTCCGCTGGCGTTAAGTTAACAGCACCTAAGAACATTGCTGGCACTTTTTCCATCGCTGCGGCTGGTGCCCCTAGACGAACAAACGTATTAAACACTTGGTCGAGGCCAATATCTAACCCTAAGTTTACGGTTGGGATATTCTGTGATTTTGCAAGCGCATCAACTAGCATCATACGGCCATTGAAATTACGGCTGTAGTTTCTTGGGCTCCAATTTTGGTTGCCGACTTTAACCGTCAGCGGTTCATCTTTTAACCATGTGTTCAAACGGTAACGATCAGGCTCACTCAGTGCGGCGAGGTACACAGGCGGTTTTGCTAATGAACCAATACTACGACGTGCGTTCAAGGCACGGTTAAACCCTGAGAATTGTGGCTGAGAACCACCCACCATGGCACGCACTTCACCGTTAATACGGTCAACCACCACCATTGCACCTTCAATATCGTCTAATTTACGGGTTTTGCGTAAATCTGCGACACCATTTTCTACGGCATTTTCTGCTGCAGTTTGCGCGACAGGGTCTAAGGTTGTGAAAATTTTCGCACCTGATAATTCTTTGACTTTATCGCCCAATTTTTCATTGAGTTCTAAGCGAACCATTTGCATAAAGGCAGGTTGGGATGCCACCAGCCCTTCTTTATTTTTCACGCCAAGTGGCCTTGCGCTAAGGACTTGGTACATTTCTTGGTCAATCACACCGCGCGTTTCAAGAATTTTCAACACGATATTACGGCGTTTGATGGCATTTTGTGGTTTTGTCCAAGGGTTATAGGTTGATGCCCCTTGTACCATTCCCACCAACAAGGCTTGCTGATCGAAGCTTAATTCATTAATTGGACGACCAAAATAGTACAAGCTCGCTAATGGGAAACCACGAATTTCATCATTACCATTTTGACCTAAGAAAACTTCGTTTAAATACAGTTCTAAAATACGCTCTTTGCTGTAATTATAGTCCAACAGGAGAGCCATATAGGCTTCGTTAGCTTTACGCTTTAAGGTTCGCTCATTAGTCAAAAACAGGTTTTTAACTAATTGCTGTGTCAGGGTACTTCCCCCTTGTACTGAGCGCCCAGCAGTTAAGTTAGCAACAACAGCACGGCCGATAGAGTACAAACTGACACCATCGTGCTCGTAAAAGTTTCTATCTTCGGTTTCAAGTAAGATTTTCACCAGAGATTCAGGAAAATCCGCTAATGGTAGCACCAAACGCTGCTCATTATTTGCAGATTGCATCATGGTGATAAGTTTTGGATCTAAACGGAAAAAACCAAATGAGCGGCCATTCTCCATATTTTCAATCTTACTTAAGGCATTATTTTCAAACACCATACGAGCCAGAATCTGCCCTTCTTTTTGATCAGGGAAGTTAAATGGACGGCGTAAAATTTCAATGGTATTGCCACGCACCACAAACTCACCCGATGTGGTGATTTTACTGACTTTGCGATATTGCATACCTTCGAGCAAGCGTGTCATTTCCGCTTGGCTATAATCCATCCCTGGCTCCAGGTTGACCATGCGACCGTAAACCGCAGCGGGTAGATCCCAAACTTTGCCATCGAGACGCTCTTTAATTTGTTGATTTAAATAAAAACCATACGCCGCTAATAGCACCGCAAACACGATCATCAACTTGACGAGTAGCCAAAACCAACGCCATTTGCTTTTTACTTTGCGCTGTTTTTTATTTTTTGAGCCTTTTTTAGCCATGTGCTCTTCTTCATCTTCATCATCGAGATATTGTTCTTCAATATCATCATCTTGGTATAAATCTTCATCATCATAATCATCGCGATCTCTACGGCGGCGTGATGAGGATTGTTTTTTATCAGCCGTTTTTTTATTACGTCGGCCAATTGGTTCAAAATCTTTACCGGACATGGTCGCTCCATATCACCTTACAAAATTACTTAACAACTTAATTATTCACTAATTGCTTAACGCCTAGTGGTTAATTTTGGCCCATAACCCTTGAGATTTCACCAAAGAAAGCTCTTAATTACATTTCCTTACTCTGCTTTGCCCATTCAAGCCCGTTTTGGAAACCCGCTATTAGAGCACAAAAATCGGTTATTTCGTACTCATCATCGCTTTTTTTGTTTGCCTTGTGGGTGCCGTATTCGCGGGGTCATCTGGCCACAAATGCTTTGGATAGCGTCCTTTCATCTCTTTTTGAATCTCTTTGTAGCTACCTTGCCAAAACGCACCGAGGTCTTGAGTAATTTGCAGTGGTCGCATGGCAGGCGATAATAAAGACAGCGTTAAAGTAAGTTTTCCCTGAGCAACAGTTGGGTTTGTTTTTTCACCGTACATTTCTTGCATGCGAATTTCGATAAATGGCGGTTTATCTAAGGCATAGTGAATACTCACATCGTGTAAGGATGGCGCGTGGTAAGTGTCTGGAAACTGACTCTGCAACCACTGCTGTTGCTGCCAATCCAAACGGTTGATTAATAACTTAGCTAAATTAATTTGCTGCAATTTTTGCTTGTTCGTCACGCCATCCAAATAGGGCTCTAACCATTCATCCAAAGAATCCAATAGTGCATTTTCATCAAAATCAGGGAAGTTAACTTCAGGAAACAACTGTTTCGCTAATGTGCAACGAATACACAATTGAAGTGCATCTTCCTGCCAATTCAATTGTTGTAAGCCATTTTGCTTTAGCCAGTAAACCAAAGCTTGGCGAATTTCCGTTTTATCTGGGTTAGTAAGCCGCTCTGATTTCACCACCAGTTGCCCACATTGCAAGCGTTTCCACGCTAATAAAGTGCCCTTTTGCTCATCCCATTCCACGGTTTCTTGCGACCTAAATAAAGTAGGGTTATCAACTTGCAACTGTTCAATTTCAATCGGATAAGCTAATGAAATTCGTGCATCTGCCGAATTTTCAGGCTGCCAAACCGAGACGACCATTAACCATGGCGAGCCAATAAGCGAATCCGATTCATTCAGGGATGCACCTAAGCCGCTAGCGAGTTGATAACGCAATTGGTTATCACGAGATTTGGCGATACGATCTGGGAAAGCCGCAGCTAACAATGTTGGTAACCACTCACTTATCAGCGCACCTTGTTGACTAATTTTATTCGATACTTTTTGTTCACTCAGCATTGATGCACGTTTACACCAATTGTCTGTCGGCCTTTCTATAAAACTACGTAAGTCGCATCCCCCATTACGTGGAGGTTCTTCAATGATTGCCGTTAACAATGCGGCGAGCTGCATCACATTTTTATTTTGACTTTCTTGCGCTTTACAGAGCATCGCAGCAGTTCGCACCTCGCTAGCGAAAGCCGCCATCTTTTGCCCCAATACCGTTAACTTGCCTTGGCTATCTACAGCTCCTAATTTTGTTAATAACCCCTTCGCAGCGGCAATCGCAGGTTGCGGTGGTGGCGATAACCAATTTAGTTGCGCCGTATCATGACATCCCCATTGTAATAAAGAGAGCCATAACCCACTGAGATCGCTTTGGTTAATTTCAGCCTCGCTAAACTGGGCAGCACGTTCGGCTTGCTCCTCACTGAATAAGTGCCAACACATACCCGCTTCTAAACGTCCTGCTCGCCCAGCTCTTTGAGCCATTGACGCTTGGCTTATTCGCTGTTTTACCAATTTTGTTAACCCTGTACGTGGGTTAAACTGCCCAACACGTTCAAAACCGCTATCTACCACTAAACGAATACCCTCTATGGTTAAACTGGTTTCTGCAATATTGGTTGCCAACACCACTTTGCGTTTTCCTTTGGGAGCAACTTGGATGGCTTGTTGTTGAGCTTGCAGTGAAAGTGCACCATATAACGGACACAAAAGTATGTCCTCACTTACCATAGAGGAGAGTTCTGCTCTCACTTTCTCTATTTCCCCAACGCCTGGGAGGAACAAAAGTAGTGAGCCTAGTTCTTGTTGCAATAATTGCCACACCACTGATGCCACTTCTTTATGGAATAACTTGTTAGAGTTAATGGGATGGTATTCACGCACAACAGGGAAAGTACGACCTTGAGATGTAATGACCGGCGCTTCAGGAAATAACTGTGTCAGGCCTTGGTTATCCAATGTTGCTGACATTAATAAGATACGCAAATCATCTCGCAGTGCTTGCTGAGTATCTAATAACAGGGCAAGGCCGAGGTCTGCCTGTAAATTTCGCTCGTGAAACTCATCTAAAATCACCAACCCAATACCTTCAAGCATCGGGTCACTTTGTAACTGCCGTGCAAGTACGCCTTCCGTTACCACCTCTAGACACGTATGGCGGCTCACTTTCGTTTCCGAACGCATACGTAACCCTATCGTGTTACCTACCTCTTCGCCAAGCTGCTGTGCTAAACGCGTTGCGACTGAACGCGCAGCAAGACGACGCGGTTCTAACATAATAATTCGCCCATCAATGACGCCACTTTTGAGTATTTCAAGGGGTAATACCGTTGATTTACCCGCGCCTGTTGGGGCGTGTAATAAAACTTGTGGAGAAGATTTTAAGGCTGCCAGTAACGATTCACTGACTTCTAATATAGGTAACACGAAAGTAACTACTCCCTGCATTTAACTTTTGCTATCAGACATTGTAGCATTAGCCTCTTTCATCAGTCAGCTTATCACTGGTTAGCACCGCGGAGACCTTATGGAATTTCATCCCCCTTTACAACCTGCCACTTTAATTAAGCGTTATAAACGGTTTCTAGCGGATGTCACCTTACCTAATGGCGAAGAGATAACAATTCACTGTGCCAATACAGGTGCGATGACTGGATGTGCAACTCCTGGAGATACCGTCTGGTATTCCACCTCTGACAATGCAAAACGCAAATATCCCCACAGTTGGGAGTTAACTCAAACAACACAAGGACACTTTATTTGTATCAACACCCTTCGTGCAAACCAACTTGTCGCTGAAGCCTTAACCGGAAAGTGCATTCCAGAATTATCTGACTACAGCAAGATAAAACCTGAAGTGAAATATGGAACAGAAAATAGTCGCATTGATTTTCTTCTCTCACACGATGGGTTACCTGACTGTTTTATTGAAGTTAAATCAGTCACTTTACTGGAAAATGAACACGGTTTTTTCCCTGATGCGGTGACGCTTAGAGGACAAAAACACTTAAGAGAACTCATGCATATTGCGAAAGAAGGAAAAAGAGCCATACTATTGTTTGTTGCGTTACATACAGGTATTCACGTAGCATCAGCAGCGGCGCATATTGATAAGAAATATGCGCAATTATTAGAGGAAGCAAGGCAAGGCGGTGTTGAAGTACTTTGTTATCAGGCAGATATAACTGCTCAACAAATGTCGTTAAGTAAACAGATTAGTTTTACATCTATTAAATAATATTTTTTAATAGATTTTTATACGGGGCCGCTGAGTTCTGGGGCGCTAAAAGGGAATAAACACGCTCGCCCTCACAGCATTACAAAACTCATTGCATGAACGATTGCCAAGAGAGCTCTCTTCTGCTATTTATAGCGACCTTAAATTTTCCCCCTTGGGGTTTTTGTAAAATTTGCGTGTGTAGGAGAAGCATTATGCAAGAAGGGCAAAAACGTAAGACATCGTCCTTAAGCATTCTCGCCATTGCTGGGGTTGAGCCCTATCATGAAAAAGCTGGCGAAGAGTACATGAACGAAGCCCAATTGGCGCATTTTAAGCTCATTCTCGAAGCATGGCGCAATCAACTCAGAGATGAAGTGGACCGGACTGTTACTCATATGCAAGATGAGGCAGCTAACTTTCCAGACCCCGTTGATAGAGCCGCTCAGGAAGAAGAATTCAGCCTTGAATTACGTAACCGGGATCGTGAACGTAAATTGATTAAGAAAATCGAGAAAACGCTGAAAAAAGTTGAAGATGACGACTTTGGCTACTGTGAATCATGTGGTGTAGAAATTGGCATCCGTCGTTTGGAAGCCCGTCCTACCGCTGATTTATGTATCGACTGTAAAACATTAGCTGAAATTCGCGAAAAGCAAATGGCAGGCTAATTGCTCAAATGGAGTCCTGAACGGCGCATATTGCGTGCGCCGTTGTAAGGGTTTCGCCCCTTTAAAATCCCCTCTTTTTCACACAATCTAATACGCGCCTTTATTCATTCCTTATTTTTGCTATCATTTTTGATAAAATTCATGGCTAGCAAACGAATACGTTAATCGGGTCTTAATAAAAATGCGATTTTTCAGTAAATTTTTTATTGAATTTTACAGTGTATTTTTCAGATTATGGTTTAAATAGCGCTTAATGTCTTTGTGGTAAAAACCCACTAAAATAAGGTATTCTGCGCCATAAGTGATGAAACCAAGAAAAATATCGCTTGTTTTTTAATCTATTTTTATTGATAAAAAAAATGATTAGACGTGACTTTTATTCGTTTAACCATTCTCAAAGAAACTTCTGTGAGCTATGATTAGCCGCTTATTTTGTTTATTGAACATTGGTAATCACATCGAGGTGTACTATTTTTAACCGAGTAGCAAATTTCTGCCGTCACATTTTATCTCGTAATACCACTGCATCGAATAGTGAAGATTCCTTGCAGCACACGCATACTCAGCGAGATACCTCGGCAGCCGGTAAAAGGCCAGTCACTCATTCCGATAAGGAGCAGACATCTCCTCGTACTCGGAACGCTAAACAAACGCCAAAAACAGCGTCTATTAAAAAAACGGTTCGTCAATCTCAACGTGCCGATTCTTCGTCTGAGAAACACCCTACAATGACAACCGAAAATAACGAAAACATTACTGTTATTCCGCGTTCTGAACACTCTATTTCCCGCAGTGACATCAGCGATAATGCGCTGAAAGTCCTCTATCGTTTAAATAAAAGTGGCTATGAAGCCTACTTAGTGGGTGGTGGTGTTCGTGATTTATTATTAGGCCAAAAGCCAAAAGACTTTGATATCACAACAAATGCAACGCCAGAGCAAATCCGTAAGCTATTTCGCAATTGCCGCCTTGTTGGCCGCCGATTCCGCTTAGCGCATATTATGTTTGGCCCTGAGATTATTGAAGTTGCAACTTTCCGCGGACATCATGACCAGAATGCCTCAGATGATAAGAACTTGTCATCACAGGCACAAAATGGCATGTTGCTGCGCGATAACATTTTTGGTTCTATCGAAGAAGACGCTATTCGTCGCGATTTCACCGTTAATAGTCTGTATTACAACATTGATGATTTCACTTTACGTGACTACGTCAATGGATTGGCTGATCTTAAAGCGGGTGTTATTCGTCTTATTGGTGCCCCTGAAACTCGTTACCGCGAAGACCCTGTTAGAATGCTCAGGGCAGTACGCTTTGCGTGTAAGTTGGATATGACTATTGAGCCAAAAACCGCAGACCCAATTTATCATCTTGCTCCATTATTAAGGGAAATTCCTTCTGCAAGATTATTTGAAGAGTCCTTAAAATTACTTCAAGCAGGTCAAGGTTATTCAACGTACAAGATGCTCAAGAAATTTGGTTTATTTGAGCAACTATTCCCTGTTATTTCGAGCCGTTTTAGTGAAACTGATGACTCGCCAATGGAAAAAATCATTGAGCAAGTCTTGAAAAACACAGACTTCAGGCTTAAAAACGATAAGCGTGTCAACCCTGCATTTTTATTTGCGGCCATGTTATGGTATCCCGTTACTGAACATGCAGAGAAGCTGTCCCAAGAAGGTGGCCTCGCTTATTATGATGCCTTTGCCCTTGCGATGAATGATATTTTAGATGAGCAATGTCGTTCAATTGCCATCCCTAAACGTATCACGACAACAATGCGTGATATCTGGTTACTGCAATTACGCTTACCACGCCGCCAAGGGCGACGCGCCAATAAATTAATGGAGCACCCAAAGTTCCGTGCCGCCTTTGATTTATTAGAGCTTAGAGCCAATGTAGAACATCGTAATGAGCTACAAGAACTGGCACTATGGTGGGCAGATTTTCAGCAAGCTAACAACAGTAAGCAGCGTGAGATGATTTCAGAATTAGGCAATGCCCCAACTCGCCGCCGTCATCGCCCGCAACGCTCCTCTCATGCAGGGGCACGCAAACCCAATAAATCGTCATAAATAGAGAGCCCGTTATGGAACAAGTCTATATTGCTGTAGGAAGTAACCTTGGTGAGCCTCTTAAACAGGCACAACAAGCTATTGCAGCATTAGACGCTATTCCTAATAGCCATGTTACTGCAACATCATCTATTTACCGCACGAAGCCGTTAGGCCCGCAAAATCAGCCAGATTTTTTAAATCTGGCTGTATGCCTTGAAACAACGCTTGAGCCAGAAGCACTACTCAACTATACCCAACAAATCGAGCTTGACCTTGGTCGTGTGCGCAAAGACGAACGCTGGGGGCCGAGAACCCTCGATCTCGATATCATGCTTTTTGGTAACCGTGTTATTAATACACCACGATTAACGGTTCCACACTATGGGCTGAAAGAGCGAGAATTTATGTTGTATCCACTCAGCGAACTTGCCCCTACTCTTGTTTTTCCAGATGGTGAATTGCTGTCTGAAAGACTCACACACGTCCCGCGTAACGGCCTAACATTTTGGGATATTAACGCCTAAAATAATCAACCTCTTCTGAGGTGTGGTCGTTGGGAGATCATTTCCGGAGGTTATTATAATGAAACCAATTTCTCTGGCTGATTTATGTCAGTTTAAAAAAGACAAACGCAAATTTGCTACCATGACCGCCTACGATGCAAGCTTTGCTCAATTATTTTATGAGCAAGGGATCCAAGTGATGCTGGTAGGTGACTCGTTAGGTATGACTATTCAAGGTGAAACCAGCACATTACCCGTTACTGTCGAACAAATTGCCTACCATACCCGCTGCGTCCGCAAAGGTGCACCAGACGCCTTTATCATCGCAGACATGCCATTTATGAGCTACGCTACCCCAGAGCAAGCCTGTGCTAATGCCGCTATTCTCATGCAGGCAGGAGCAAACATGGTTAAAATCGAAGGTGGTAGCTGGTTATGTGATACGGTCAAAATGCTAACTGAACGTTCTGTGCCTGTTTGTGGCCATTTAGGGTTAACACCACAAGCGGTGAATGTACTGGGTGGGTACAAAGTACAAGGTCGTGACGAAGTGACAGCTAATCAGCTAGTAAAAGATGCAATTGCCCTCGAAAATGCAGGGATACAGCTGTTAGTACTTGAATGTGTGCCAACGTCATTAGCTAACCACGTCACAGAAGAATTGTTATTACCCGTTATTGGTATTGGCGCAGGAAATGGAACGGATGGGCAAATTTTGGTGATGCATGATGCGTTAGGGATTACCGCTCGCCCACCGAAATTTGCGAAAAATTTCCTTGCGCAGGCAGGCAACATGCATGATGCCATCCGCTTGTATATTCAAGAAGTGGAAGCAGGCATTTACCCAGCTGAAGCTCATTCATTTTCTTAATTGACTCATATATAAGGACGACTTGTATGCTTATCGTTGAAACGGCACTGATACTTCGCCGCGAAATTCGCCGTTGGAAACAAGAAGGCAAACGCATCGCACTTGTCCCAACGATGGGAAATTTGCATGATGGTCACTTAACGCTGATTGACCAAGCCAAACAGCAAGCTGATATTGTTATTGCGAGTATTTTTGTTAACCCAATGCAATTTGATAGACAATCAGACCTCGCAAATTACCCTCGCACACTGCAAGAAGACTGTGAAAAACTCAAACGTAAGGGCGTAAATTTAATTTTTGCACCCTCTTCGCAAGAATTCTACCCTGACGGTATGGAAAAACAGACTTTTGTTGAAGTGCCTGAGTTATCAACGATGTTAGAAGGTGCAAGCCGCCCTGGGCATTTTAAGGGCGTAGCTACGGTTATCACAAAGCTGTTTAACCTCGTTCAGCCTGAAATTGCCTTATTTGGTGAAAAAGACTATCAACAACTGCAATTAATTCGTAAATTAGTTAATGACTTATCTTTTGATACCCAAATTATCAGTGTCCCAACAGTGAGAGCCAAAAATGGTCTAGCACTGAGCTCTCGTAATAACAATTTATCTGCCGATGAGCTAAAAACCGCACCTATGTTGTATCAAATTATGCAACAAGCGGGAGAAAAATTAGTAATTGAGCCAAGTTCATCTGACGATATTATTGCCGATATGAATAACAGCTTACGTGAAGCAGGTTTTACCCCTGACGAGCTGTTTATTCGTGATGCAGAAACATTATTGCCACTTAGTGATGCAAGCAAACGTGCTGTAATTTTAATGGCTGCATGGTTAGGTCAAACTCGTTTAATTGACAATTTACAAGTTGACCTGAAACGCGATATTAAATAAAACAATAAGACTTATAATACTTTCACAGCAACCATCTTGCTGCGTTGATAATCCAGTTACGACTTACATTGCACGTAGCCAACAACGCTGCAGTTTGAAGGCACAATGATTTCTTCAAAGTCATTCAGATTGCAGCTAGGCGGCAAGTAAGTGAGTTCCTGGGAACATACATAAGTATGTGACTAGGGCGAATGCACGTAGCCAACAACGCTGCAGTTTGAAGGACGAAGAAGAAAAAAATGTTAAGAAAAATGTTACAAGGCAAACTCCACCGAGTCACTGTCACTCAGGCTGACCTCCACTACGAGGGTTCTTGTGCTATCGACCAAGACTTTATGGACGCTGCGGGTATCCTTGAATACGAAGCCATTGATATTTATAACGTTGATAATGGTGAACGCTTTTCAACTTATGCTATTTCGGGGGAAAGAGGCTCGCGTATCATTTCCGTTAATGGCGCTGCTGCTCGTCGTGCTGCGGTGGGTGATAAACTGATCATCTGTTCATATGTGAATATGAGTGATGAAGATGCTCGCACTCACAAGCCAAACGTCGCTTACTTTGATGAAAATAATGTGATGAGCCGAATTGCAAAAGCAGTTCCTGTACAAGTGGCTTAGCCCGTAACTTACATATTTAACTAACTGATAATTATGTTATTTAAATATAAAAAGCTGCTTTTGCTATATTGCATAGCAAAAGCAGCTTTTTCATACAGAATTCAATCGTCCATTCTTAGCTTCTAAGCCCTCTACCCTGCTCAATTAAATACCAGGTCAGTAAATAGAAAACGACTAAGAAAATCATTAGTACTCCAAGTGTAATTGCAATTGACACATCTGCAATACCAAGAAAACCATACCTAAACCCGCTAATCATATAAACGATGGGGTTTAACTTTGACACGGCTTGCCAGAATGGCGGCAATAACGATAAGGAATAAAATACCCCACCCAAGTAAGTTAAGGGTGTTAGTACAAACGTTGGTACAATACTAATATCATCAAATGTTTTTGCAAAAATCGCATTTAATAGCCCAGCAAGTGAAAACACAATCGCTGTGAGCAATAGTGTCACCACGACCATAATCCATGAATGCACTTGTAGTGGAATAAAAAACAAAGAAACCAATGTGACGAGGAAACCAACTAAAATTCCTCTCGCAACACCACCACCAACAAAACCAGCGATAATAATATGCGTTGGAACAGGCGCAACAAGTAATTCTTCAATATTTTTTTGGAATTTTGAACCAAAAAATGATGAACAAACATTCGAATATGAATTGGTAATAACAGCCATCATAATCAGACCAGGAACGATAAATTGCATATAATCTACCCCTCCCATATCACCAATTCGTGAACCAATTAAATTACCAAAAATCACAAAATACAGCGACATGGTGATCACGGGTGGTAATAATGTTTGTATCCAAATACGGCCAAACCGAGTGACTTCTTTTATCCAAATCGTTTTTAATGCAACCCAGTATAATGAGATCATCTTGTTATCTCCTTTTCGGTCGCATTACTTTCTTTTTTGACTAAACTAACAAATAATTCTTCCAAACGATTTGCCTTATTACGCATACTTAAAATTTGGATACCTTGTTCGCTAAATTGACTAAAGACACTATTTAGCCCCTGCTCTCTCTTTACATCCACTTCAATCGTTGATGTGTCTACCAAACGAGATTCATACCCTAATAATTGTGGTATAGGACTTTTTGGCATTAAATCAAAAATAAAGGTCTCTGACTCTAATTTGCTCAACAACTGTTTCATACTGGTATTTTCAACAAGTTCACCGTGTTGAATGATACCGATATTACGACACAGCATTTCTGCTTCTTCTAAATAGTGCGTTGTTAAAATAATTGTTGTGCCTTGTGCATTCAAATTCTTTAAAAAAGACCACATAGAACGGCGTAATTCAATATCAACACCCGCAGTAGGTTCGTCCAAAATTAATAACTTTGGTTGATGCATTAACGCTCGAGCGATCATTAATCGGCGTTTCATCCCGCCTGATAAATTACGAGCGCGTTCATCACGTTTCTCCCACAAATCCAGTTGCGTCAAATATTGTTCAGCACGTTGGATGGCAACAGAACGCGGGACACCATAATAACCCGCTTGGTTTAGGACAATCTGCAAAACGGTCTCAAATGGGTTGAAGTTAAATTCTTGAGGGACCAACCCGAGTTGCTGCTTCGCAAGTACAACTTGTTTTTCTAAGTCATAGCCAAATACTTTAACTGAGCCGCTCGTTTTATTTACTAATGAGCTGATAATACCGATAGTTGTTGATTTGCCTGCGCCATTAGGCCCAAGCAAAGCATAAAAGTCACCATCTTCAACATATAAGTCGATTCCTCGCAGAGCCTTAACGCCACCTGAATAGGTTTTTGTTAACTGCGATAACTCAAGTGCATACGTCATATATAAAAAAACCCTTTATTCTTAGGACGGTTTGGAGGCAATATACTCTTATGATGCCACTTTTTTCTGCTCTATGTTATGCAGAAAAGAGATAATTAGTTTATACAATATAATTCAATATGTTATAAATTTAGGGTTGTCTTGTCTAAAAGACAGGTTCATCATAAGGGCATTAAAATTAGTATAACTAATTATTAATTAATCAATAAATGTTGTATAAGATTTTATCGCAAAGTAACACAACTAGGCTATAAGTCATGATGAGAAAAATCGAAGAGCTGTTTGCTAACAATGAAGCATGGTCAGCATCAGTCAATGAACAAGACCCCGAATTCTTCAAAGAATTATCAAAAGCGCAAAAGCCGAGATTCTTATGGATAGGCTGCTCTGACAGCCGAGTACCTGCAGAAAAACTCATTAACGCGGCACCTGGGGACCTTTTTGTGCACCGTAATGTTGCCAACTTAGTCATTCACACTGACCTAAACTGTTTATCTGTCATTCAATATGCGGTTGATGTCTTACAAGTTGAGCACATCATTATTTGTGGCCACTATGGCTGTGGTGGTATTGAAGCAGCGGTTGATAACACCGAACTTGGCTTAATTAATAACTGGCTATTACACATAAGAGATATTTGGTACAGACATAGCTCTATGTTGGGTGAATTAAAGCCTTGTGAGCGTCTTAACCGTTTATGTGAATTAAATGTTGTTGAACAAGTTTATAACTTAGGACATTCAACGATCATGCAATCTGCATGGAAACGCGGCCAAAAAGTAATGATCCACGGTTGGGTATATGGGATTAACAATGGTCGGTTACAAGACTTACATATTACTGCCGATAGTCGAGAAAAGCTTGAATTGTGTTACCGTGAAGCCATTTCTACTTTAACTCAAAAAAAGTAATTTAAAATATAAATTGGAAGCTCTTATAACTAAGAGCTTCTTTCTAATTAAATCCTAAATCAGCGTAATTAAAATATAAAAAACTTTTCTTTCAATTGTCTAAAAAAAAGAAAATAAAAATAAAATCCAATTAAATCAAATTTATCATTAACAACAAATGTGAGTAAACAATTAAATATATGACGGTAGGTGTTATTACATAATTATTCTAATACGGAGTAAAGCTTACCTTTTGATTATAAACGAGTTATACAACTCCGTCACATATTCATCTATAATAACACCATAAATAATATTTAATATTAAGGTGGGCAAATCACTATCAAATAAGTATTTTTAAATATACTTATTTTTATTTTGGCTCATAATTCACTAGCTATAATGGAATATTATTATTTTGTAAATATTAATCTCAAAACATATTTAGGGATATTTTTATGAGTCAACCTATTAAAGTCGAGTCCTATACCTCTACGTTAAAACTAAAACCAATCGTTTTATGTGTTTCTGCCATTTTAGGCATCACATCGATAGCTCATGCTGAAATAATTAATACTAATGGAGCGGGAGTTATGACCAACAGTAATGGTCCTACTATCGTTCATATTAATAAACCCAGTGATAAAGGTGTTTCTCACAATATATATAATAAATTTGATGTCGATAATAAGGGTGTTATCCTAAATAATAGTAAGGACAATATTAACACTCAATTAGGTGGACTGATTAACGGAAACCTTAATTTATCAGGTGGTGAAGCCTCGGTTATTATTAATGAGGTTAACTCAAATAATGCAACAACACTAAACGGGATGGTCGAAGTTGCGGGTAAAAAAGCACAAGTGATTGTTGCTAACCCATCAGGAATTACCTGTAATAGCTGTGGTTTTATTAATACCGAAAGCACAACTCTCACAACAGGTAAACCGATTATCGGTAATGGGGAATTACTGGGTTATAACGTAGCCAAAGGGCAAATTATCGTTAATAAAGGTTTAACTTCTGATTCCCCTACTGAAATTATCGCGCGTTCAGCGGTGATTAACGGCCAACTAAAAGCAAAAGAGCTCAAAGTCGTCACTGGACATAACTTTGTCGATACTAACGGTGATGTTGTCTCTACTGTTGCAGCTACAGGTAGTAGACCTTCTGTGGGTATTGATGTTTCTGCGTTAGGTGGTATGTACGCTGATAAAATCACCTTAATCTCTACTGAAAATGGAGTCGGTGTAAAAAATAAGGGGATTATATCAGCGGGTGATAAAGGCTTATCGGCTAAATCTGCATGGGTTTTCTCTAATGAGAGTAACAAAATAGAGTCTTCTGGTGATATTGACTTAAACGTAAACACTTTTCATAACAAAGGGTTAGTCAGTGCTAAAAATGATCTTAATATTCTGACGAATGAAACTAATTCTGGATATGTAACCTTTGATAACGATAAAGGCAAACTTATTTCAACCTCAGGTGATATTAATTTACGCACCAATAATACTGTTTTAAACCGTAACGGTGGGAGCATCCAAGCTAAAAATAATATTAATATTAAAACCAATGAGATTCAAAATGGTGGCGGTTTAATCAAATCCGAGACAGGTGATGTCAATATTGACGCTAGAGGTACAATTTATCAGTGGCGTGAATATTCAAGTGTCAGACCTGAAGATAGAATTATTGCTGGTAGAGATATTAATATTACCGCAGATAGAATTATTAGTGAAAATGCTAAAATTGATGCAGGCAGAGATGTCATTTTAAACACTGTATCCTCTATAGAAAATACTAACTCTGTTATCACGGCTAAACGTAGAATGAGCATTGACGCGAATAGTCTAACAAATAAATCATCATCGATTACTGCCACTAATGCTAAATCTGATTTAAATGTCACTAATTATATTACTAATGACGCAAACTCAGTCATCAGTAGTGGTCGTGGATTAAACATTACTTCGGCAAAACTTGTGAATGCGGGAAAAATTATTTCCCCAACTAATATACCGAATACCGTTCCAGTTCCTACTTACGAATCAAATATCAAAGTTAACGACCTTGATAATAGAAGCGGATTTATTTCGGGTGATCACCTAAGCATTACATCTAATACGATTAATAATGACCAAGGTTTCATTGATGCTAAAAAATTAAATGTTGATGCTAAATCATTAAGCAATAACGCAGGGTATGTTCGTTCATATAACGACATGATATTAAATATTGATCAATTAACTAACTATTATTCAAGTAATTTTAGCAGAGTTGCGAGTAAATTTGGGTTAACAAATAAAATTGGTGGTATTGAAACTTTAAATGGTGGAATTACCGTCACTGGCACTAACGTAATTAATAATTATGGATTGTTCAAAAGTACTGCTCAAGAAAGAGCAGCATCTTTCGGTGGTATGGAATTTAATTTAACGGGTGATTTTAATAATACTAATGGTGAGCTAACAAGCTACGGTAATATTGCTATTAACACTAAATCCCTCAATAACTATGCTGGAAAGATTGACTCTGGTAATAAATTAATCATTAAATCGACAAATAACATTAGTAATTATTATGGTAAATTATCATCAAAAGGTGTTACTGAAATTTATGCGCCTTCCGTTTCAACTAGTGATGTAAATGATACTTATAGCCTTGATGGAACCGGAATTATCTATAGACCTGATGGCTTAAATATTATTCACATCAAAAAACCGACTGATAAAGGAATTTCGCATAATACTTATCAAAGCTTCAATGTGAAAGATAAAGGAACTATCTTTAATAATAGTAGTACAATAACTTCAACACAGTTAGGAGGTGATATTGCGGGTAATGAAAATATAACCGCAGGGAATGAAGCTAGGATTATTCTAAACGAAGTCATCGGCAATAACATCAGTACTATTAATGGTATGATGGAAGTTGCCGGTAGTGCCGCTCAAGTTATTGTCGCTAATGCATCAGGTATTACTTGTTATAGTTGTGGTTTTATTAATGCGGAACGTGGGGCTTTTGTTACTGGTACACCATTAGTCATTGCTGGTAATTTAATTGGTTATAACGTTAATAAAGGACAGGTAACAATAAATAAAACAATGACATCGGCTGATGCGATTGATTTTATTGCTCGCTCAGTACTCATTAATGGTAATGTTAAAGCAAAAGAGCTAAATATCGCTACAGGTAATAGCTTATTTGACCCTAATGGTAATGAATTATCTGAGCTGACTAACACTTACAGTTCAGCTAATGGATTAACAATTGCTAACACAGGTAAATTAGATGCTGACAAAATAAATATTAACTTAGTCGGTACTGGCGGTACTCTAGTTAATAAAGGTTTAATTAATGCAGGAAATTCAGGTTTAAATGTAAATGCCTACAGTATCAATAATGAGACGAAGATCGAATCTATTGGCGATATTCATATAACTTCTCATAGTGGTAATCAATTTACTAATGGTAATGGTGCCTCTATTATTTCTAATGCTGGTGATATTAATTTGACATCTAATGGTAAATTCGTCAGCCAGCATGGCGCACTTATCAGCGCGAATAAAAATGTGAATATGAATATCTTTAATGATTACTATGCTACTGGAGGTTTAGTTAAAGCTGAAAATGGAGATATTAATATCAATGTTGAACGAAACCTTATCACCCAAAGTGGCTATTACAGCAAATGGGGAAGTGATAGATTTATCGCTGCAAATGATATTAATCTAACTGCCGCATTAGCTGCTTTTACAAACTCAAAAGTCAGCGCTGGTCGAGATTTTAATTTTACTGGCGGGTCTTTAAGTAATAGAGACAATAGTACAAATAGCGCTAACCGCCAAATTAATATTAATGCTGATACTGTCATTAATAATGCTTCCGTCATTAAGACTGAAACTGGTCGCATAGATATCACTGCAAATAAAGAGATTCAGAATGATTACATCTCAACTATTAGCAGTGCAAAAGTATTAAATATCACAAGTCCTAAATTAAGCAATAGTGGAGTTATTGCTTCAGGGAGTGGTAAATCAACCTTCCGTATTGATAATTTAACTAATAACGCAGGTTATATTAAAGGGTTTAACCTTAACTTTATCTCTGAATATTTAAATAATTCTAATGGGTTGATTAAAGCTGACAATAACATTGTTATGAATGCTGGTTATATTAGTAATACAAATGCAACTAACTTTAGCAGGAATACAGCGTACCTTGGCTTAGTGAAACAAAATGGTGGAATTATCGCTGAGAATGGTAGTATCAAAATGAAAGGTAACCAATTGAATAATACTTCTGGCATTATTCAAACCAACGCTATTTTCCCTGCACCTGGGGAAGCTGATATTGATATTGCAATGGATAAGGAAATCATTAATATCTATGGACAAATTAGAAGTGCAGGGAATCTGAAAGCAACCGCAGATACGATTTCCAACAATGGTGGTATCATGAATGCAGATCTTGACTTAACAGCTAAAGCCGCACTTTCTATTAATAACTATAATGGAAAAATTAACTCAAGAAATATCACTACAGTGACAACACCTAGCCTGTCAAACAGCTACGGGCAAATCACGGGTAGTAATGTCATCATTACTACCAACTAAAATATGATTGGTATACGATAAAACAAAAGGACAGCTTTGCTGTCCTTTTTCATTGAATTCACCTGAAAATACTAATCTTCAAGTAATGTTACATGGCCAATATAAGGCAAGTGACGATACTGTTGAGCGTAGTCGATACCGTAACCCACCACAAATTTGTCTTCGATAGAATAACCAATCCACTCAACTGGAACCTGTACTTCTCGGCGCGAAGGTTTATCCAGTAATGTACAAATAGCGACAGATTTAGGCCCGCGTAATTCGAAAATCTCACGCACTTTATTTAAGGTATTACCTGAATCAATAATATCTTCAACAATTAAGACGTGTTTATCGCGAATGTCTTCGTCCAAGTCTTTGACGATTTTAACATCACGACTTGATGTCATCGCATTACCGTAACTTGAAACTGTCATAAAATCGACTTCATGGGGAACATCAATCTTACGACATAAGTCGGCCATAAAAATAAATGAACCTTTTAGTAAGCCAACAAGGACTAATTCACCATCAAGTTTTTGATAATGAGCACTAATTTTATCGGCTAATTCGCTGATTCGCTGGGCAATCTCTTCTTCAGAGATCATCACTTCAAGGGTATGTTTCATCTTCTATTACGCATCTATGGGAATGGAAAGCGCGTAATTTTATCATAGGCAGCACGTATATACTAATAAAGGAAAATGCAGTGCTAAAATTTCACACTGCATTTTCTCTGAAAGTAAATGTGGTTGTTAACTCACAGTGAAGCCCAACATCATCCCTGTATCTTCATGCTCTAAGAGATGGCAATGAGCCATATAAGGGTGCTGTTGTGTTGCAGGGTGTTTAAATTCAACTAAAATTTCACTCACCTGCCCTTCTACTTTGACAATATCTTTCCATCCTTGACGATGAGGCTCTACGGCTTGGCCGTTTTCTTTTAGGATACGAAAACGCGTGCCATGAACGTGGAATGGGTGCAACATCATATCACCACGCCCTGAAACGACCCAAATTTCTTGTTGATTCATAGGAGCGTTGAATGCAGGATGCGTCATTGAGAAAACTTGCCCATTTATAGTATTCGCATTATGAATATCCAAGCCATCAGAGCCTGTACCACAATGGCCGCCACTTCCCATTTTGCTATTCATATTTCCATGATTCATATTTCCATGATTCATATTGCCTGCATTCATGTTGCCGTGGTTCATATTCCCCATCATTGCACCATGACCGCCCATGTTACCCATCGCCTGATCGCCATATTTTTCACGCAACATCATCATGCCTTGCATATCTAAGCGCATATCCATCATTAAATGGAAACGACGGCGATTTAAGCCAGCAAGAGAAGGAATAGCGGGTATAGCTGCAAGTGTTGATGGCAAGTCGCCTTCCCCTTTCGTCAACGTTGTTTCAATACGCAGTACGGGCAAAGGCTGGTCAAATGGTGCAATCGTCATTCCCATTTGCCCGACAGGTAGCGTTACCAAATCAAATGCGCGGCCATCGGAGGCATCAATTAATACCTCAAAACGCTCTCCCATCAAGATAGGTAACTCGGTTAACGCAATCGGCTCAGCTAATAAACCACTATCACTCGCAACGACATACATTTTACGTCCGTCACTGGTGGAAATATTTAAACTTCTAGCATTACAGCCATTTAATAACCTTAATCGTATCCAACCTTTCGGGGCAACATGTTTAGGATAAACAGCACCATTCGTTAGCATGATATCGCCAAACCACCCCACTGCTGCACTCATCACATCAAGTTGATAATCAATTTGGCCATCATCTTTTAGCCGTTTGTCTTGCAAAATGACTGGAATATCATTAACACCCCAATCGTTTGGTAAACCATGCTTTGTACTTTTATCATCTTTAATTAATACAAGGCCGGCTAATCCCATAGCCACTTGATAGCCGGTTTTTCCATGTGTATGAGGATGAAACCAACATGTCGCTTCACTTTGGTTTACCGTAAAATTCACTTTGCGGCTTGCGTTTGGTTGGATTATTGCTTGGGGGCCGCCATCTTGTTCACCTGAAATTTCTAAACCATGCCAATGAACTGTCGTGTCTTCTGCCAGTTGGTTAACAATATTGATATTAACATTCTGTCCATTTTTCAAGCTAATTGCAGGGCCTAATAAATTGCCATTATAACCCCATGTCGTCGTTTGCTTTCCAGGAACAAATTGTGATACGCCCTTCTGAATAACCAACTGAATGTTACCTTGCGCATCAGGCTCCAATAAGGGGGGGATCGCTAATGTAGGATAATTTCCCGCTGCGACCGCGATGCGGCTCCAAATAGGCAGCGCACTTGCAGCATATGTGATAGCACTTAATTTAAGAAAATCGCGACGTAGCATTGATAACCTTCCTTTTATTTATCAAATCAATAATCATTAATAGTGTAATTTATGGCAAATTACACTTTCGAAGCAAAACATGGTTTAATGAAGGTATGATAAAGCCTCCCCTTACAGGAAGGTCAATAAAACCACTCTATAAATGTGGGTTTATTACATGGATTTAAGAAAAATATAGTTGACTAACAATTCTATTCTTATGCTAACGTAACTTGACATAGAAAACAGATAGAATAAAGAATGCGCAAATTTATATTAATGATGTCATGCATAATGACTCTGTTAGGGATAACCAATTCTGCCAGAGCTCTTGCCCCTAACGAAGCTGAAGATCTGGCTGATCTGACGGCTGTTTTTATTTACCTAAAATATGACTGTGGGTACTCACAAATTCCCGATAGAGAAATTGAACGCGCTATCGTGTACTTTGCGAAAAGCAATAAATGGGATTTGAGCAACTACAACTCTGAAAAAATGACTCAGCTAAATAAAGAAAGTTATAACGACTTGAAGGGAATACCACTCACACAAGAGTTTAAATGCCAGTCACTTGCACGGGATTCACTTGGCCTTTTCGCCTACGTAAAATAACCCCATGCTCTAAGTCAAGAAAACATGCAAGGATTTAAGTGCATGTTTTCTTCTCCTACTAAGCACATTTATTGCATTTTTTTAGCCCTACGTTCTTGCCAAAATAAAACAACAGATGGAATGCTTTGAATAATCACCATGCGGATAATATGATTCGACATGACAAATCCTGCATCCAAATTCATTGTAATTGCAGCAAAAGTCATCGCTTCCATACTACCTGGCGCCCAAGCAAGTAATAATACCGAAATATCATACCCCGTTAACCATGCTGCAAATACCGTAATCAAGAATGTCAAAATAATATTGATGACGACAACTTGCGCAGAGGAGTAAATATTTTTAATTAATGATGAAAGCGGAAAAACTACAAAGTGATTACCGATATTCATCCCAATTAATACCATACTCAGTTCAGTCAGCATTAATGGGAAGTTTAATGGAATATCAACCCAACTTTGTATTAATGTTGCTGCGGCTAATGATGTGAGCATATAAGGTGCAGGAACTCTAAAACGCTGCAATATCAAGCCTGTAATCACCCCAACAACAACAATGAGCAATAACCACATTGTTGCAGCCAGCGTTAATGAAGGAAACTCAATAATCGGTTGCGGATCGCCATCGCTCCCAACCACAATCCCAGCTAATAAAATTAATATAATAAGGCGAATAGTATGGGAAATAACAATCTTCTGTGGTGGTGTGTGGGTATGGTCAGTTAAGGCCAAAATGGCAGCCATTGCCCCTGGTACAGACCCCAACATAGCTTCTTGTTTTGTCCAGCCAACCTTGCGGTAAAACCAAAAAAAACTAAAGGAAAATTGCACAGCTAGGCACACAACTAACATCAATAACAGCAAGAATAAATTATCAGCCTCATTGAGCGAAACCTGGTTAAACATCAAACCAACCGAGGTACCTAATGTCACTTGAACAAAAGAAATTGTGTGTTTTGGTATAGCAAAAGAAATGCCAAAGCGATGAAAAATGATAACAGCGATAATTGGGCCAAACATCAGTGCAAGTGGGACACCAAGGTAAGTTAGCCCCCCTCCAATCACTGCGCAAACAACGATCCCAATTATCATATTAAATAATTTCATCATACAACATTAACCGTTAAGATTATTTATAGTCTTAATTTATATCATATTATTAATGCCTGATGACCTTAGTTTTCATTTATTTATTATGATAGTGATCATTCACTGCGGTTTTACCATTATTAGTTTTTGATTTCCTTATTTTTACTGCCTCCCAATCTGTCTTTAAAGAGCCTTATTTTGACATTTAGCATTATCGGTTATGGCTTGGTTAATTATCGCTTTTGCCATCCATTGTGCTAATTCAATGACCTGCTCATTATCCATCTTCCAAATATCCTTTAGCACTAAGAAAATCTCCGAGCCATAAATAACGGAAAATGCTTTGATTACCTTATCAATAATTTCTTGCGGATATTCCGATTTCATCGGTGCTGTGACCATTGTTAAAATATCTTTGCGGTTTCCCCGTTCGAATTGCTTATTTTTTACCTCTTGCGGAGCAGAACGCCCTTGTGCCCATTGCTGCAATGAGGCTTGTAATGCAGCTCTTAAAGCGCCTTCATGCTCAAACATTCTTGGAAAAGCGAAGGCCAGCAGTTCATCAATACGCTCTTCCGTTTTTTCACTCTGAGGCCGCCATGTTAAAATGGGCCCTAAGCTTTCATTAACAGTTGCCGTGATTAAATCACTTTGAGTGGGAAAATACCGATAAGCGGTTGCACGGGAAACCCCCGCTTCAAGTGCTAGCTCAGAAACGGAAGGCATTGCCCCTTTTTCAAATAAATCTAAAGCCGTTGTTACCAATAATAGATAAGTCCGTTTTCGCGTTCCCTTATATCCCTGAGCCGAATTAGTTTTAGGCATTTTATTTATCCTTAAAATACTGTCTCTTACATCAAGTCTAGTCAATAATACTGAGAAAACACAAGCAAAAATAAGTTATCCTTCTCAGTGACATACCGTTAAATGTTTAATCTCCCAAACTATCCTGTATATACAATTAAATATTGTATCCCTATCACAAATTTAGCAACCCTATGATACAAAGCACTAATAATATTTCTGATGTTTTATCAATATGATATGCATAATATCAACTAATTGTTTCTTCAATAAACCCAAAATGAGACTGCAATCTCATTTTACAAACGCAAAAAATGATACTATAGTCTCATTACGGTGAAAAATTCAACGCGAACTCTAATCTGAAAGGATTTTTATATGAAAAAACACCCTGGTTTTATCTATATTGCCACAACGCTGGATACCAAAAGTGCTGAAATATTTTATGTCAGTGAATTAATTAAAAGCGCTGGGTTAGCTGTTCGCACCGTTGATTTAACCACTCAACCAACGCAATTAGAAAAAGAGGCAGATGTCAGCGCACACACCATCGCAAGCTTTCACCCTCTTGGTGTGGATGCGGTTTTTTGTGGTGACCGTGGCAAAGCGATTGAGGCGATGGCTCACGCTTTTAGCCTTTACCTTGCTGCACAAACTGATGTCGCGGCAATCCTTGGTTTAGGGGGCTCGGGCGGGACCGCATTAATCACCCCTGCAATGCAAGTGCTCCCTGTTGGTATTCCTAAGTTAATGGTCTCCACTATGGCGTCTGGGGATATCTCAGGTTATATCGGTGCAAGTGACATCTCGATGATGTACTCAGTCACCGATGTTTCAGGATTAAATATTATTTCTCGTAAAGTGTTAAAAAACGCAGCAAATCAAATAGCAGGTGCCGTCTGGTTTAACCAAGAAGAAGAAAATATTGATATCAAACCTGCCATCGCCCTAACTATGTTTGGCGTAACGACACCTTGCGTTCAACAACTTACCGCACAATTAGAAGAGCAATACGACTGCCTCGTGTTTCATGCCACGGGGAGTGGTGGTAAAGCGATGGAAAAACTGATTGATAGTCAATTACTGCATTCTGTGCTGGATATGACGACAACAGAAGTGTGTGACTATTTATTTGGTGGCGTTTTAGCCTGTGATGAAGACCGTTTTGGTGCCATTCAACGTACACAAATACCTTGCGTCATGTCTTGTGGTGCGTTGGATATGGTGAATTTTGGTCGCCCCACCACAGTACCTGAAAAATACCAAGACCGCTTATTTTACCATCACAATGCACAAGTCACATTGATGAGAACAACCAAAGAAGAAAACCAACAAATGGGTCGTTGGATTGCTGAGAGATTAAATCGCTGTGATGGCGAAATCCGTTTTATTGTTCCAACATCAGGGTTTTCCGCATTAGATACCGAAGGTGCACCGTTCTGGGATCCTATTGCGGACCAAGCGTTTATCGATGCACTGAAAGAAAATTTGATAATAACAGAAAAAAGACAGCTTATTTTGAGTCCTCACCACATAAATTCCCAAGATTTTTGTGAACAGGTTATTCAGCTACACCAGGAAATTTTGAACAAATAATAGAGGTTAATATGAAACATAACCGCGCAGAGTTATTGAAAAAATTCAGAGAAATGATTGCTCGTGGAGAACCAATTATCGGCGGTGGTGCAGGTACAGGTTTATCCGCAAAATGTGAAGAAGCTGGTGGCATTGACTTAATCGTTATCTACAACTCAGGCCGTTACCGCATGGCGGGTCGTGGTTCACTTGCAGGCTTGCTCGCTTATGGCAATGCCAATGAAATCGTTATGGACATGGCAAAAGAAGTCTTGCCTGTTGTTAAGCACACTCCTGTTCTTGCAGGTGTTAACGGTACTGACCCATTTTGCCAGTTTGATAAATTTTTAGATGACATCAAAGCGACAGGCTTTGCGGGCGTGCAAAACTTCCCGACCGTTGGCCTGATTGATGGTAATTTCCGCGCTAATTTGGAAGAGACGGGAATGGGCTATGGCCTAGAAGTAGATATGATCCGCATGGCACACGAAAAAGATTTATTGACCACTCCGTATGTTTTTAGTGCTGATGATGCTGTTGAAATGACCAAAGCAGGTGCGGATATCATTGTGCCACATATGGGGTTAACAACAGGTGGGAATATTGGTGCCGAAACAGCGCTAACGCTCAAAGACTGTGTACCTCTTATCAATGAATGGGCAAAAGCAGCTAAAGCGGTGCGTGATGATGTCATTGTCCTTTGCCACGGCGGCCCTATCGCAACACCTGAAGATGCCGAGTATATTTTAGCAAACTGCCCTGACTGCCATGGTTTTTATGGTGCAAGTTCAATGGAGCGTTTACCTACCGAAGTCGCACTAACAAAGACTACACAGCAATTTAAATCAATAACACGTTAATTTTTTTATTTTTTGCCAACACCAGGCGCCTATTTCGATAGGCGCTTTTTTTATCTCTTTTTTGGGTTTAAAAAACGCCACAAAACCCAAAGTAGCGATGTTGAATAATACAAAACACCGAATTGAATAATCATAAGCGGTTTTTCCGTCATCCCTGTCATTTTTAACATGCCATAATAGTTATTATCTTCAAGGTATTGATCCGTAAGCCCCCCTTCAGGCAAATAATGCGTTAAAAATACAGCAATAATAAAACACGCAACATAATGACGTAATTTAGCAATCCCTTCATCGAAGACATTAAAATTATCAAACTCATTCCCTTGCTGACGCCCAATAATAATTCGGTTTATTAACGTAGCCGCGTAAATATAAAGAATGGCGGAAGAATTAATTTGCGTAGTATGAAAAATATAAGCCACGCCACCTAAAATAGCGGCCACAAAAATAAAGAAAAAACCACGCTGAAGTACTGCCATCATTGTGCCCATATGCACTAGAATAAACTCAAACAACAGTATCAATACCATATTGTAAACCACTTCAACACCTGACCAATCAGGGGAAAACCACAAAGACAATAAAAAACCGATATAAAAAATAGTTAAGCCGTGATCCACCAGAGAAGGTAGAAAGTGCATAACACCTTGAGGTTTACCTGATGCAATAAAATGGCGCTTCCCTTTTACTGAGAATGATGATGAATGCTTATTGGTATTTTTTTTGTTTCTTATCTTCCTTGCCACGAACTTACTTTCCTTTTTCTCGGTAAATAGAGTGACCTTTACACAAGAAATTCATTAAACAGGCCATAAAAATGGGTAACCCAAAGTAGAGCACTCCAAACGCAAAAGCGACATGAGGTTTGTCAGGAAACTCTCCTCCCGTGGAAATACTGGCGTAATAACCAATAGACCGCAAATACTCAGGTGTTAACCCACCATAAGGCACAAGGAAAGATAAAATTAATACGAGAAAAATACAAAACATAAAATTGAGCGCCATTAGCGCCGAATAGCCCATATTTTCATTGCGTTCTTGTTCGCTACGGCTGGTTAAACCAAATAGCATCCGGTTCGCGACTGTCGCACTATATAAATAAAGTATCAAGGGTGAATCCCCTAATACTGACATATTAATTACCAATGCAAATAAGCCATAGAAAAGCGCAAATAAGGTTAATATTCGCCAATCACGAAATACCGCCATAAAGACGCCAGAGTGAATCAAAATAAATTCAAAAATTAGAATAATGGTCAGGTTATAAATAATTTCCACAGTGTAGTACTCAGGAAAGAACCAAACGGATAAAATAAACCCAACATAGAAAAGGGAAAAACCGTAATTAATTATTTTAGAAAAAGCACGAATAAGGCTAAAAGAGTGCGAGCTTTCTTTCACACTTTTTACTGAGGGTTGTTTTGGGAAGAAACCTTGATTTTTATTTTTTCCTGTTTTTAATTGCTCATTCCCTGACGGCTTAACCATGATCTCACTCCAGATTATCAATTTTACTTTCTGAATAAGCTACTTGATAACGCAAAAAATAAATAGTGGCCAAAATCCGAATGACAAAGTACAACCAAGATAAAGTGTAAAAAACATCAGCAAGATGGCATGAACTTAACGTTTCATGCCACAAATAGAAGCGTAATTAGACGAGTTTGGCAATCAATGTGTCTAAATCACCTTGCAGGAAATTCACCGGTGGGATTTCAATTACAGTATAAGCACCCGCCGCCTGCTTCATTGAAGCGCGCGCAGCTGAAACCATAAATTGTGATGTTAATGCAGGGTTATTGATACGCATTGAATATTCGAACAATTGGTTGTGTGTAGCACCCGAAACGCCTTTGTGCGTCATGTGTACACCGTGCCCAACGTCTTTTAATGCGTCAATGCTATCGACCTGGCGAATATGGGTTTCATCAGAGGCAAAATAGCTATCCGCTTTAATCGCTTGAGCAACATCATCAAATTTTGCGCCTGCGTCTAATTCAATGTACACCATACGGCGATGTACCCCAGTTCCTAATGGAATCGTTACCGATAACGCATCTTTCACGCCATCAATCGCTTTTGCCGCAACACTGTGCCCCATGCTCATACCTGGTCCAAAATTGGTGTAAGTCACCCCTTTTGGCGCCATGGCTAACATTAAAGTACGCATGATAGAGTCAGAACCTGGATCCCAGCCAGCTGAGACAACGGCGACGCTATTATGCTGCTTGGCAACATCATCGAGGCTTCTTTTCAGCGCCACAATGTCTGAATGCACATCAAAGCTATCAACAGTATTGATGCCTAATGCTAAAATTTTTACCGCAAGTGGCCCGATTGCACGGGTTGGTGAGCACAGGAGCGCAACATCCACTTTCCCTAGTTTTTCAATATCATCGACGACTTTATACGAGGCAAGTTCAGCAGGGATATCTTGTGTATTGCGACGAACGATACCAACAAGCTCAAAATCATCAGCGGCCAGAACAGCTTCTAGCGCATAATGGCCAATATTGCCATATCCCACTATTGCTGCTTTAATTTTTGTCATTTTTACTCCTATACAGTTCTGATGTTGCTTATTAATTAATTTATAGCGAAATTAAATCTAACAGATTAATTAAAAGTAAACAAAACATTCACTTTACGAAATTGGGGGCATTTTAACCCTATTTTCATTAATGAATTCCATGTAGAATTCCCAGTTCAAACGACTATTCTTAATTCTCATAAATATATAAAGGTTCTCAATGCATCAGTCTGATGTGACTGAGCGGTCACTCTTTTCGCTCAGTTGGCCAATTTTTATCGATATTTTTCTGCATTTGGCCACATTATTAATTAATACTTACATGGTTAGCCATGTATCGACGGCTTACCTTGCTGCAATGGGGGTGGGTAACCAAGTCTTTGATCTTTTTATCACTATTTTTAACTTTATTAGTGTGGGATGCAGTGTGGTTATCGCACAATATTTAGGGGCAGGCCGCCGTGAAAAAGCCAGCCAAGCGATTCACATCTCCATCGCCTTTAACTTTATTCTGGGTTTTTCCAGTGCATTAGTCGCGGTATTCTTTGGCTATACCATCCTAAAAATCATGAATATGCCATCCCATTTAATGGCGGATGGTTATACTTATTTACGTATTTTAGGGATTTGTTTAATTCCTGAAGCAATTTCCATTATTTTAGCGGCATGTTTACGGGTTTATGGCAAAGCACAGCCTGCCATGTGGGTAACATTGATTGCCAACCTGATTACTGTTGTTGGTAATATCATTGTACTTTATGGTTTCTTTGGCTTGCCACAATATGGTTTAGAAGGTGTGGCATGGTCAACCGTAGTCGGACGTATTGTTGCTGTCATCTTACTTTTCTGCTTATTATTCTATGGGTTACGAATAAAGTTTGTCCCAATGATGCTCATTCATTGGTCACGTAAGATGCTCGGTAAAATTTTGCATATCGGTTTACCTTCAGCGGGGGAAAACCTTGTGTGGATTTTACATTTTATGACAGCATCTGCCTTTATTGGGTTAATGGGAGAAACTTCCCTCGCTGCGCAAACGCTTTATTTCCAATTATCTTTATTTATCATGCTGTTTGGTATTTCTGTCAGTATAGGTAATGAGATCATGGTGGGTCATCTGGTTGGCGCAAAACGCTTCCAAGATGCCTATATTCGCGGTATCAAGAGTCTAAAAATGGGCTTTTATGTCACTATCGGTGTTGTTATTGCTTTCTGGTTACTTCGCGATCCTATTCTAAACAACATTACCGATGACCAAGGTATTATCGATCTCTTATTACCCTTATTTTTACTCTCAGTATTTTTAGAGCCAGGGCGCACCATTAATATTGTCATGGTGAATGCGTTACGTGCCTCTGGGGATGCGCGCTTCCCATTATGTACTGCCATTATCTTTATGTGGGGAGTGGCGATTCCACTCGGCTATTTTTTAGGGATAAAAATGGAAATGGGCTTGCTGGGAATTTGGCTCGGCTTCTTTGCCGATGAATGGCTACGTGGCTTAACTAATGCATGGCGCTGGCGCTCACGGAAATGGCAAAGTAAACGCCTTGATGTAGAGAGTTAATCGGTAAAACAATCACAATGTCCTGCCCTGTTTTATAGGCAGGATTTTTGTGACAAAGCTCAAATTTAAAAATATTTTATTTTTATCTCAACATTTGGAGATTTTTTTTCTCCCTCTCCCCAATATATCCCCGAACATAGTGAAGTTTTTCTCCAACAGGTTGTTTAAAATAATAAAATCAAAGAAGATTTCATTAAGGGAAGCTGCCATGTATGCGCAATCACAACCATTACTTTGGCAATATTTTATCAATGCGGTAAAACAAGAAGTTAAGCCAGCTTTAGGTTGTACCGAGCCAATTTCACTGGCTTACGCTGCAGCAAAAGCAGCGTCCTTCCTTGACGGTGACATCACTCGCGTTTGTGCCTTTGTCTCCCCCAACCTGATGAAAAATGGTATGGGTGTCACGGTGCCAGGTACAGGCATGGTAGGGTTACCTATCGCTGCCGCTTTAGGTGCGGTTGGCGGCGATGCGGATGCGGGTTTAGAGGTTCTAAAATCTGCTTCGGCCGATGCCATTGCATTGAGTAAAACTATGTTAGCACAAGGACTAGTGACTGTTGATATCAAACACCCTTGCGAAGACGTTATCTATTCCGAAGCGACGGTACATACCCAAACAGGCTCAGCGACTGTGATTATCACGGGTTCACATACCAATATTGTGAAGATAAGCCATAACAATGAAACTGTGTTTGATACCTTATCAAGAAAACCCCTAGAGGATCTTCCTGTTGATTGTGCAGCAGATATCCCTTTACCGCCCGTTACCGCAAAGGCCGTCTACCAATTTGCAACTGAAGCCCCATTAGACGATATCCGTTTTATTTTAGAAGCCGCCCAGCTAAATGAAGCCCTTTCCCAAGAAGGTCTGCGTAATGTCTATGGCCTACATATTGGGAAAACGTTGCAAACTCAGCGTGATCGCGGTTTGTTATCGAAAGACTTAATGTCCGAAATTATGATCCGCACCTCTGCCGCATCCGATGCCCGTATGGGCGGCGCGGTTTTACCTGCAATGAGCAACTCTGGCTCAGGTAACCAAGGTATTGCCGCAACCATGCCTGTTGTGGTAACTGCAGACTATTTACAATCCTCTGAAGAACAGTTGGCTCGCGCGTTGATGTTATCCCACCTAATGGCTATTTATATTCATAATCAGTTACCTGCGTTATCTGCACTGTGTGCGGCAACAACCGCTGCTATGGGTGCAGCGGCTGGGATTGCATGGCTATTGGAATCACGCTATGAAGTCGTCGCAATGGCGATTTCCAGCATGATTGGTGATGTCAGCGGGATGATTTGTGATGGTGCATCAAACAGTTGTGCAATGAAAGTCTCCACCAGCGCCAGTGCAGCCTATAAAGCTGTCCTCATGGCCTTAGATAATAGCTGTGTGAGAGGATCTGACGGTATTGTGTCGGATGATGTTGACCAGTCGATTGCTAATTTGTGTGCATTAGCAGCAGGGTCAATGAGGCATACTGATGTGCAGATTATTGAGATTATGGCGTCAAAAGCTCGTCCGTAGCGTTGTTGGCTGCATTCACCAACCCTAGTCACATATGGTGTATGCTTCTAGGGCTTGGCTCTTTTGCCGCCTTGCTACGCCGCTAATTCTTCGTCCTTAACGCCGTAGCGTTGTTGGCTGCATTCACCAACCCTAGTCACATACTTGTGTATGCTCCTAGGGATTATTTCTTTTGCCGTCTTGCTACGCCTCTAATGACTTTGAATTTTTTTTGAATTTCTTTTTTTGAATTTCTTTTTTTGAATTTCTTTTTTTAATTGTTCTATTTTGAATTAACTTCTAGGGCGGCGAATTTTTCACGGATCATATCTTCGGGTAGGTCAATACCAATAAATACCAATACACTGCGGCGTTGTTCATCAACTTCCCAGTCTCTATCCCAGTCTGCACTATAGAGGCGCTGAACCCCTTGGAATAACAGACGTTTTGGTTCGCCTTTGATGGATAAAATACCTTTGTAACGCAATAAATTATCCGCAAAGCCGAGCAGTAAATCTTCCATTACCTGTGAAACTTCCATTAATTCAACAGGATAATCGAATTCCACGACAATAGATTCCACTTCATTTTGCTGTTTTGGTGCAAAACGGAAAGTCGGTTTATTCACCTTCAGTTGCGAGTCTAATAAAAAACCTTCAATATCTAATAAAAGCTGTAAGTTAATGTCGCCATGAATAACTGGGTAAATTGGCGCTCTGGCATTAATACGTTGCAATCGCTCTAACAGGGCATCAGTATCTGGATTGATATCGGTTTTGGTTAATAAAATTCGGTCTGCATAGCCAATTTGGGCTTGAGCAATCGCAAAATCATTCAGTTGTTTCTCTGCATGAACTGCATCCACCAACGTAATAATGCCATCTAATAAAAATCGTTCGCATAACACGTCATGGGAAAAAAAAGTCTGCGTAATAGGGCCAGGATCTGCCATTCCTGTACATTCAATGACTAGGCGGTCAAAATCCAATTTGCCACTGTCGAGGCCATCTAATAAATCCAATAATGCATTTTCTAATTCGCTTGAACGAGAACAACAAATACAACCGTTACTCAAGGTAGTGATTTGTGTGGCTCTGTCACCAATAATGGCATTATCAATGGGGACTTCACCAAATTCATTTTCAATGACTGCAATTTTATGCCCATGTTCTGCATGAAGAATATGGCTAAGGAGCGTGGTTTTACCCGCACCGAGAAAACCGGTTAGGATTGTGACATTAATTGGTTTCATTATTATCCTCTTTGCATCATTGTTTCACTGTGAGCATCAACAGCAGCGGAATCCGCCTTTACCACTTCCACCATACCGCGCATCTTGTCTTTCACGAAAAAATTCTTTGTAAGTCATGACAGGCTTATCAGGGTGATTGTCACTCATATGTTGAACATAAGTATCATAATCAGGAATACCAATCAGCATACGAGCTGCCTGCCCTAAATATTTGCCTGTTTTACCAAGGTTTCCAAACATCAGCCTCTCCAAATACAAATGCCCTACATCATGAACACACAATGTAGGGCTACCGTTCAGTTATCGAGCCACATTAGCCGCTCGATGGTGTCGAATGGTCACTAGTGTGTAGATGAAACTTTCACGCCCTCTTTCGGTACAGGGACATATGGTGTTTCTTTGTCTGTACGCTCTGGGTTTTTGTGTGCTTTCATTCCCACGCGGATACCATAGAAAATGATACCGTAAACAACCACTAAGAATAGGATACTCAGGCCAGCATTGGTGTAGTTATTAATAATAATGTGATTCATATTAGTAATTTCTTGTGCTGTCAGCTCTGCACCACCTGCGGCAATCTTATCTTTATAAGATTTCGCTAAGTACAGGAAGCCTTCAAGCTGCGGGTTATCACTGAATAATTTCAGTCCTAACGCCCAAGTGGTACAAATCAATAACCATACCGCAGGTAATACTGTCACCATGATGTATTTACTGCGTTTCATCTTAATCAGGACAACCGTACTTAAGACTAACGCAACTGCGGCTAACATTTGGTTCGAGATACCGAACAGTGGCCACAGGCTCTTAACGCCGCCCAGTGGGTCAACAACGCCTTGATACAGTAAGTAACCCCATAAGCCAACACAACCTGCCGTACCAATGATCCCTGCAACCAGTGAGTCAGTTTTCTTCAAGAATGGAACGAAGTTACCCAATAAGTCTTGCAGCATAAAGCGGCCAGAACGGGTTCCTGCATCCAATGCAGTTAAGATAAACAGCGCTTCAAACAGAATACCAAAGTGATACCAGAAGCCCATATTTGCCGCAGGCATGATTTCGTGGAATACGAATGCAATACCAACAGCTAATGTTGGGGCACCACCTGCACGGTTCAGAACAGACGGTTCGCCGATATCTTTCGCCGTTTGCATGATTTGCTCAGGTGAAATCACAAAGCCCCATGAACTGACCGTTGCCGCTGCGTGAACAGAAACATCTTTCAGTTGAGCCATAATAGCCGCGCCATCTGGGCCACCCAATTCATGCAGGTTAGGCATTGTAATGCCTAATGCTGCTGGTGGGGTGTTCATCGCAAAGTATAAACCTGGTTCGATAATCGATGCAGCAACCAATGCCATAATCGCAACGAAAGATTCCATTAACATTGCACCGTAACCGATGTAACGTGCATCTTTTTCGTTTGCTAACAGTTTCGGTGTTGTACCGGAAGAAATTAAGGCGTGGAAACCAGATACCGCACCACAGGCAATGGTAATGAACAGGAATGGGAACAGCGTACCTTTCCAAACTGGACCTGAACCATCAACAAATTGCGTCACAGCTGGCATTTTTAACTCAGGGTTTAGAATAACGATACCAATCGCTAATCCAACAATAACCCCTATTTTCAAGAAAGTCGCCAGATAGTCACGAGGTGCTAAAATTAGCCATACAGGTAATAGTGCAGAAACAAATGCATAACCAACCAGCGCATAAGTGATCGTAGTGTCTTTAAATGTCAGTGCAGGACCCCAGTATGGGTCGTGAGCAATAACGCCACCGAACCAAATGGATGCCACCAGCAACACGATACCGATGACGGAAACCTCACCAACACGCCCTGGTCGGAGATATCGCATGTATATCCCCATAAACAAAGCAATTGGTACCGTCGACACCACGGTGAATACACCCCATGGACTTTCTGCCAAGGCTTTTACGACGATCAACGCCAATACGGCAAGGATAATGATCATAATGAGGAAACAGCCAAAGAGTGCTAGCGTTCCTGGAATTGGGCCTAACTCTTCTTTAACGATTTCCCCGAGTGAAGCACCATTACGGCGAGACGAAATAAACAACACCATAAAGTCTTGTACCGCACCCGCTAATACAACCCCTGCCAGTAACCATAGCGTACCTGGTAAATACCCTACTTGCGCTGCCAGTACAGGCCCAACTAATGGCCCTGCCCCTGCGATTGCCGCAAAGTGGTGACCGAATAGGACATTTTTATTAGTTGGAACATAGTTTAAACCGTCATTATTAATGACCGCTGGAGTCGCACGGGTTTCATCCAGCTTCATCACTTTTTTCGCGATATACAAGCTGTAATAGCGATAAGCAATAAGGTAAACCGCCACCGATGCGACGACTATCCATAGCGCACTAATGTGCTCGCCGCGCCTTAGCGCAACAACCCCTAAACAAATTGCACCGATGATCCCAAGGATCATCCACGGAACGTGCTTTAAAATACCATTTTTGTTCATAGAACACCCTTCTGAGGTAAAACGAACATGCCTTTGATTTTGTATTTACCATCACGCTAACAACATCATAGTGCTGCTTGTCATTGATGGTTTTTTAATTGGCAGTGGTTGAACTGTATTAAATCGAAAATTTTGAGCTCTGCCATGGTGTCTATGGTAAGAAATTACACTCTGCAAATGACTAAAGTTACACTAAGCGGTGCCATACAGAATTAAGCGGTTTGAATTTTGCCGTGAATGGTTTTAAGGAAGGTTTAACAGGATGAAAACTGTGATCTACATAACAATAACAACTGTTTTTCAATAAGTTAAGTAATATAAATAATATGGTTAAAATCGAATTAATTGTAAATAAATATCATAAAAATCGTAAAAAACGTCTTAGATACCCGGAAAAAGCGTATCTAAGTACTTAGTCCCCTTAGGGTAGTGTGATTGTTGTCCAATCCCCGCCAACCCACCAGCTGTGTTCACCATCTGTTTGCGTTTTACACCCTACCCCAACTTTAGCTTTGCCGTCTTCAAAGGGATAGGCGCAATCATATGTTGCCTCAATAACCACCTTCCCTGTTACAGCATCTGCAAAACCAATTTTATTTCCCTTTCGAATACGATAAACCCCCTCTTGGGCTTCGTCAGGCCAATTATCAAAATAGTAAATTTGATAAACTTCTTGATTATGTTTATCCGCAACAATTAACTTGCCATCTTCTGATTGTTGTAAACAATATTGAAAAGGCGATTTGGCTTCAAAGCAACGAATTTGGCTTTTTTGGTCATCCACCCATAGGCTGTACTGTTGATCCAGATTTTGTGCAAACAAAGGTGCAGAGCCAAATAAGGCAAGTAACACAGCAATTTTAGATCGGTTCATCCTATTCCTTATTCCTTTATGGCTTATAATTTAGCGAAGCATCGCTGGATTGGTTAAAAGTCACTGGAATTAATAACACTTTATTTTGAGACGCTGAATTAAACCGCCACTGATAGGCAACTGAAATTAAATCATCATCAAAATAATCCACACCACTACTCTGCTGTAACATGATAGAGCTTGGCACGCCCCCTTTTGGTACATCAATTTTCAAAATTGCTTCACCTTGCTTATTCCCCACAAATTCGGTTGAGATAATAGGAAGTTTCAATGTTTTTTCTTGAATACCAAAAGCCGAAGCATCTACATTTACTATCACTCTGTCAGTCAGGTTTTCATTTCTCATAGGCGAAATGCGGGGGGATGAAACAAAAGGTACTGCCGCAGGCATCACTTGTTGAGCCAACGCCTTTTGTTCTTCAAGCTCTTGACGTTCCTGCTCTGTAGCTGATGCAGGCAATTCACTTTTACTATACAGCAGTGCCATACGCGCATTAATAATATTCACCCGCGCTTTGGTTTCATCAGGCAAACCAAATAAAAAGAAACGAGATTGCGCCACCATCAAACGCTGATCTAGGCTATTACCCGCATTATAATGCATTAATGCAAATGCACCTGCCGCCAACTCAGGGTCTTCATCTATCATCGTCACCCCCCAAGCAAACCAGGCGTCAATGCGGTTTGGGTTAATGGTGATAATTTGTAGGTAGTGTGCCCGTGCACTCAACAGTAAATTACGCCAATGTTGCTCATCATCAACAAAGCCATCTTTTATGGCAGATGCTTTATTTTCGGTTAATAACGTGCGCGCCGCATTGAAATGCATTAATTCCATTCTTGCCGTTGTACTCAGCACTTCAATGTTATTTGGGTACTTTAGTAATAATGAACGAACTCTTTGCGTGTTACTTTCCCACGCTTCACCGTTGGATTTAGAACGGCTATCCGCTTGTCGCAATGTTGCGCGTATCTCTTTTGAGATCTCCTGCTGCTGCTGGTAATATTCATAAGATGAACCAGCGCTGCGTGTATATTTAGCGGGGACTGTATTATTCACATAACTCACGAGTCTTTTGATCACATATCCGAACGATTTTTCATTATGCCTTGCTAAAGCCTTACTGGCGCTCTCCACTAAAAGCCCAACTTCTTGCGCATAATCATCCAGGCTTTTCACCGTACTTTTAAAGCTAACAGTGACTAGGTGGCGAGCTGGCTGCTTTGTCGGCTCAAATCGTAATTGACTCACTGCATATTCTGCTGCGATATCATAATTTTTTACACCACTGGTGGTATCGATTAACGTGAACGCAGGAACACCTTCTTCATTCACATCTACCGCAACAGTTGCGGTAACATTATCGATGTCATATTTAATCGAAAGGTAACGAACGTCATTAACAGAGCTAGGCACAATTGCAGTTCCCTCTGTATTAATCGTTATTTTCCCAGGGTAACGAGGGTCACTTCGATCATAGTACGTCGCAAGCTCTACAACCCCATATATTCCTTTAATTGATAATGGTTGTTTTGCCAATACTTGTGTTTGTTCATCCACGGTTTCTCTGAACCAATCTAATACCTGTATATTGCTCCTTGCCTGCAAGATAAAAAAGTTTTGGCGTTCCACTGTAGAAAGATGTTGAATTTCTTTTGCAAATATTGCGGCGCTTTGCGTATCAAATAATTCAGAGGGGGATTCTGACCATTTATCACTGAGACTCAGATATTGTGCAAAAATAAGTGCAGCATACGCATTCTTTAAATTCGCATCGCTATTATCGACTTGGCTTTTTATCAAGCTATATGCGAGCCCCAAACCTTTCCAATAAGTGGTGTTATTCGGCTGCGCAGCAATAGCACGAATAAAGAAAATAAGGCTATCTTCTGCGGTCTCAGTTTTGCGTAATGTAAGCAAACCAACGGCGAAAGCAAGCGCCCCATCTTGCGGCAAATATTGGCTCGCATTTTGTAATTGAAAAATTTCGTCGTTTGAAACTGGCGCATTTGTTTGCAATAAGGGTTGCCATATTGCACGCATTGCTGCGCTTTGTGGCTCTAATTCTGCAAGCTTATCCATCTTATCAATACGCGCTTGCAATTCATGGTATCGCGCTTCAACTTCAGTGTTAGCTTCATGGTTATAAATAATTCCTGATAACACACCACTCACAGCCGTGTTTTGTTCATTCTGGAATAATTGCCAATCACGCTGTTCAATGAGTGTTTGTGCCCGCCAACGTTGGTTTGATTCCGAACTTAACGGAATATTTAAAAGTGTAATAACGCTAAATACTGCCAATGTAATAATAGCTGCCCGCCAATATTGCCTCGCTTGAAAGCGAACAGCACCTATCGACAATGCAATAATAAACGTCAATCCAAATAACCACATCACTGTCAGGAATAAGTTATCACTGACATTCAAAGCACTCGGCCAAATTAATTCACCGAGTTCAAATAACGCAATAAACACACCATAGCTAAAGAAAAAAGGCAATGCAGGCACAGCAAACAACAAGACCAAAGGTAATAAAAGAAGTGGGCTCAGTTTTATTTTCAACGTCATCCTTCCTTATGGCTTTTTGGTCAAAATCGATTTGATGGGTAAAAAGAGCCCCAACCAGAAAAATAAGCCCAGTCCCAATATGCTGACTAAAGTAATAAGACTCAGAGCCATATCAGCCCCTAAATTTTCCTGCGCCCAATGTTGATAAAAAGTCGCAGGTGATAATGTTTCGGGTTTCATGTTTTGAGTAATGCTACTAATAATAAACGCCATCAATAAGGGAACAGCGATAGCAAAAAATGTGTAAATATGTACCTTTTTAATCGCCGTAAACCACGCTGGTGGTGTAAAGGTAATTGGCGGTGCAGGTTGAGGACGAACAACTCGACGAGTTTGCGTTTGCCCCCTAACTTGTGTTTTATACACATTTTTTTGCTGCCGTGTTTTTTGTAATGCTTCACTGGCAACTTTTAATTGCTTAACCCGTTCACAGGCAGCACATTTCAATCCAACAAAATATTGATGTTCTTTATTTTTGCTACATACCACCATCTTTTTCTGGCTACGCAGTGCATAAGTGCGTAAACACTGTACCCACTCGGCTGCACTTGGCCTTTGCGCTGGAGAGCCACTAAACGCTTTATCAAATAATTGGCGAATATCATTAGGTAAGAAAGTATGTCCACTGGTTGGCACAGGGCTTATCCCTTGATGCGCCTTTACCCCATAGGCATAATATTTTCCTGCAATTCGGCTGGGTAAATCATTTGGCACTTGATTATGCAAAGGTCGACCAGAAAATGGATGAATGCCAAAATTCAATAATTGAAATAAAATCACGGCCAAAGAAAATCGGTCTTGCTGGGATTCTTGAGATTGAGGAACACTTTTGGCGTGTTGAAATTCAGGGGCAAGGTAATCGACCGTAAATTGACCTGCGGCAAAACGTTCTTTTTCCCCTTGAATACTAAAGCCATCACAATCTAACATTGATACATATAAGCTTTCCCGATAAAAACGCAAATTCACGGGTTTCATGTCAATGATAAAGTGGTTTTGTTGATGAATCGCCTCAACCAATATTGCCAAATTGGTTGCGAGTTGAATTTTAGCCCCCAATCCAACGGGTAAATTATTTTCCCTCGCCTGCCTTTCTTGCAAAATATATTCAAGCTCAATGGATGCTCTCACATCCAGCTCAGGCATAACGAAACCAACAAACTGTTTTTTCTGGTTAAATAACTGGCTGATTGGCCATGCCAACTGAACGACGGGAATTGCAGTATCAGTAATCGGCGGTAAACTCGGCTTTAATGCTAACATTGCTGATGTCTTTCGACGATATAACGCTTTATCAATTTTATCGTGGTAAAGCTTAGCGACTTGCCCCTTCGCTGATGCAATATGATAAACACTGCCCGCCCCACCGCTTTTAATTAATTTACCCAGCTGGATAACTTGCCCTTGCCCATCGACAAGTTTTATCTTATTAACCACCGCCATTACATTTCCCTAAATGCTACAAATAAGGTTTTATCATCCCCAGTGATTGAATAAGTGCGAGGGTCATCAAGCGTCCCTTTTAGTGCTTCACTTCCCGTTTGCTCATCATTTTGCTGTAAAAAACGAGTGACAGGCTCAATAAAAGGGAGATAAAGCGCGTCACATTGTTTATTCATAGCAAAGGGTTGTACGCCATCAGACATTAAAATGATCCGCTCTATTTTTGTAACGATAGGCGTAATACGTAAGTGTTCCTGCCAATCACTTGAGGTTAAAAACCACGTTTGATTGGCATACTCCCCATTTTCTGGCACGGAAACCTTATCAATAAGACGCCCATTTTGTTGGTAAGAAGCGATGGCTACCCCATCGCCTAAATGAAAAAGAAAGCCTTGGCGTTTGCCAACCCATGCAGCGACAAGCGTGCAAGCAAAATCCTTTAACTCACCCTGCTTATCATTTGCAAGGGAAACCAATTGTTCACGAATAGCACTCAGTGTACGAAGAATAACAGGTTGTATTTCTTCAACACTTAAATAGTCAACATGACCAAATTCAGAAATTCGCTGAACAAATAACCTTGAAACATAACGTGAACCAATCTCACTATAACGAGCAGACCCTGCGCCATCACATACACAAGCCGCTAAGCCATTTGTGGTATGCTCCACAGACCATGCATCTTGACAAGGCTGGTTATTTTCCCGATGAGAGTGCCCTTGAACTGATGCGCAATAAATTGACCAACTCATACGTTATACCGACACTGTAGACCAGCTATCCGTTGAAGGGAGTTGAGCTTGCCCACCTGGTGTCGATTGGGAAACCACTTGCATACTCGCACTCAACCACAAAAAGAGTTCTTTAAATTGCAATCCTTTTAGCTTTTTCACGCCATTCAAGCCTGCAATACTGAACTCCCCCATAACTTGCGCACTTGCCCCATCAACCATAATAGGGAACATCGCCACTTTTTGATCTTTTTGCGCTTGGCGACAAACTTGTGCCGATTCTTCCCATAAATCTGTAGGAGCACCATCTGACATTAAAAATAACCAAGGACGGGTATAAGCGACGCCCGCTTGGCGAAAACGTTGTTTTTCAGCTTCTATTTCATCTAACGCCACCATAACAGCTTGCCCTGTTGGTGTTGTCCCATTCGCTTCTAATATAGGTGCAGTAAAATCCATGGCATCACACCAATCACCAATAATCGAACATTGGTCGTTTCCACCATATTGAATAACAAGGATCCTAACCCGCTTTGCCGCAATAACATCATCCTTCAATTCTTTTTCGAGTATCTGTAAACCTGCATTTAATTCATTTATCGGCTCGCCGTACATACTGCCAGAACAATCTAATACTAAAACCAATGGTGTTCGTTGCTCACTGTTATCAACTAGAGCAACATCAGGAATGATAAGTTGACTCATGCACTTTCCTTATTTTATTGGGACGAAAATACCAATATACAGAATCACACCACGAATGAAACTAAGAAAAAAAGAGGAATAGATAAATATAATAAGAATAATCTCAAGAATATGATAACTTTTATCTCTTATATATTTTATCTTAAATGAGAATCCTCCTAAGTATTTAAACCTAAAAAATTAACCAATATAATTAAAAAAAAGAAAAATAATGAATATTTATAAAAATACCAGCTTAAAACTAAATGTTTCTAACATCCATTATTCATTAGTAACATCCCTTACCTATACGCATGATAAGCGTAAAAAAGAGAGGCAAATTATGAATAATTGTTAATATCAGATTCATAGTCTTTATTAACAACCAAAATGGACATTTTTCAGAACAAAAACCCAATAAGGACAATGAAATTTAACTTAAGAAAATGAATAAAATTACAATGCATTGAAATAAAACAAAAATAACATTTAGAAAACTATTAAAAAGCACTATAAAATTATTTTCACCTAGTTTGACAACAATAATGAGTACAACTAATATTAACCCCGTAGTCAGCGAGCAAGAGTTCGCAAATACTCAGAAAAAAACAAACTTTAAATTAAGCCGAAATAAATACTGTCTATTTAAATGAGATGGAAAATAAATTTAAATATTTATAATTTTCAAATCAAAAAAAAATAGCAAGATTTAATGCTATTAAAGCAAATAAAAGCTTAATTGATATCTCTAAAAATTAGATACAAGAAACTTTAAATTTTTAAATTATCTATCTCACATACTTAGGAATGATTATTATGAAATTAAATAAACTTGCTTTCATCGGTGCTTTAACCGTTGCAACTCTTTCTTCACAAGCTTTTGCTGCACAAGACGCAACAGTAAACTTCAATGCTCGTTTAGTTGCTGCAACATGTGATATCAGCGCATCTAAATCTTTAGTTAATTTAGGTACGCACTCAATTGAAAAAATTACTGATATCAACAAAGCATTAGCAGAATCAAACTTCAACTTAGTATTAAACAAATGTACTAAAACTTATTCTGATGACACTACTGCAACAGAAGTTTCAATTCTAGCAACAGGTGAAGCTTTAACAGGTCACTCTGATATGTTTGCAGATGCTCAAGCATCACAAGTTGGTGTTAAATTAAAAGCAGGTACAACTGAGTTAACACCTAATGCAGAAACTACTATCAATAACCTGAAAATTTTAGGTGAGAACGACTATATCGTTGAAGTAACTGCTGGTTTATATGCAACAACTAAAGATGCAGTCGCTCAAACGTTAAATGTTCCAGTAACTTTCAGCGTTGCATACGACTAATAACTACTTTTGTTAATTAGCTAGTTGAGCAGGCAGTATTTATTTACTGCCTGCAATAAAGGAAATAAAAATGACAAAATTAAAATCCTTATTTTTTATCTTATTAACTTTTTCATTTGCAACCCAAGCGGGTGTTGGCTTAAGCCAAACACGTATCGTTATTGAGGAAGCAACGAATTCAGCCTCTATTTCAGCACGAAATGAAGATGACAAGTCTTATTTAGTCGCTAATTTTATTACACAACAATTAGATAGCAAAACAGCTACTGAAGGTTTATTTGTTATTACGCCTTCAATTTTCAAATTAACGCCGAAACAACGCAATATCATTAAAATTAAGGCTATTACAAGTAAGTTTCCAAAAGATAGAGAGTCAATGTACTACTTTCACTCTCGTAATGTACCCGAATTAAACGAAAATGATGGTGTGAAAGTCGGCTTAGAAAATGTCATTAAGGTTTTCTATCGCCCAACAAATTTATCGATGCCACAAGAAACAGCTTTTAAAAATATAAAAACAAAAAGTACTGCAAACGGTATTAAGTTAATTAATGATTCACCTTACTACGTCAATTTAGCTGGATTATTTGTTAACAATAAAAGCATCAAACTCAATAAACAAAATAATGTGTTGGCCCCATTCTCTGAAATAAGCTATCCAAGCCAAATAAAGAATGGAGCAGTGAAATGGGCTGTTATCAATGATCTTGGAGGATATAATGAATACCATGGGACGGTTCAGTAAAATAGTACTCGCTCTATGTGTTATCCTATTTTCAAGTCAACTTGTTGCCCAAAACGGACAAATACAGTTCAAAACCCGGATTACAAAAGGAACTTGCGAATTCGACGATAACAGTGATTTAAATAAAACTATCGACTTTAATAAAATTGGAGTCCTTATTGCATCAGAGGTTGATGGGCAACCAATTAAAAAACCGATTTTAACTGAAAATTTCTCTTACACCATTATTTGTAAAAACTTCCCTGCTAATACTGAGAAGAATATAAAAGTAAAATCAAAATCAGCTGCTTCAACACTATTTAGCAATGGAATGTTTTACGGATCAAATGATACAACTAAAACGGGTTTTTTACTTGAATCATGTAACAAAAGCAACCAAACTTGTAAGGAAGTGAATGAAGAAGGTGTTGCTACTTTTCCATCCACAACCAGTGACTCAGTTGAAGTTAATTACCGAGTAAGTCTAGTAAAACGCGAAAATGGTGTAAAACCAGGTGATTCTAACGCTGCCGTGATTTTTGAATTTTATCAGGATTAGGTGTCATGAAAAAAATAGAACAAGTATTAATCACTTTTTTAATGTTTTTCATGTATTTCCCTGCAATAGCGGCTGATGATTACATGGTTAGATATGAATTCTCTGTTTTATTTTTAGCTAAAACTTGTGATATTGATGTTCCTTCTGAAATATTACTGGGTAATCAAGCAGGTATCACCACCGTAACAGAAATTAAAAATGATAGCGTAACCAAAAGCTTTACCATTGGTTTGAAAAACTGTAACAACCAATCGCAAAGTACGGCACTGGTTTATCTGTCATCAGGTAATACATTGAACGGAAGTAATAATTTTTTCAATGATGATCCAAACGGTGTTATTGGGGTTCAATTATTAGATGGAAATCGTGTTATCAATATTAACGGAAACCCTTTGGGTAAACCCAGTCCAGCATCAGTTATCTGGGAGAATATTGAAAGCACCAGCGCAACGAAAAACATCAATGCTAAGTTACGTTGTGTAGTAGATAATTGTGAACCTAATGAAGGTGATTTCTCTGCAACATTAACTATTGGTTATTACGCCGATTAATAATAAAGCGGAAATTTACATGAAGAAGATGGTAAAAGCTTTACTGGGAATTTTTTTTATTACCCAAAGTTCTGTTGCTGCTGTTTCACTAGATCACTCAAGAGTTATATTTACTCAAGATGATAAAAGTCAAAGTGTAAGCGCTTATAACACAGCAAATAAAAAATACCTGATTCAAAGCTTAGTTTTTTCTGACTTAAGTTCAGAAAACGAACCAAGCCATAATTTTACGGTAATACCACCAATCGTAACATTAAATGAAAACTCTAATAATGCATTAAAAATCCTGCCAAAGGGATTGAATGAACTACCACAAGATAGAGAGTCGTTATTTTATTTGATGGTTAATTTTATACCTGAGACAACAAAAAAAATAATGATCAAAATAATCAAATAAATACAAAATTTAATTTATCTACAAAGATAGTCATAAAAATGTTTTACCGTCCAACTGGCATTAAAGGTAATGTAAAAAACTATATTAATGAACTAACAGCTAAGCAGTCTGGGAATAAAATTATTATCAACAACCCATCTCCTTATCATTTTACGTTAGTTAATATCAAAATGGACAATGAGTCATATAACAGTGATAGAGCACCTATGGTCGCCCCTTTTTCTACAATTGAGATACCAGCAAATAAAAAAGTATCGAAATTAGAATGGGACATGATTAATGACTACGGAGGGGAAACCCCACTACAGCCAGTAATATTAGGTGGAACTAAATAATGATAAAAAATAAATTACTAATATTTTTTCTTTTGTCTGTTTGCTTGCCAGTAGCCGTATTAGCAAAATCGCCTACAGGCTTTGATTTTCTGCTTAAAAGATACGTCTATAACGAAAGTAATAAAAGTGGTATCAGTATCGAGATACTGAATGGAAACGACAAAAGTTATTTAATGGAAGCCTGGATAGCAAACGTTGATAAAGAAACGTTACTACCAAAAGAAAAAAAAGAGACTGAAATAGTTCCTTTTATTATCTTACCACCATTAAAAAATATGGGGCCAGGATCCCAAACTTCATGGAATATAAGGCGTACAGGTATTGATATTAATGGCGTTAATATGCCAAAAGATAGAGAAAGTCTCTTTTGGATTGGAATCAGGGGCATTCCTAGTGAAGAAAAATCAAAAGAAGAAAATAGTATTCAGTTAAATGTTATCCCTAATTTCTACTTTAAACTACTGTACCGTCCAAAAGAAATTCAAAATTTAAAAACGGGTGACTTAGCTAAAAAAGTTAAACTAACTCAAAATAGCAGTGTATTAACAATAGAAAACCCAACACCTTTTTATTTAACATTTGATTATTTAAAAGTTGCAGGGCATGAAATTAAAAATGGCGAAAGAGAAATAACATTGACACCTTTTTCAACAAAGGAAGTCACGCTACCAAACAATAAAGTTGGAAAGATCGAGTGGCGATTCACGGATGAATATTTGATGGAATTAGATAAAGAGTCCTCAAATTAAATTTCAGTTGAAATATTATTAACTATAACGATTGACGATGAATGGTGATGCTGTGAAAGGGATGAAATTTAAAATAATAGCATTAGAAGTTTTTGCATGTTGTTATGCAATGACTCCTGCTTTTGCACACGCCGAATCTTATTTCGATCCCGGCCTGTTAATGCATGGTAGTGGTATTGATATCAATCAAATCAATTTAAACGATTTCGTACAAAACAATACCCTAACACCTGGTACTTATGACGTCACCATCAACGTTAATATGATCCCTTCAGGGGAGTTGAGTATCCCATTTACTAAAGCTGATGGTGATAAAGTTTCTCCCGTTTTTACTATTGAGCAATTGCAAAAACTCGGTATTAATACCTCTGCAGTGCCAAGTTTAAGGGGCTTAGCTGAAACCACCGAGATTACTAACTTATCTGACTATATTACTGATGCTTCGGTCACTTTTGATGTGCAAACCTTGACTATCAATTTGTCTATCCCACAAATTGCGATGGTACCTAATTTTACAGGTTATGTTCCGCCAGATGCTCGCGATGATGGTGTAACAGCGTTAATTATGAATTATGTACTTAACTACAGTAATAACCGTCAGCTTTCCAAATACCACCAAAAAGCAAGCACCTCAGATTCAATATTTACGAATATTAACGTGGGGATTAACTTTGGTGCATGGCGCTTAAGAACGAGTTATTTGTACAACTACAGTAAAAATAGCGGGGCCTCAAGTTACAGTGATTCTGATTTCTCAAATACTTATGTATACAGAACCATTAATGCGATTAAATCAACCTTAAGAGCCGGTGAAATTTCATCTGGTGGTACAATTTTTGATTCAATCCCAATGAAAGGGGCGAGTTTAAAGTCAAACCCAAACCTTAATCCGAATAGCATGCAAGGGTATGCCCCTGTTGTTGAGGGTTTTGCCAACTCAAATGCGACAGTGACTGTACGTCAAAATGGTAGTGTTGTTTACCAAACGTTCGTTGCACCAGGTAGATTTGTGATCCGAGATATTCCTGCCAGTGGTTTAGCTGGGGATATGGAGGTCACCATTGAAGAAGAAAATGGTAAGCAAACGGTTTATACACAAGCTTATTCATCATTACCAATGATGGAAAGACAGGGTATGTACAACTATGAAATTGTTGCAGGCCGCTATAACGGAGGTATCGCTACGGACTCCAAAAGAAAAACATTTACCTTAGGTACGTTCAGTGTTGGTTTACCATACAACATAACGAGTTACGGTGGTTTATTGGTCTCCAATGGTTATAACTCTATCGTGGGGGGGCTTGGCTTTTCTTTAGGTGCACTCGGCGCTTTATCTACGGACGTGACTCATTCTGATGCGAAATTTTCTAATCAGCGCTTAAAAGGGCAATCTTACCGTATTCGTTATTCGAAAAGTTTACTCTCAACAGGAACATCGTTTGACTTAACAGCATTACGTTATACCACAGAAAATTTTTATTCATTCTCTGACTATAACAATACGGGTTACGATATTAAAGAGGGGTTAGCGCCGTGGACAGGCTCAAGGCAGCGTTATAGTTTCCAAACATCAATTAGCCAGTCCTTTGATTCTTATGGTTCTTTATCATTAAGAGCAGCGAAAAATACCTATTGGGGTGGGCAAAGCTCAAACACCTCTGTTGGTATGTCATACAATAATAACTACAAAGGTGTATCTTACAGCTTAAGTTATATGGTTGACCGCGTGAAAAGCTACAATAACTCATGGCCAGAAAACCGTGTTGTTTCTTTAGATATTTCAGTACCTTTAAGCTTACTGACGAATAGCGAGATGGCTCAAACCATGAGTGCTCGCTATGGTATCAGCGTTGATAACCATGGTGAAACACGAAACCAAGCAGGTTTGACGGGAAGTGCGCTGGAAAATAAATTCAGCTACGGTTTATACCAAAACTATAACAGCCAAGGCAGTAACTACGGCGGTAGCGTAAATGGCACATACTCAGCAGATAACTCCACATTATCAGCAGGTTATAGTTATTCTGACTCGAACCGTACAATGAATGCAAGTATGAGCGGCGGAATGATCGCCCATTCAGATGGTATCTCACTATCCCCAAGTGTGGGTGATACTCTCGCTATCATCACTGCGGATGGTGCTAGAGGTGCAGAACTCACCATGGGTGCCAAGTTTGACCGTTTTGGGAACGCGATTATTCCACAGTTAGCAAGCAACGCGGCGAACCAGATTTCAGTCAACGTTAATACGTTGCCAGATGATACTACCTTTAAAGATACCTCAATGATGGTGTACCCAACGGAAGGGGCAATCATCAAACGTAACTTTAAAACGAAAATTGGTTACCAAGCCATGATTAATATTAACACAACGGGAAAAATGCCACCATTTGGGGCGATTGCAACACTCGTCTCTACTGATAAAAATAATGATATTAATACAGGTATTGTTGGCTCTAATCATCAGCTGTACATGAGCGGTTTACCTGATTCAGGAAAACTGAATATCAAGTGGGGTAATCAAGGTGATCAATGTTCAATCAGCTATGCTTCATTGGAAAGTATTGCTGTCACCGCTGACTCACCAGTTAGAACAATAACAGCTGAGTGTAAATAATAAATATTCACTGTCAAATTGACGAGCAAAAGAATAACTATGAAAAAAATGACATCCTATTTCTCATTTTCACACAAAGTGGCATCTGGCTTTCTACTAGCGCTTTTATTTGGAGCACGCACTTCTGGTATTCGCAGCAGATAAGCTAACCATTCGTGCGGGGCAGATAGGTTATTTAGTACCCAATTGGCGGGTAATAGAACCAACCAGTTGCTAGAAACGCGTCCTGCGTCAATGTCAATAGACTGTGTTACCACGGGTAAATTGCTGATGGTGTTATCCGCTAACCAACAACTGCATGGACAAAGCAATGCAGGAACTGGATCAAGTACTAACCTTGCAGGTATGGCATTAGACTCGGTGACAGGTAACTCATCTAACTCGACTGAACGCCCTTATATCGTGACGTCGAAAGTTCCACCGTCTTCAGATATCTGTAGAAGAGGAAACTCAGATGCTTTAGTGTATTATAACCGCATAAAGCTAGGGGATATTGCCACGACCAATTTACGCCAAAACCTATACTTTAACCTTTGCCAAAATGGGAACGTACAAGCGGGTGGCTATAGAGGTAGCATCGACGTCTCTTTCTACCTTGAATAATCGCTTGTTATTATTTTCATTTTTTGGCCCATTAATTTTTATATTAAAGGGCCATTTTTCATATCATATCTAACCTGACACATTTACTGCACTTGCCGCTTTTTTTGCCCTTTCGAGTGCTTTTTCGATTGAATCTGCAATGGCTAACGCAACCCCCAACCTGCGAGTTCCTGCAATTTCAGGCTTACCAAATAAACGCAGTTGGATATCAGAATCGAATGCATTCTTAATATTAGAGAACACCACATTTTGGCTATGAAGTTCAGGTAAAATAACCGCAGAAGCACTTGGGCCATATTGGCGAACGTTACCAATAGGGAAGCCTAGAAATGCACGTACATGTAAGGCAAATTCAGAAAGATTTTGCGAAATCAGCGTCACCATTCCTGTATCATGAGGGCGTGGGGATACTTCATTAAAAATGATGTCATCACCACACACAAATAACTCAACGCCAAACAAGCCGTAACCACCTAACGCAGAAACGATTTTTGCAGCAACATCTTGAGCCTTTTTCAGCGCTTTCTCGCTCATCACTTGCGGCTGCCAAGATTCGCGATAGTCACCTTTTTCTTGACGATGTCCTACAGGAGCACAAAAATGGATCCCATCTACAGCGCTAACCGTTAACAGGGTAATTTCAAAATCAAAATTGACCATTTTCTCAACAATGACTCGACCTTGCCCTGCGCGCCCCCCCTCTTGAGAATAATGCCACGCCTTTTCTAAGTCCGCATTTGAACGAATGACACTTTGCCCTTTTCCTGATGAACTCATGACGGGCTTTACAATACATGGGAAACCCATTTTTTCAGCGGCTTCAATAAAATCTGATTTATTTTCTACGAAATAATATTCCGATGTAGGTAAACCTAATGTTTCAGCAGCAAGACGACGGATACCTTCTCTATCCATTGTTAAAAAAACGGCTTTTGCAGAAGGGACGATTTTTTGCCCTTGCTCTTCGAGTTCAACTAACGTTTGGGTCGCAATTGCTTCAATTTCAGGCACAATAAAATCAGGCTTTTCTGCGATCACTAACTGTTTTAGTGCCTCACCATCCAGCATATTGATGACGTGGCTACGGTGAGCAATGTGCATAGCGGGTGCATTTTTATAGCGGTCTACTGCAATCACTTCGATACCTAAGCGTTGGCATTCAATGGCAACTTCCTTACCTAACTCCCCTGCGCCCAGTAACATAACTTTTGTTGCAGATGCACAAAGTGCCGTACCTAACTGTTCCATGATTGATGACCTTATATGCGAAAATAATACCGATGATTATATACGCAAACGTTTGCTTTTGCTATCCACGTAATAAAAAGGCCATGATAAAACATATTCGTGTCTTGAAATTAAATGAAATATTGTCTAATTCTGCGGGGTTTCATCTCGCCCAGTAATAAAAGGTTCTTTTTGGGAAAATTTGGCATATTGCTTATGCAATAAAGCCAAAATACAAAATAGTAAACCAATCCAGATTAATGCAAAGCTAATCCCTTTAACCCAATCAAACAGTTCATTAAACAAGAACACAGCGAGTAAAAATTGGATAGTTGGCTCTATATATTGGGCCAAACCAATAACAGTGAGTGATGTGCGTTTGATAGCCGCAGTAAAAAACAGCAAGGGAATAATCGTCACAGGTGCCGCTAACATATACAAAATACGAAGCTGCCAATCTCCCGCCTCCACTGCGCTTAACCCTTTTGACGATAACCACCAAGTAATACCCATTGCAATAGGCAACAACCATAATGCTTCTAAAAACAATGAAGTAATAACATCAAACCGAATAAATTTACGGATCAATCCATATACCGCAAACGCACTCCCCATCACGAGTGCTAAAATAGGCAATTCACCATATTGCCAGATTTGATAACCAACCCCAGACAAAATAAACGTAACGGCCATTTTTTCCGCAAAAACTAACCTTTCACGTAAAAAAACAACACCGAGCAAAATAGAGAATAATGGATTGATAAAATAGCCCAAACTTGCGGCTAACACTTGCCCATGAGTGAGTGCATAAGTGAATGTGGTCCAAGAGATAGCCATAATGGACGAACTAAAAAGGCAAAGGATAATGGACTTTTTATCAACCCATACTTGTTTCCATATTGTTTTATTTTTAATGACTAAACGGATTAAAAATAGCAATGGAATTGACCAAATAAGACGTTGGGCAAGGAGTTCTAGCGGTTCAGCTTCAGGAAGCAGCCGATAAAATAAGGGCGTTATTCCCCATAAAATATAGGAAAAAATAGCTAGAGCCACACCTGAACGCAGCAACATAATATAGCCTACAATAAAGTCAAATAAGGTAAAATTTGCTCCACATCATACGCCAATATAAAGAAAATAAAATGTTACTAACGCTCATTCTAAAGCTATCTATTTAAGATTATATGCAAATAAAAAATAGCATATAAAGCCAAATTTTATTTGCACGTTAACTCTTCACATTAAAAAATCTGTTTTTGGTGCAATGGCGGCTGCTGCTGCATAAATTCAACAAGCTCTTGAGACGTTGGCGCTGCGGAAATTGCCCCTTTTTTAGTTGTGGCTAAAGCCCCACAAGCTGTTGCCTGAGAAATAATCTTCATCAAATTATCTTTTGTATTAGCCATGCCATATTGATTAATTGCCGCTAACAATCCAGCCATAAAAGCATCTCCAGCGCCCGTGGTATCAATACTATCGACTAAATAAGCACTTACTGAAAAATGATACTCTGTCGTAAATACCCTGCACCCTTGCGAACCTTGCGTCACGACCTTAAGCTCCGCAGGATAATCACGCAATTTTTCAACCGCCTTATCAAATAGGCTCTCACCCGTTAACCAAAGTAATTCATCATCAGAAAGCTTTAAAATGTCAGCCTGTTTTGCAAAGGTGTCCACAACTTGATGCATTTCTTCGTGATCTTCCCACATTTGTGGACGAATATTTACATCAAAACTTAATCGGCCCCCAGCTTGCTTAATTTGAATTAACCCTTCCGTTAATGATGTACGGCATATTGGGTGAACAAGCGCGAGTGAGCAAAAATGCAATATATCCTGACCAAACTGAGGTAAGTTTTTTGAACTTAAAAATTGATCTGCTGAAGGCGAAACTAAAAAAGTAAACTCACGTTCGCCATTTTCATGTAATGAAACTAATACTGTACTTGTTCGATATTCTTCATCAAATTCCATGGCCTGTGTATCAACACCTAAGTCAAATAAGGTTTTTTGCATAAAATGACCAAATGTATCTTCTCCGACTCTACCAATAAATCCGCTTGGATGGCCAAGCTTAGCAACGCCAGCCGCAACATTGACAGGGGCCCCCCCTGCACAAGCTTGATACCGCATATTTTCTAATGGAATTAAATCAATAACAGCATCGCCCAATGACCATATTTTCATATTTTCACCTTTTTAGTTTCCGACCAGGAAAATTTAAGCTAGTAAATCTAAGTTGTTAACGTTAACATAAAGTATAAAGTGATCGATTAGAAAACACACGTATTATCTCACCCCATTTTATCCATTTCAGATTTGTTATAGCAAAAAAGGTTAGGGATCCATTATGGAAAAACAGATTGAACGAGCAAATCAAGCCATTAAAAAAAATGCAAAACAGCTAAATACCCTGTTTTATCCGCACTATCATTTAGCACCACAATCAGGTTGGATGAATGACCCTAATGGATTAATTTATCATCAAAACCTATACCATGCTTTTTACCAACATCATCCTTACAGTTCCGTGTGGGGGCCAATGCACTGGGGTCATGCAACAAGCACTGATATGGTACATTGGCAACACCAACCGATAGCGCTTGCTCCGAGTGAGGACTATGACCGTGATGGCTGTTTTTCTGGCTCAGCCGTCAGTCACGAAGGTAAACTGTATTTATTTTACACGGGCCATATTTGGCTAGCCGAAGAAGGCGATGACAGCCAAATTCAGCAATCTCAATGCTTAGCAGTAAGTAATGATGGCATTCATTTTGTGAAAAAAGGTATTGTTCTTCCCGCCCCTGAGGGATACATGCACTTTCGCGATCCAAAAGTGTGGCAACAAGAGGGCAAATGGTGGATGGTTGTTGGTGCAAGGGATACATTTGACCAAGGGAAAATTCTGTTATTTAGCTCAATGGATTTACTTCACTGGGATCCTAATTTTCAGATACTCGCTAAAACAGATGACAAAAATGTCTACATGTGGGAATGCCCTGACTTCTTTCCACTCGATGACCAATTTATTGCTTTATTTTCTCCTCAAGGAAAAAAAGCAATAAATTTCCAATACAGAAACCTCTATCAAAATGGTTACCTTATTGGGCGTTGGTCTCCCAATTCACCTTATAAGATTACCCAACCCTTTACTGAATTAGATTTTGGACAAGATTTTTATGCACCCCAAACTTTTTTAGCAAAAGATGGACGCCGTATTGCGATCGCATGGATGGATATGTGGGAAAGTCATATGCCTTCAAATAAACATGGATGGTCAGGTTGTTTCACATTACCAAGGGAGCTTACCTTATCAAAACAAGGTAAAATTATCGCAAAGCCCATTCGTGAATTAAAAAAATTGCGGCGGTCAGCGGTCCATTTTCCAGAAATGTGCTTGCAAAAAAACACCACACTTTTGCTAAGTGAAGATGCGAGTAGCTGTGAAATTGAATTAATTTGGGACTTAACACAAAGTGCTTCAGCAGAAAAATTTGGTTTCTGGATTGGAAATGGGCTGCAATTTTATGTTGATAACCAAAGCCAGCAGTTAACATTAATGCGACACTATCCTGAATATATTATCAGTGATAGTCGTTGCGCACCTTTACCACAAGTCAAACAACTCAAAATTCATGCCTTCGTTGACCAATCTTGCCTCGAGATTTTCATCAATGAGGGTGCAATAAATTTTAGTTGCCGCATCTATCCAGAGCTACAGCAGAGAAAACTACAACTATTTACGATAAACCAGTCAGCACACTTGAAAGAAGCTACTTATTGGCCGATAAACAACGCGATTGAATAAGTCGTTATGTTCGTTGGAATAGTTTGAATACCGTTAAAATGAGCTGCGCTCAAGAAGGTCACATGCCACATATTGAATATCTTGTTGCTGACGCCCTTCTATTATGTGAAGCGCAGCTTGTTGCCCCAACTGATAGTGCGGCAATACAACTGTGCTCAATGGGGGATAAAATAAATGCCCCACCCCAATCATGTTATCGTAACCAAGAATGGCAATATCATTTGGGATATGTAAACCCCGACTTAATAAAATTTGATATGCTAAAAAAGCAACACGGTCATTTCCACAAATAATAACATCAAAATCAGGCTTATTATTTTGAAAATGAGAATCAATTAGAGAAATAATATCAATATAATGCTCATCGCCAAGCTCAAGATGATATTGCATCAAGTCTTCGTGCGGTAAATTAGCATTTCGCCATGCTGTTTCCACTGCTTCACGGCGTATTTTCCCTGCTAACGTCTCATATGGAATATATAAACATAATGGCTTTCGGTAACCTTTCTCTATTAATCGCTCCACCGCTCTGTATTGACCATTAAAGTCATCAGGAATATAAGCAGGGAACAATTTATTTTTATCAACGCAGTTCGCTAAAACCAACGGGCTTTGATGCAAAGCTTCAGGAATTGTGACTTCCCTTAACCCCATTGTCGTAAAAATAATACCATCAGGACGTTGAGACAATAGCTGTCGAACCGCCCTGTCGTTATCTTCCTTTGATGTAATATTCACAACAAAACTGTTCCAACCATATTGCCTAGCTGTTTGCTCTATTGACAAAATAATTTCAACAGAAAAAGGCGTCGTTGCTGTATCTAAAGCTAGTACCCCTACCGTTGAAACCTTAGAACTTTTTCCTCTAATTTTTCGCGCTGAAAAATCAGGAATGTAGTTGAGTGCATTAATTGCTAGCTGAACTTGTTTTAATGTATCTGGTTTTAACAATTCAGGGCTATTAATTGCCCTAGAAACTGTCATTAAAGATACATTTGCAAGTCGAGCAACATCTTTTAAAGAAGCCATTAAGTATATTCACTCAGTTAAAAAGGTTTGTAATAAATTCTACCATGTCAGAAGCAAAAAGCACCTTAACTTCCAAAACTACATATCGCCCCCCTTACTTAATAAAATCGCATAAAATATACTCCTTAGGCTTTTTATGACTTACTATTTAAGATATTATTGAGCCAGTCATAAAAATTTCAATCTGATTTTTGAGCCTAAAAAACTCGCCAAACAAGTAAAAGCACCTAAAATGTTACATAAGATTAATCGATTCTTACGCATTGACACAAAATTTAACCATTGTTTCTATTTTATATTAAATTTAACTAGATGATAATTTTAATATAAATTAAGGTCAGTAATACATTAATAAAAAAAACAACGTTCTGTAGAAAACATTATCGCTAAATTTATTTTTAACGATATTTATCTACTTATTTTATCAAATTAATATGAATATCAAATCAGTTCAACAGGAGTATGGTGATGAATAACACCATTCACGTAATCATAGATAGTGATAATGTCTTTAAGAATAAACTGAAATTAATGATGGAATCATTTGGTTTTGTCTTTAATTTTTATAATAACGAAGATACATTTATTAGTAATTATACTTACCCTTTAGAAAGCAATGTAAGGGAATGTATTTTGTTATTTTTAAAAAATAACGAAAATCGTATTAGCCGATTAACCAATATAAATAACTCTTTTGGTATTGTTCCTTTTATTGTCCTTGCTGAAGAACCTTCGGTTAGCCTCTGTAAAGAAAGCTTTAAGTCTGGCGCTTATGACTTCTTCCCTTTTCCATTCAAAGACATTGAGATTCTCAATGCAATCAATAGTGCCACAGAGCAATTTTTAAGTTCATATGAAAAGCACAAGAAATATACCTATCTATCTGACAAATTTGAGCGTTTATCCGTCAGGGAAAGAGAAATAATGGATATGATCTTAGAAGGTAATACCAGTAAAGAAACTGCTGAAAAACTTTCATTATCTCCGAGAACTGTTGAAGTACATCGTTCGAACATCTATACAAAATTAGGTATAAAATCACTCCCTCAACTTATTCAAGAATACGAATATATTAATACCTATTCAAAATATAGGTAATATATACTATATGCTTTTACAATCTAGTAGTCATTATATCTGATGGTTTTATTTTAAGCCGTCAGATATTATTTCTCACAAAATATTAACACATAAGAATTTTGATAAACATAGATTAATATGCTATTAATTTCACAATTTATCCTTACTCTCATGAATAAGGGCAATTTGATTACACGACTATTACACAAAATGCACTTAAGTTAATTAATGATTACAGATGTAATAATTACATAGATTATTTACTATTTTAGATGGAGTAATATTGTTTATATTGCACATTTCCATTAAGCCCTCATTGATAAAAATCTAAATTTCACCTCTCATGCATTATTTTGACATCTATTTTCTTAAACTAAAAAAATAAGGCTGCTATTAACATACTGACAAGTAATATTGAAAGATAATGCAGTCTCTTTTTCATTGCTCTTTATCTCAATACAGCCAACTTCAGAGGCTATTTGCAGTAAGTGTTGGTCAGCCTTTTACGCTTCAGCTATTTTAGATGATACATCTCCATCCAAAATACGCCGAAGCATTTTTTTTACATAACCACATGAAAAAACACCGAGCGTGACTACTTATATTCTTTAATATTAATGTCATATTGCTTCAGTTTTCGCCACAGCGTCGTTCTTCCCATGTTCAAAATCTGATGCATTTGCTGAACTTTACCTCGACAGTTTTTTGCCACTTCAATAATGAGAGCTTTTTCAACCGACTGAATATTCAAATCTGCAATGCTTGGAGCCTGAAATGGTTTCGTTGAGGATGGTTGTATATAAGATTGGCATTTCAGCTTTGCAGTAGATTCTCTTGCCAATGATTGCAAAAGAGCAAGAAGAATATTGCTATTCATTTGAGCTGTTGATAAAGCCACAATCAACCACAACTCGCCAAATTGCGAATATATCGGCGCTAAATAATAAAATTTCCCATGTAATTCAATAGGATTAGCAAAAAGACGCTCCTGAGCGTTCTTGCTCATTTCACCTGATAGTAAATCAGCTATTGCAAAATAGTCTTGTGGCTTTTGGCTTAACCACAATGTTTCACCTTGAATATTCAGCAAAGAAACATCGGCGTTAAGTTCATGAAGTGAAGACAACCCTGATAAAACAGTATCTCGTATTAACGAGATTAGAAGCTCCTTATCATCTAAATAAGCTGTATTTTCTTCTATTGGTGTATTTGTAAATAATGAATGAGCCGACATAGTTATCCTTATTCTTCGATAAGAGTTATCTGATTATGTCAACTTGCCATTTAATTTTTATATTCTAGATCAAGTTATTCTTTAATAGATTTTCGGCGCTTGATCTACGTCAATTTTGAACAAAAGATAAGGAATGATTTCAAAATGAAACCAAAAAAGCCTACTTATTAAACAATAAGTAGGCTCGAAAAGATACAAACAATCTTTGTCTATTATTTAGTAACGATTGCGCCCCATAGGTCATACTCATCAGCGTGCTCAACAAGCACTTTAACGATATCCCCGACTTTTACATCAAACTCACCGTTTAAATACACCATCCCATCAATTTCAGGTGCATCTGCCATGCTACGGCCAACAGCCCCCTCATTATCAACCTCATCAATAATCACCCAAATTTCACGACCAATTTTATCTTGCAGCCTCTGCGTTGAAATTTGTTGCTGTAATTGCATAAAGCGATGATAACGTTCTTCTTTGACGTCTTCAGGAACTTGATCGGCAAGTTCGTTAGCTTTCGCGCCTTCCACTGGGCTATATTTAAAGCAACCAACGCGGTCTAATTTAGCTTCAGTTAAGAAATCCAACAACATTTGGAAGTCTTCTTCTGTTTCGCCTGGAAAGCCCACAATAAAGGTTGAACGTAATGTTAATTCAGGGCAAATTTCACGCCAGCGCTTAATACGCTCTAACGTCCTTTCCACCGCACCTGGGCGTTTCATTAATTTTAATATTTTAGGGCTTGCATGCTGCAAAGGAATATCCAAATAAGGTAAAACCTTACCTTCTGCCATAAGTGGAATAACGTCATCCACATGCGGATAAGGGTAAACATAATGCAAACGAACCCAAACACCCATAGAAGCGAGTTGTTCACATAACCCAATCATGCTTGTTTTAACTGGCTGACCATCCCAAAAACCTGTGCGATGCTTAACATCCACACCATAGGCAGAGGTATCTTGTGAAATAACCAAGAGTTCCTTCACACCAGAAGCGACTAAACGTTTCGCTTCATTTAATACATCACCAATTGGGCGGCTATCTAAATCACCACGCATCGAAGGAATAATACAGAAGGTGCAACGGTGATTACAACCCTCTGATATTTTTAAATAAGCATAATGCTTCGGCGTTAACTTAACGCCTTGTTCAGGCACTAAACTCAAGAAAGGATCATGTTCTGGTTTCGGGACATAATGATGAACATGGTTTAATACTTGCTCATAACTATGCGGCCCCGTTATCTCCAAAACTTTTGGATGAACTTCACGAATTTGGTTTTCTTTTGCACCAAGGCATCCTGTCACAATGACTTTACCGTTTTCATTTAACGCTTCGCCAATCGCTTCTAACGATTCTTGTACCGCGCTATCGATAAAACCACAGGTGTTTACAATGACCAAATCAGCATCATCATAGCTTGGGACAACTTGATAACCATCAGTACGCAATTCAGTTAAAATACGTTCTGAGTCCACCAAGTTTTTTGGGCAGCCGAGTGAAACGAAGCCAATTTTTGGCACCGGATTAGTATTTTGCGACATAACTCACTTCTTTTATTGTTTTAAAAAATGGGCGAAATTTTACCTGAAGAATAGTGGAAATTGTATAATTTTCTGCCAAAAAAATGATTTTCCGAACGAAAAATAGATTGTCATTCGCTCGGAAATAAAAGAGATTTAGCGGTTAATTGACCGCGCAATTCGAGCGTAAGTATGGCGAACACCACGGATAACAATGCCATAATTTAAAATATTTTCAGGTAAGGCAATTCCGTTGTACCCTGAGTCACCAATGTGGTGCAAATCAGTCCCTGCCATTTTGCACATCAGGGCAATTTGACGGATCGTCTGTATATCCGCACCTTCCTGTGAAGTACCAATTGCCGTCATTGTCATCACACCTTGGGAATGGCAGTAACTCACCATTTTTTGCACAAATTCTAATGAAATACCTGGAACCGTTCCTGGCGCTGGCAATAAAATAATATCTGCGCCACTGGCAATAAATGCCCGAATATCATCCTCAGTGATAAGTTGCTCTGCCGATGCATTTAACACACCTGCGGCATGCATTTTTCCTGTAATCAAAATGACATCATTGCCAACAACCGCCTTCAATTCTTTCAAGCTTTGATTAATTTCTTGGTTGGTGACACCATTGCCAGGATTCCCCGTCAGAACAATAATATCGACCCCCATTTCTTTTAATTTCATCGCATTTTTAACGGTTGCTAAACGCCCTTCAGACATTTTCCACTGAGCATCTTGAGTTGGGTTATTAAACCCAGCAGGGACCGGCTCTAAATTAACACCTATCGCACGCCCTGTTAAATGTTTCAATGTGCGGATAATTTCCTCTGGTGCAATACCTTGGGGTAAACCTTGCATAATAGGTTGATTAACATCGAAAACGTTTAACAACAAAATATCAGCGCCTTGGCTTGCTGCAAGTTCTGCATTCGTTACCGTCATTAAAACAGGCTGAATCGTCCCGATAGTTTCAGAGACGAGTAACCGCCCTTCACTGGCTTTTATTGCTTCTAACAGACTCTTTTTACTTAAATTTGCAATCTCTGAAGCTGAACAATCAAGATAACGTTTTTGCATTTGCAACACCTTTATTTATCAACAGATTTCTCAGTAAAATAATTTCCTTTAATGGAATATATCATGTAATAAATAATAAACTGTTTTACAGTGCACATTCTGTATAAAGTTATTTTTCAAAGAATAATAACTTTATCTAACACCTAGATTTTTATCAAAAAACAACCATTTCGTACATTTAAATGGCCACTCATCGAAAATACTCACTTGTAATCTTACAATAGTAATGATTATCATTACGACTCTAACTTAAATAATGGTAAGGACGTAATAATGAAACTCGCCTACAAAGCTGCTGTTTCGGGTCTCGCGTTGTTTTCAATTTCTGCATTTGCTCAAGAGTATCCGCTTGGCCACCCAGTGATTAAAAACGGAATGGAAATTCAAGGTGTCTATTTACAACCCATTACAATGGATACTGAAGAAGGGCATCATAAAATGGCCCACTTAGCGGCAGATAAAGCCGATATCCACTTAGAAGCTGACATCCATGCAGTAGAAGATAATCCGAATGGCTTCGCAGAAGGCGATTGGATCCCTTACCTAACTATCGAATACTCCGTGACGAAACTGGGTGATAAACCGCAAACTCAAACAGGCACTTTTATGCCTATGGTTGCCAGTGATGGCCCTCACTATGGGGAAAACATCAAGTTAGATGGCAATGGGAAATATCGTGTGACCTATAAAATTTACCCACCTTCACATAATAAAGATGTTGCCTTTGGTCGCCACATTGATAAAGAAACGGGTGTTGCTCCTTGGTTCCAACCCTTTGAAGTCTCCTGGGACTTTGACTACGCAGGTGTAGGCCGCAAAGGAAGCTACTAGTTTTATCTAAAGTGAGCAAAGGGTCTTGTAGGAACTCTCATTGTCTGCAAGCCCTTTTTCTGTTTGCGCTAATAAATGGACTCCCTAAGCCAAAATGAAAATATTACTGAGCTTTTTACTGGTTATTGCCTGCTCTTTTTTGCCTCAATCTGTTTTTGCGGCAGAAAAATACACCGTGGAATTAGAAATGAAAAATGGCGATTTAATTCCACGCGTACTGGAAGTTCCTGCAAAAACAATCATCCGTATTAAAATAACCAACACAGGAACTGAACCCGCTGAATTTGAAAGCATTCAACTACGTAAAGAAAAAGTGTTAGCGCCAGGAGCCAGCTCCGTCGTTGTTATTGCGCCTCTCAAACCAGGTACATATACCTTCTTTGATGATTTCCATCTTTCTAGCCCTAAAGGCGAAATTGTAGCTAAATAGAGGGGTTAAATATGGGACAAGTTCTGTTTGTTGTTTGGCGAGAAAGCTTTGAAGCCCTACTCGTTATTGGCATTATCTATGCGTGGATAAAACGCCACCCAGATGCCCGTAATGGTATGAAATTCCTGTGGGGTGGTGTCGCTCTTGGTGTCATCATCTCAGTCTTGCTCGCCTTGCTTATTTATGGCGTGTTTAATGTTCTTGATGATACTGGCCAATCCTTATTCATGATCTTCATGGAATTACTTGCCTGTATATTAATCGTCCAAATGGTGTACTGGATGAATAAACACGGCAGCTCGATGAAATCAGAAATAGAATCGGGTATTAACCGTAATGCTGCACACCATAATTGGTGGGGAGCCGCATTGATTATTGCCATTGCTATCGCACGTGAAGGCAGCGAAATTGTGGTGTTTCTCTCCAGCTTTATCATGTCGCTTACATCAGCAAATGCATCTGCATTTTTTGCCGAAGTGGGAGGAGGAATTGCCATTGCAGGCTTAACGTTATATCTATTCCTTCTCACCAACCGCCTTATTTCATGGGCAATTTTCTTCCGAGTAACTGGCGTTATCCTGTTATTTTTAGCCCTATCCTTGCTACTTAAAGGTGTCGAAGAAAGCGCGAATTTGTTCATTGAATATGATTATTCAATCCCTGAGTTTTTAATCTATCCTGCATGGGATACCACTGGATTACTCGATGATTCAGGCATTGCAGGGAACTTTATTTCATCTTTCTTCGCATATCGTTCTCAGCCTATTTGGTTAAGCGTAATCACTTTTGTCCTTTATTGGCTCATTGTAATTCCATTATTTGCACGGAGCAAAAAACATGTACAGCTCGCTAAGGCATAAGACGAGATGGATTTTTTTTAGTTTAATACTCACCATAACCATTTCAACAACGGTTCAAGGTAAGGCGCTACGCTCCCCTGTGCAAACAGGGGATGAGATTATTGTTGCCAAAGGGGATATCCCAACCCCCGAAAAATACCAAACGAGTATCCAAACTTATCTTAATTTTGCCAACGCTGAGTTGGCAGAAATGGTTGAAGAATTAAACCTACTACAACAGTCGCTAAAAAAAGGGGATTTAGCCAAAGCCCAAGCCGCCTATATTGCGGCCCACCAGCATTATGAAACAGTGCGTCCAATCATTGTGCTATTTGGTAATACAGATAGAACCATTAACCCTCGTGCTGATTATTTTCTCGATAAAGAAAAAGATTATCGCTTCACTGGTTTTCATCTCGTTGAATACCAATTATTTGACCAAAAACCTGCCCAACAAGCGCTTGCTCCTGCCGAAGAACTATTATTAAAAGGGCATGACTTACAAAAGCGACTCATGACAGAAACGATTGAAATTCCTAAGCTAGTTCAGGCCTCTGCTGACTTTATGGAAATGATTATTGAAACAAAGTTAGACGGTAAAGAAAATATCTACAGTTTGTCAGATTTAACCGATATTGCAGCAAACCTCAAAGGTTCTCAAGAAATCATTGAAATTCTTAGCCCTTTTATTGAGCCTAAAACCTTAGATCAAATAAAAGAAAATGACCAAAAAATGAATAAGATTGTGCAGGCCTATCAAGTTTCAAATGGTCTGTATCAACCTCACAGCCAATTACAACAAAAAGACAAAATGGCACTCTACTCCTTATTAACTCAACAAGCTGAAATCTTAGCGACATTAAGAGCGCAGCTCGATGTTGATGTTTACTATAAATATTAAGGCATAAATTTATGCAAGCTAAACTTAGAAGCCAACCCCCTGCCAATGGGCTATCTCGCCGTTCTGCATTAAAAGCCCTCGCGATTGGTAGTGCCATTTTTGCAGCCCCTGCGTTAAAAGCGAAAGAGCAAATCGCTAACTGCCAGTTAAATTACGATAAAACAATAAATTATCTCGGTCAGCACCAAGCTGGGGTATTGACACCCGAGCAAAAAAATGCCTCTTTTATTGCTTTCAATATCACCACGACCAAGTTTGATGAACTACAAACTGTTTTTTCGCTTTTATCGCAGAGGATAGCCTACCTAACACAACCTCAGCAGGCACCATCAACCACAAATGATAAAATGCCACCTGCTGAATCAGGTATTCTTGGTACCCACCTACAACCTGATTCGCTCACCGTCACCGTAGCACTTGGAAATAGCCTGTTTGATTCACGCTTTGGATTAGACAAAATAAAACCAAAACAGCTCGTGGAAATGGCCAGCTTCCCAAATGATCGGTTAGAAGCAAAATGGTGCGGTGGTGATATCATGCTGCAAATTTGTGCGAACAGCCAAGAAAGCGTCATCTATGCCTTAAGAGACATCTTGCGTCATATTTCACCTTACAGTTTTCCACTGTGGAAAATTGATGGTTTCTTGCCTTCCCGTGACATCGATAACCACAGTACACCTATTAACCTATTTGGTTTCAAAGATGGTACAGGAAATGCTTCAACCGATGATGCCGCGCTGATGAATGAATTAATTTGGATCTCTGGCGGTAAAGAGCCCGCATGGTGTGATGGTGGGACTTATCAGGCTGTGCGCTTGATACGTTTTAACCTTGAATTTTGGGATAGAACGCCTTTAGAAGACCAAGAAAATGACTTTGGTCGCCATAAAGCTACTGGGGCACCAATGGGCATGAAGCAGGAACATGACGATCCTGCTTTTGATAAAGACCCTCATGGCGATCGTGTGTTATTTGATTCCCACATGCGTCGTGCTGAGCCGCGTAATCCTGAACGCCATACCGCCAAGTTAAGACGCCGAAGTTACAGTTATTCATTAGGATTAACAGACGCTGGCGCTCTGGATATGGGGTTAATTTTTATTTCTTACCAAAGCAATTTAAAAGCAGGCTTTATTGATACTCAAAAACGGTTAAATGGTGAACCGCTTGAGCGCTATATTAAACCATTTGGCGGGGGATATTATTTTGTTTTACCAGGCATGCAATCACCACAAGATAGCCTTGCAAAAACAATGTTTAACGCACTAAAACAAGTAAACTAATTGATAAATGCCCTTAGGATATAAACTATTCTTAAGGGCATTTTAGTCTACAACTTCACATTCATTTATGGATCCAATCTTATATTAGCCTATCTCCTGCGGCTACTCATCCCTGATTCCCCATCCTTGATAAACTCCCTCTAGGCTTGGTTACCTTATTATTTTTTGCGTTCCTTCACATCAGCTTCAACTTCCTGTTTCCAATCCTCTGATATTGGTGCAGCTTGTTGCTTCGCTTCGACGGCTTTATTTACAGCGCGATACGCTTTATCGTACCCTTCACCGTCTTGTACATATCCCGTTGCATTCGAACTTTTAATACCAATATTTTCAGCTTCCGAAATCGCATCAATATTGGCACCTAAGAAAATAAAGTCCCATTTATCTTCTGTTTCTGCCGACTTAATCATGGCTTTAATTTTAGAAGATGAATATTTGCGGCTACTATTCTCTTGTCCGTCTGTAATAATGACAAAAAGAACATTATTGTTTTTGGTGATTTTTCTATTTTCACGCATTTTTTCGATGCCCTCACCAATAGCATCAAGTAATGCGGTATATCCACCAACAGGATAATCATTCAGCGTTAAGTTAGCCACTTTGCCAATTGGTTCACGATTATGCAATAAACTTGTTTTGTCATTAAATAAAATAGTCGTGATATAAGTTTTTGATTTTTTATCTTTGTTTTCAGCAAGTACGCTATTGTACCCACCAATAGTGTCTGACTCGAAACCAGACATCGAACCGCTTTTATCGAGAATAAAAACTAAATCTAATACTTCAGGATCTTGTTTCGTCTCAATCACAGTTTTACTGCTTGAAACCGAAGAAAACAGCAATAAAAATGCTGTTGATATGACGGTGAAAATTGATTGTTTAGATAGGTTCATCGCCGAGTTCCTTGGTGAGATTAATATGAGTATTGCCACACCAATGTCTCGTTTTATGACATTATTTCACATAAGATTACTCTGCTTGCTGAATAAGCATATTCTGAATTAAAAACAAACAAAATAGATTACCTTAAACACGCAACATTAAGGTAATCAACGAGAAATATCTATAATAAACTTAATTATTGGATTTTACCCATATACCATTTCCTCTAAGCATATTAACTTCTTGAATAAAATCGTTATATTTTATATTTTCCTCAACTGTATTATTGGTGGCACTCACAGCATGCTTATCGACTAACTCAATCGTTGCCTGATGAAATTCTTTATTTAATTTTTTATGAATATCAACATCATCTGTATTTTTCAACTGTTCAGTAAGCGCAACAAGTTGCTGCGCTTTTAATTGTACATTTTTATCATTAAATATAACTTTCGGTATGTCATAATTAAAAACCATATTAATAGAATTAATACCTTCGTCACCGAGCGTAGCTGGCATTAAATTTTGGTCATATTCATTAGCCATATACTTAACCAATTCAAGTTGGTCAAAACATTTAGATTTAATATTACCATCTGAGTTATCATCATAAAGTGTAATTGAATCAGGAAAAGCTTCTCCTATTGGGTAACTACATCTAAATAAATTAGTATCAATGATTACTGCATTAGCACTGCGGATCGGTAAATCTAACTTATGACCATTAATAGTAATAGGGTAGCTTACAGGTTTAAAGCTGTCTGACTTTCCATCTACGGCATAAACCTCAGATAAGGTATAATAGATAAAATGATTTGGGTTAAGGATACCCCCAGAGTTATTTTCAAAAATCATAAACTCGGTCATTTCGCCTTTATCATTTTCTAAATGATGGACACCACTAGAGAGCATAATAACGCCACTTCCATTAGGTAAAATTTCATAGCGTTTCCCATCAACTTTAAACCAAATATTACTGGTACTTGGGTTGCTATAATAAAACTTACCTTTACTTCCAATGGTATCAAAATCGTCACAAGCTGAAAGTAGTAGCAACGAAACCGTTAAGCAGCTGAATCTCAGGAGTGTTTTCATTAAATATTCTCAATAGACTGAGCATTATAGTAATATATTTAAAATCAATTGGTTATATTTTATAATATTAAACATCTACTAAAATGCATTTTTATTCATCTATACGATTTAAATATAAATAGACAAAAATAACTTTACGTTAAATGCTTTAATCTTGAGTGTGTACTGAGTTATGTTTTTATAATAATAAATAGCGTTACACTCAATAAGAAAAAAGTGTAATAATTTCGTTACCCTCTCTTATCCTTTAATGCATTTAAAAGCACCTGAAAAATAGACTCTATCATTGGTGTCTCCGCTGCATTATTGCGAATTAACGCTACAGTTCGAGCAAGTTCAGGTTGTTGTAGTTGCAGTACTTTTAGTTCAGGGTCACGTAAATTGACAGTATACAGTTGAGGCAAAATCGCAATGGCTAATTTTGATCGTACCAAACCATACAGCGTTTCAATATAATCCACTTGATAGCGTGGATTTAGTTTCAATCGATGACTTTCAATTGTTGCAGTCACCAACCGCTGGATATTTCCTTTTGAAAAAACAGCGATATCACGACCATTAAGTAATTTCCAAGGTAAATGAAATTCATTACTAGCCAATACATCATCGGAATGAATTACCGCTACAAATGGGTCATCTTGTAGAGGGAAAATACGTAAGTCTTGTGGAACAAAGCTATCAATGACCCCTATCCCAAAATCTATTTCATGATTAACCAATTGGTTTACCAGCGAATCATTGGTTTGGTCATAAAATTCAATTTTTAACCTCGGAAAATGTTGGCTTAATAATTCAGGCACCGCAGGAAACAATAATGAACTCACTGAAGGAACAAGGCCAATCCGTAGTGTGCCATCGCCCCCCTCTTCGATAATTTTTTGAATTTCACTAAATGCGCGATGGGAAACACTCAATATCTGTTGAGCATGAGGCAAAATAGCAATCCCTAATTCTGTTAAAGAGACGGATGAAGCCGTTCGGTTGATCAATTTCCCGCCTAAAACAGACTCGATTTGCCGTATCGCGCTACTCAACGCAGGCTGACTGACAGATAAGCGGCTTGCCGTTTCTGTGAAATGACGTAACTTTGCCAACGTGACAAAATACTGAAGTTGCTTAAGCGTGAGCGCGGGCAAGCGTTGCCGAGGTTCAGTCATAGCGGCCTATTATTAAATTGATTAAATATTCCTGAAGTATTCATCTCATTATAACCTTTTCTTATGAACTGATAAATTTTATCATCTTGGCAAACGTTTGCGTTGCTCATAAAGTAACTGTCATAAATTATAGGGATGGTGTCTTATGTGCAAAAAAGAGCAAAGTCGACGTCACGTCGTTCAGTCTGCAAAAGGGGATATTCCTTTTGACCTTTTACTGACCAATGCCAATATCATTGATATGGTCACGGGGGAAATTCGCCCCGCGGATATCGGGATCACGGGTAATCTTATCGCTAGCGTTCATCCAACAGGTACACGTACAGATGCAAAAGAGACTCATAATTTATCTGGCTATTTTATCTCTCCAGGGCTGATTGACACACACGTGCATTTAGAAAGCTCCCATTTGCCTCCTGTACGCTACGCAGAAATTGTCTTAACACAAGGCACGACAACCGTCTTTTGGGATCCCCATGAGCTTGCTAATGTATTAGGCCTTGACGGTGTACGTTATGCCATTGATGCTAGTCGAAATTTACCACTGGATGTCATGGTCGCCGCACCGTCTTCAGTGCCTTCCACTCCTGGACTAGAAATGTCAGGTGCCGATTTCGAAGGCGAAGAGATGTCGACTATGCTGAGCTGGTCAGAAGTCCACGGCGTCGCTGAAGTCATGGACATGTTTGGTGTGCTTCATGGCAGTGAACGCATGGAAGAAATCTTAGAAGCGGGATTACGCTCAGGGAAATTGATTGAAGGGCATGCCCGCGGGCTAAAAGGGGCGGATTTACAAGCCTATCTTGCAGCAGGTGTCACATCTGATCATGAGCTGACGTCAGCGGAAGATGCCCTCGAAAAATTACGCGCAGGGCTCACTCTCGAAATTCGCGGTTCACACCCTTACCTGTTACCCGACATTGTCACCACGTTGAAATCACTGCCCCATTTATCTTCACAAATTACCGTGTGCACGGATGATGTACCACCCGATATGTTATTGGAAAAAGGCGGTATTATTGCGCTACTTAACTTATTAATTGAACACGGAATGCCCGTGACTGATGCACTACGCTTTGCGACACTGAATGGCGCAATCCGTTTACAACGTAATGACTTAGGTTTAATTGCTGCAGGTCGAAAAGCCAACTTGGTGACTTTTGATTCACTACAAACATTAAAAGCCCATTCAGTGTATGTTGCAGGCCAAAAAATTGCCGAAAAGGGTAAGCTACTCACCACTATCCATTCACCAAGTGATGTTTTACCTCCTCGTGAAACGATGCGACTTTCCCCGATTACTGCTGATGATTGCCAACTTAGAATTGATGGAGTCAATAACGGTACGGCGCGTTTACGCCATATTCAAGGCGCCCGTTTTACCCAATGGGGGGAAGTTGATGTAGAAATTAATGAGGGTGTTGTCCAGCTTCCTGATAATTTTAGCCTTATTAGAGTTCAACACCGCCATGCACGCCATGAATCAAAGCCCCAAATCGCGCTACTAGCAGGTTGGGGAGAGCTCCGCGGAGCCATAGCAACAAGTTACTCCCATGATTCCCATAACCTTGTTGCATTAGGCCGTGATCCACAAGATATGGCCATTGCATGTAACTTACTAATTGAAAGCGGCGGTGGTATGGCATTAGTGCAAAATGGCAAAGTCTTAGCCCATGTTGCGATGCCAATTGCAGGAATGTTATCAGACCTCCCAGCTCCTGAGCTTGCAGCACAATTTCGACAACTCCGTGATTTAAGCAGTGAAATTGCGGATTGGGAGCCACCTTACCGTGTATTTAAAGCGATTGAAGGCACTTGTCTTGCGTGTAATGCAGGGCCGCACTTAACCGATTTAGGGCTCACCGATGGCACAACGCGCCAAATTGTTGATGCAGTTATCCACCGTAATGAACATGCATAACGTAATTAAAATAATAAAAGGAGAGCCAACTCATGGCTGACAATTCAATTAATAAGCCAGTATCAGGGAATTGGCTTGAAAAACGCTTTGCCTTGCGTGAACGCGGCAGTTCAGTCAAAACGGAATGTTTAGCGGGGATCACAGGTTTTTTGGCTGCGGCTTACCTTCTTGTGGTGATCCCTGGGTTACTGGCTGCGGGCGGGATGGATAAAGGCGCTGCAACCACTGGCACTATTATTGTGTTCGTACTCGCGAGCTTATTAATGGCTTTTTATGCGAATTTACCTTTTATTGTCGGCCCTGGAATTGGCGGTTCAGTCTTAGTCGGGATCACCCTTGCTGGCAGTGAAGGCATTGATTGGCAAATCGGTTTAGGTATCGCTTGTTGGTCGGGTATTTTATTTTTCCTGCTCACTAAATTTGGCTTGCGTGAGGTCGTGACGCGCTCTGTACCGCAATCCATAAAGCTTGGGCTTACCGCATCAATAGGCTTGTTTGTCGCGATATTAGGCTTTCGTAATGCAGGGTTAGTCCTTGCTAACCCAAAAACAAATGCACTGATGTTAGGGGATTTTTTGTCGCCTGGAGCCCTGGTTGCACTTGCAGGATTTTTTGTCGCCATAGCCTTGCAAGCTCGTAAAATTCCAGGCGGTATTTTGTGGGCCATCTTATTTGCCACCCTTTTAGGTATCCCTTTTGGTGTGACAAAACTACCTGAAAGCTTTATTGGCGTGCCACATTCTGTTGCCCCAGTATTAGGCCAAGTGGACTTAATTGGCGCCTTGAATATTGCCTTTTTACCGTTCTTATTTGTCTTTTTTGCCGCCGAATTCTTTTCCACAATGGGCACCACCTTAGCCGTCGGCGGGGAAGCAGGTTTATTAGATAAAGAAGGCAATATGCCTAATATTAACCGCCCGTTTATTGTGGACTCCATTGCGGCAGCATTAGGGCCATGGGTAGGAATTCCTGCAGCAACAGCATTAATTGAATCATCCGCTGCCGCAGAAGCGGGTGGCAAAACAGGGATGACTGCGCTGGCCGCTGCAATTATGTTTTTATTGATGCTACTATTTACCCCAATCGCATTAATGATCCCTGCGCAAGCCACTGCACCAGCCCTGATTTTAATCGGCTTAAATATGTTCAGCGGATTACGGAAAGTCGATTTAGCTAACTTTACCGACGGATTGCCTGTATTAATGATGGTAATGATTACGTTAATCGCCAATAGTTTCGGGACAGGCATTGCTGGTGGGCTGCTATTTTACATTTTAATTAAAGCCGTTGCAGGGCAATGGCGAGAAATTCCAATTAGTTTGTGGATACTTGCAGTTCCGTTAGTTTACTACTTCTCAACGCTCGTTAAACACTAATAAGCTGTGATATGAAAAAGCTGATTTGATTATCGGCTTTTTCAATTTTTTCGGGTTAATTTAAGACCGCATGGGCTTCAATTTCAATTAGCCACTCAGGTAATGAAAGTCCTGTAACAATAATCCAAGAAGAAGCGGGTGGTGCATCACCAAACTTTTCTTTTAATGCCTTAGCGATGTCTAATTGTTCTTCGTGGCTATTCGCCCCATCTTTAATGTAAATACGCAAAACAGTCACATTCGATAAGTTTCCCCCCACCTCACGCAGCACATGTTCGATATTTACCAGTGACTGAACAGTTTGTTCATAAATTCCCCCCGCCACTGTTTCTTGATTAGCGTTTACGCCCACTTGGCCTGATAAAAATAATTGGCGAGTTCCCGTTGTTTCTATTGCTTGGCTAAAGCCATACTGCAAAGAATTAAAGACAGTTGTAGGGTTAATTGATTTTTTTTCCACGTTTATGTTCCCTCGTTAGTCAAACAGCAAAGCAGTATAAATCATGTATTTTTTAGATTCTTTAAACATCCAACAAACAGGTTTTTAATCGCACTTAAAGAGCACCAAAACACACATCCATTGAGATCATCTAAGAACAAGTACGAATACATTCAGCTAAATAATCAACACACGTCTTAATGCCCTCTGTTTGGTCTGCCCAGTCAGTAGAAGCCCCCGTTAAATAGTCATTTTTGGCCATTATAATTATTGAGGATAACGCCGTAGGCATTAAATCTATTGCCCAATTGGCAGCCCCATCCTTTGAAATAAATAACCCTGTCTTCATGGTGTACCACATTCGCACAAGGGTGAGTAACACATTGCGTTCATCCCCCTTCAAAGATAACAGTAAGTTAGGAAGAGCATCTAATATCACTTTTCGTATATCAGGCTGGCCTATCATGGGTAAACTGTGCATTTCCTTATGCCATAAAGCGACCGCATCTTGTGCAGCTTGCGCTAACATCAATGTAAATTCAGGGTCTTGGGTTTGCCCTTCAAATACCCCTTGTTCATACTCTGTGCGTAACCACTCCCCGTACATTAATTCACATTTTGCTGGGGAAGAAAGCATGTTTAATTCACTTGATAAAAACACGGCAACTTCAAGTGGTCGGCGCCCTTCTGGATCAATCGGGTATAAGCCAGAAATCGCCATTAGCCCTCGCACAAGCTGTTCACGGCATATCTCTGTCAGCGGCTTATCAACCACAACAAGTAAATCAATATCACTCGTTGGTCTTAGGCCACTCGAAACAGCCGATCCATGCAGATAAACTGCAATTAATGAATCAGATAAATATTTTTGCAAAATAGCTAAAGCGAGCTTTGCTTGAGGATGGGGCGTCATAAATATCGAGTCCTGTCTAACTTTATTAAATAAACATCATAATTTATCGACTCTATCTATTCCTTGAATAAAACATAGATAAAAAAATAGCCCCTAACGAGGAGCTATCCAATAAAGTCACTAACATTAAATGAGTGGTGGAATTGAAGGCAAAATAGGGACTTCAATTACCGTCGGCCCATTACGCTTAAACGCCTCTTCACACGTTTTTTTCACATCCTCCACCGTCTCAGCTCTCACTGCAGTGCAACCATACCCCTTACCTAAAGCCACAATATCTAAGTTTGGAATATCAAGCCCTGGCACGCCTGGGGTCTCTTCCAATACCGCAAATGATTTTAAAATTGCATATTCATTGTTTTTCACAATGATAAACACAATTGGTAAATTCTGCTGCGCTGCACTCCATAAACCTTGAATAGAGTACTGCATGGAGCCATCTCCAATAATGGCCATCACTGGGCGATGACGCCCACTATCCCTTTCTGCTAATGCAATCCCCACACTTGCAGGTAAATTCCAACCTAATGAACCGCTTGCAAATGTATAAAATGAATCAGGGGATTCAATTGGCCATTCACGATGAAGCTCACCTAGGTTTGAAGGTGATTCTTCTACTAAGACAGTCTCTTTCGGTGAAACTTCCCTTAACGTGCGAAATAACTCTGTTGCACTCAATATTGAGCTCTGGCTCGTTTGTTCAGGTGCTGCTGGGTGCGGCGCCAAACCATGAGGCTGTTTCACCACACTGTTTGATGCAGCACGCGGTGCAACTAAGTTGATTAACCCTTCTAGAGCAAGCACCGCATCACTTAATAAGCTATCGCCAACAGGGGCTCTCCCAGCTTCTATGGGGTCATCCGTGATATGCAATAATCGCAACTTTTCAGGAATATAACTCCCTGCAACATAAGGGTAATATCTAAATACTGGCGCACCAATAACAATGGCTAAGTCATGTCCTTCCAGTTTTTCAGATAATGGTTTAGTCGCAAAAGGTAACCCGCCTGCATATAACGGGTGCGTCTCAGGGAATGGCGGGCGTTCAGAAGCAGGCGCCGCCCACACGGGGACATTTAATTTCTCTGCAAACTTAATGCCGATATCCCACCCTTGCCCTCGAGCAATGGCGGAACCATAAATTAGCACGGGGTTCTTTGCATTAGATAACGCAGTGGCAAACTCTTGTAATCGAACAGGATCATAACCAATACGCTGTGGCACTGAACGAACGACTGCCTCTTGTGCTAATGCAGGTTTATCCCAATCATCCAGCGGGATTGACAAAAATACGGGCCCTGCAGGCGGTTGCAGCGCCATCGCATAAGCACGCATAAAAGCCGCGGGGACATCTTCTGCACGTACTGGCTGATAGCTCCATTTTACCCATGGTTTCGGTAAGGTTTCTGGCTCAATATTGGTAAGCCAAGGTTCCATTAATAACATTTCTCGCGTTTGGTTCCCCGCTGTAATGATTAATGGCGTGCGGTTCATATATGCCGTCAAAATATTACTCATGGCGTTGCTTAAACCTGCAGAAGTATGTACGTTGACCATTGCAACCTTACGCATTCCTTGAGCATAACCATCAGCGGCAGCGACAGCGGAGGCTTCTTGCAAGGTTTGGATATAACGAAAATCACTTGGGAAATCTTTCAAGAATGTTTCTTCTGTTGAACCTGGGTTCCCAAAAACGGTTGTAATATCCAACTTACGCAATAAATCAAAGGTGACTTGGCGGATCGTTTTTTGCATTTAAAACACTCCATAAAACAATATTAAAAACACCTAATAAAAAAGAAATTTTGAATTAAAGATATGCTTTTAGATTTGCACACCACTGCATGATTAAACAACCTAAATATAACCTAACCTATTGTAATTAGGCCATCATAGCAAATAATTGACTGACGAGATATCCGAGTAAATTTGACTTTTATATAGGTTTAAAACAATTTAAATAATAATAATCTTATAAAAACAATCTATTAATAAATAAGCCAAATTCGACAGCCTTAATAAGATGGTAAAATAAACCAAATATAAGCCTGAAACAAAATTATCAAATAACGTTTGTTTATTATATTTGTACTTATTCCATTTAAAAGTAACCATCCACAATTTATCATCGATAAAAGATTGATGTATATTACTTAAAATCAAGAGGTTAACAAAATACCTGACACTTAATTGTCGATGTTTTTTTAGACGATGCTTTCGACAAAATTTGCACAATGCATCAAAAATAGATTATGTGCCCCATATTCCACTCCTACCTGTCTATTTTCTTTTATGTTGTACATCACATTTCTTATAATTACTTATGCTGCATGGCGTTCAGATACATCCGTTTAAATTTCATTGTTATATCGCCACCTTCAAATAAATAAGTTCTTTGGAAACCTGCTATTCACGCTACTTCTCGCGATTTTCGCTTAATAAATACCATATTTTCATCCTGCCTAATACACAGCCTAGAGTTAACTAAAGGTTATAGATACCCAAACAAAACTCATTGTTAAACAAAGGTTGCGCAAAGTAGCTTAATTTATCATTAATGTTAAATAACGATAAAAGAAGCTCTGGTAAGCTTATTTGAGGTAAAATAATGATTTTAGATGCCAGCTACACATTATTAGTCGCTTGTTTAGCGCTATTGATTGGGATGTTTGTTGTTAAATACACGCCCTTTTTACAGAAAAACCATATTCCTGAAGCCGTTGTTGGCGGTTTTATTGTGGCCATTATTTTATTGATTATCGATAAAACTGCAGGGTATTCTTTTACTTTCGATGCATCCTTACAAAGTATTCTGATGATCACCTTCTTCTCATCCATTGGGCTAAGTTCGGATTTTTCACGATTAATAAAAGGCGGCAAGCCACTGGTATTATTAACTATCGCCGTCACCATTTTAATTGCAATTCAAAATACTGTGGGTATGGGCATGGCAGTCATGCTAAATGAGAGCCCATTTATTGGCTTAATCGCGGGTTCAATCACCTTAACGGGTGGCCACGGAAACGCGGGGGCTTGGGGGCCAGTATTAGCCGATAAATATGGTGTTACAGGTGCCGTTGAATTAGCGATGGCATGTGCTACTTTAGGTTTAGTATTGGGTGGTTTAATTGGTGGTCCAGTAGCTCGCCATTTATTGAAAAAAGTGACAATCCCAAAAGCCACTGAATTAGAAAAAGAAACGATTGTTGAAGCATTTGAACAACCTAGCGTTAAACGTAAAATCAATGCCAACAATGTCATTGAAACTATCTCAATGCTGATTATCTGTATTGTTGTTGGTGGGTATATTAGTGCCTTATTCAAAGATACAGTTCTGCAATTACCGACCTTCGTTTGGTGTTTATTTGTCGGTATTATCATCCGAAATGTATTAACGCATGTATTTAAACATGAAGTGTTTGAGCCTACCGTTGATGTTCTTGGTAGCGTTGCCTTGTCATTATTCTTAGCGATGGCATTGATGTCTTTAAAATTCGGTCAATTAGCCAGCATGGCAGGCCCTGTTTTATTAATTATTGCTGTGCAAACTGTAGTTATGGTGCTGTTCGCCTGCTTTGTGACCTTTAAGATGATGGGCAAAGACTATGATGCGGTAGTGATTAGCGCGGGACATTGTGGATTCGGTATGGGGGCAACGCCTACTGCTATTGCAAATATGCAAACCGTCACAAAAGCATTTAGCCCGTCCCATAAAGCTTTCTTAGTCGTGCCAATGGTGGGGGCATTTATCGTGGATATTTCAAACAGTATCTTAATTAAAATATTCATCGAAATAGGTACCTATTTCGCCTAACCTACTTTATAAAGTGCCAGTTTATAACCAAAAGGTATAGACTGGCATTTTCCTTTCTCGTTAAAGTATCTCCTTATGCAAAAAATTCTTTTCTCGTATCCCATCACAAAATGACGACCGCATCGGATTAAATAGGATTAATTCGGTAAAATACCTTGATAAACAAAAATGGTAGGTTTCATAGCATGAAATTACGGCATCTTGATATATTTTACGCAGTCATGACTTGTGGTTCTTTAACACGAGCGGCAGAAGTCCTTCATATTTCTCAACCCGCGGCGAGTAAAGCGTTAAAACATGCAGAACAGCAGCTTGGATTGGTTTTATTTCAACGAATTAGAGGAAAACTAATCCCTACAGATGAAGCGAATTTATTGTTTGAAGAGGCAAAAGAAGTTTATCAAAATTTAGATAAGCTCAGAATTTTAGCACAAAATTTATCCCGTAATCCGCAAGGTAAATTAGCTATCGGCTGTTTGCCAAGCCTAGGGTTAAACCTAGTACCCGAAGTCACCGCCCTGTTTATTAAAAAACATCCCAATATAAAACTCACGATTGGAACCCACCACACAACAGATATTCTGCAATTATTAACACAGCAAGATTTGGACATTGGTATTGGCTTTAATCTTGAAATCGAAGGGGGGATTACTGTGCTGCCAATTGCTGATATTCCCTTAGTCTATGTTGACAGTCAGCCACCATTACACACCCCCGTTTCCTTAGTTGATATTGACCAAGAACGTTGGATCCATCCTGGCTCTGATTCATTGTCTCAGCTTTTACAAAAGCGTCATCAATTCGCTGAATCAAATATCAGCGTACACACTTACCATATGGCTGCCGAGTTTGTTCAAGCAGGGTTAGGTTGCAGCATTACGGATATTTTCTCAGCAGAACACACACTACCAGAATCGATGATCTATCCGTTAAAAGAAGGACTGCGATTAGCGGTTTCTGTTTTCCACCGTGCAGATAAACCATTAACCAAAGCCGCACAAAATTACGTCAATACATTAGCGTTAACTCTCGAAAAAAGGAATAAAGTCGTTAACCAAAAGTTATACTCTGGTAATGAAAACTCAATTGTTTAGTTAGCCTATTCGCCGTTAAATATTCATTCCTACATTATTATAGGTTGTGGAATATTATGGCTAAACATGTGGTGATTATTGGAGCGGGTGTGATTGGGTTAAGCACCGCATACGCGTTAATTAAAGCGGGTCAAACCGTCACCTTGCTTGAATCTGATTCAGATGTCGGAATGCAAACCAGCTTTGCTAACGGTGGGCAGCTGAGTTACCGCTATGTTTCGCCACTTGCCGATTCTGGCGTTCCCTTACAAGGGCTGCGCTGGATGGGGAAAAACGACTCCCCGTTGAATCTGAAAATAACCCCATCAATTCAGCAATGGTCATGGTTAGCGCAATTTACCCTAGCGTGTAACCGTAAAACCAATAAAATCAATGGTGCACATATTCTGCGCTTATCACTATTAAGCCAAAACATAATGAATATGTGGCGGAAAAATGGTGATATCGCTGACTTTGCTTGGGAAAAATCAGGGAAATTAATTATTCATCGCGATAAAAAAAGCTTTCAAAAAGCGTGTGAAACGGCTGATAGTCAATTTCAAAAAATCTTAACGCCCGCTGAAATTACTGAGTTAGAACCCTCTCTAAAACATATCCAATCACAGCTCGTTGGCGCAATTTATGCCCCTGATGATGAAAGTGCCGATTGTTATTTATTTTGCAAAAACGTGCTGCAATATTTAAACACGCAGCCACAGTTTACTCTCTGCTTGCAACGTAGTGTCAAATCCTTTACCCAACACAATAATTGCATTACTGGAATAGTCACTCACCAGGGAAATATTCAGGCTGATGAGGTTATTGTTTGTGCTGGCAACGGCAGCCGAGAATTACTTAAACCGCTGGGAATTGATGTCCCTATGTTAGGCTTAAAAGGTTATAGTCTTAGCGTTGAATACCCACAAGCTGAGCATTGTGTCCCTAAGATGAATGTGACTGATTATGGTAATAAAATTGTTTATGCCAAATTGAATGACCAACTGCGCATCGCTGCCATGGTCGATATTGGTTATGATGATTCAGGGCTGCGCGATAACCGCGTGAATGCCTTAAAAGACATTGTGAAAAAAACGTTTCCACATTTACCTAAAGTGGATGATGCCCCTGCATGGTATGGGTTACGGCCATCAACACCAAAGGGCCCACCACTATTAGGAAAAACTATCTATAAAAACCTTTGGTTAAATATTGGCCATGGTAGTTTAGGGTTTACTCTAGCTGCGGGCAGTGCAGAAATATTAAGTCAATTGATTACGACAAAAACATCCCCCATTTCTCTTGCAGGATTAACGAGGTAAATATGAGTATTAAACGAAATAATCCAAAGCCACGCCTAGCAGACAGTGTTGAGTTTGGTGGCCTTGTGTACTTATCTGGCCAAGTTCCTAGCGATTTAACGGGTGACATTACACAACAGACTCAAGACGTTCTTGATAAAATTGATGCATTATTAGCAGCAAGTCAAAGCGATAAAACGTGCATTTTATCCGCTCAAGTTTGGATTAAAAATATGCATCGGGACTTTGCTGCATTTAATGCGGTTTGGGAAAGCTGGATGCCTGTTGAGCACAGCCCAGCACGTGCAGCTGTTGAAGCGAATATGGCGCGGGAACAAGTACTTGTAGAAATCATGGTGACTGCTGTACAACGATAACATCAGATATCATTAAAGACAGGGCGATAAACTGGCCGCCCTATCTTAAACTTTAACTTATTGATTTACCGCCGATAAATGATTTTTTATTTGTTTATCGTTCTGGCCTTTCACACCATTTTTGTATGCGACAATGTCTGCCATTATCGCTAACGCAATTTCAGGCGGCGTTTTGCTACCAATTGGAATACCAATAGGCGCGTGAATACGGTCGATTTCCGCCAATGACATTCCGCCAGCGCCCAATAACCGTTCACGTCGACGTGCACTTGTGCGGCTTGACCCCATTGCACCAATATAAAACGCAGGGGTATTCACAGCCTCCATCAATGTTAGGTCATCAATACGAGGATCATGTGTTAAAGAAACAATGGCCGTATTTGGCGTACAACTTTGGGACTCTAAATAACGGGCAGGAAATAATTTAATCACCTCAAACTGGCTAGAAAGCTGCCCAGAAAAACGCCCTAATTCATCCTCACGGTGCTCGCAAATGATCACTTCAAACCCCAATGTTGCCGCAAAACTTGCACAATAAATCCCAACATTCGAGATCCCTGCAATAATTAACCGTGGTGGTGCGGCAATATAAAATTGAATGTCATCACCAACACGCTCTATTTGGGTTGGAATCTGTTGATTATTGGCTGTACTAATTTCACCGCGTTGGGGCAAGATGATTTTTTTATTAATTGCGGTATATCCTAATAGTGCTTGATGTATTTCAGTGAGATAACTAACACTTTCGTCACTCTTAGGTAAATATTCAATTAAAACATCTAAACTACCATCACAAGGCAAATTCACTTTCGCCTCTAATCCACCGCGACCATAGCGAACAATTTGACTACCATTTAGGTATTTCGCATCTTGAATACGCTGAATAAAATCTTCCTCAATACAACCACCTGACAAAGAACCAACATACTGACCATCAGCTTTTGCGACAAGGAGCGACCCTGGGCTGCGAGGAGAAGAACCATACGTACTCAGCACAGTACACAACCAAATGGGCTCTTCTTTTATCCAAGAAAGGGCTTGAGAGATAACAAAAACATCTTCACGCAGCATACTTGCTCCTATTCATTATCAACTATTGGATAATCAATATCTTTAATAACACTTTCATCATTTATCTCTAATTCATAAACAAAATTGTGACGTAATATTGATTTTGCCCCATCATCCCCTGCTAATTTAATTAATTCTGAATAATACTTTGCAGATATTCCCACTGGATGACCAGGCAATCCACCATATACAGGTCTAACGAGCGAATGGTGATTGAGGTTATTGGCAACACAGAGGAGTAGACTGCTACTTATATAAGGCATATCCGCTAATTGAATTAACCAACCATCTAAATAAGATGTATTTTTAATGCCCAACGCTATAGATTCGCCTAATCCATCACTATCCAACAATGAGAATGGAATATTATATTGTAAGCAACTGTGAATAACCCCCTCATTATCAGGCCTGGTTACAACATGAACAGTAAGCTTGCTATCCATTGAATTTAAAAGTGTTTTTTCAAAAACAGTTTGTTCACCTAATAGAAGATTCAATTTACTGCCTTTTCCACCTGCATTTTTAAAACGCTGGCTGCGACCAGCTGCTAATATTAATATGCCAATATTCATAATTGTAATTATTCAGACGTATATTTATTTATGCTCTAATAAATAAGGGATATTCAATAAGATAACAAGTTATTGTTAATAGTAACTTGCCAAGCATTCACAATTAGACAATATTTGAATCAGTATGTAATAATTTTCAGAGTAATGATAAATAAAACAATATAGATGTAATATAATAAGTGTAAGGGTTTATTATGAGCAAAAGCAATGTCGAACTCTCCCGCAGACACTTTCTAAAATGTGCCGTTGTTGCTGGAATTTCAGTGTATCTCGCCCCTTTATATAGCCGCGCTTTTGATGTGCTATTTGAGGAAAAAATTCTTCAGTCCCCAGACTGGAACCCCGTTGATAAGCGAATAAAATTTCGTATTGATGCCTTTTCTAAAGTGCAAGGTGAAAAAGTTTTCGCCAGAGACATCCGAGCACGGGATATTCCCCACTGGCCAAAACAACAAGGCCACGCATTTTTACTCAGAGTGACCCAAGCGGACAAAATTTACCAAGGTTTTAACCTCGATAGGCTCAGCGATGGCTTGATGCCAGACCGCATTGTGACGGCAAGTGACTTAGAAAAAGACGGTGTTGCTTTCCCTGAGTTTTACGGAGAAGACTTGCTTCTTCCCGAAGGGAAAACCCCTGCCTATTTAGGCCAAGCTGTGGCACTGCTCATTTACCATGACTTTGCAAAATTCCGCTTTGCCAAAGAAACGCTTAAATTCCACGATGATATTATTCAATATGGTGCATTTACAGGGCCATTAGAACGTGACCCTTGGGGCACCTATCGTGGAGTACGTATTGGAAGTGAAAACCCTTACGACCCAGATATTTATTCCAGTATGAAAGACATGCCGATATCACCCATTGGGATGAAAAAACATCTTCCCGTATGGCCTGAAGGCCGTGAAGGTGGAAAACTGGATGAAGAAGGTATGTTTTTTGCCGATGCGCTAGCCAAACAATTGGAAAATCCCCCTGAAGACTGGTTAGTCATTAAACGCAAATATTCAACTCAATCCATTGATACCGCTGCATTAGAGCCTGATAATGCCAATGGTTGGTATGATGCAAAAACGCAATCATTCCACCTTGTGATCCCAACTCAGTCACCACAAGAAGTGGCGGCATCGTTGCCTGAAATGCTGGCTAAATCAACGTTCCCAATTAAGCAAATATTCCTACATCCTTGTTTTACAGTGGGTTATGGTTCAAAAGACCACGCCCCATTCCCTTATTATGGCGCCATGGCAACACTATATGGCGATGGCGTACCTATTCGTCTAGCTAATGACCGCTATGAGCAATTCCAATCCAGTATCAAGCGCCACGCTTTCGATATGGATTACACATTAGCCGTCAACAAGAAAACACATAAAATTGAAGCTCTCAGCGCCTCATTTATTGGTGATGGCGGTGGACGCTGTAACTTTACACCATCCGTTGTGATGGTTGGTGCCACGGGAGCACAGGCGATTTATTATATTCCTCGTAGTGACCTTTCTGCAGTTGGTATTGCATCACGAGCGGTCGATGCTGGCTCTGCTCGAGGTTACGGCACACTGCAAGCCATGGCTGCTACCGATATGTTAATGGAGGAAGCTGCGAAGCTGCTCAAGGCTGACCCCATTGAATTTCGCCTAAACAATCTAATCAAATCAGGGATGAAAAATACCCAAGGGGCAATCCCGGGCGGCGCGATCCGTGCCGATGAAGTATTAACGCGCTGCGCAGCTCACCCGATGTGGACCGAAAGGGCCAAACGCAAAGCCGATTACGAAGCCAAAAATAGTGGGAAATTTTTTGGTACAGGGATTTCCTGTGTGCAAAAAGACTTTGGGACAGGCGCGGAATCGTCATTTGCTCGTGTAGAGCTAACGCGAGAAGGCAAAATTGCCATCTACCACAGTGGGGCTGAAATGGGAACGGGCATGTCTACCTCTCAAGCCGTTGTATGCGCAAAATGGCTTGGAAAACCCGCTGAACTTGCTCACTTTTCTGTAGCTGACTGGTCGATTTTGCCTATGATATCAACGGGTAACCCGTTTGCCATGGCACAGGAAGAACAAGACCGCTTAGCGCAAAACCCACTCTGGACGCCAAATTATTGCTCACCGTCAAGTGCCAGTAATTCCGCATACTACTTTACCCACAGTACAGAAGAAGCGGCTCGACTCGTGTTCGAACATGGACTGTGGCCAGCTGCAATGTCAATTTGGCAAGAGGGCATTGGCGGAGGGCAAGCCGCACCATTAGTTGTACGCCGCGAAGATGCACGCTGGGTTGCTGAAGGGCTAACTGCCGATGGATTAGAAGTGTTAAGTTTACAGCGATTAATCGATCGCACCTTTGAAATGGGGGGTGTGACAGGTGCAGTTAGCCACGTATTTAACCGCTGGCAATGGGCTGAAGCCGATTTTAGCATTCAAGGCGAAATGCGCCGCTTACCCGTCGATGGGCTCGCGTTGCGTTTTGCTGAAAAGGATTACCAAGTCTGTCATCGTGAAAAAGCCTATTACCCTGATACGCAAAGAAATAACGCAGGTGTAACCTACTACAGTGCAGTAGCGACTGTCACAGAATTGTCCATTGATAAAGCCACGGGGCAAGTTGAATTACTTGACCATCACACCGTTGTGGAATGCGGTAATTTAATCGTTCCACAACTGGTTTCAGGGCAAATCCAAGGTGGTCTCGCAATGGGTATCGGTCATGCCCTCCATGAATATTTACCTCTGTATGAAGACGGCCCTGGTAATGGAACATGGAACTTCAACCGTTACCATCTTCCACTCGCCAGTGACGTTGCAGTTTGGCAGCAGACCAGTGAAATCCTACCAGGACTCTCAGAAACCGATCCCCCAAAAGGGGTTGCTGAGGTAGTGATGATCCCTGTGGTTTCATCTATCGTCAATGCTATCGCCGATGCAACTGGCCACCATTTCTTGCACCTCCCTGTGCGAGCTAAAGACATTCAAGAGGTATTATCATGAGCTTAAATTTCCTTCCGCTGACATTAACCATTAATGGTCAATCTTATGGGCCAATGGATGTACCTGAAGGCCTCATGATGATTGATTTCCTTCATGAATATGTTGATTTAACGGGTTCACGTCTAGGTTGTGGTCAAGGTATTTGCCACGCCTGCGTGGTGATCTTAGACCACCCTTCAGGTACCAGTGAAGAGATCCGCACCTGCATCACAGGCGCTCACTTTTTTAACAACAAAAGCATTCGTACCATTGAGGGGGCTGCAACTAAAGCGGAAAATGGGGATGTGAAATTATCCCCTGTGCAACAAGCTTTTATTGAGCATTTTAGCTTCCAGTGTGGCTATTGCACTCCTGGTTTTGTCAATGCAGCAACCGTTTTTATTGAGGAACTTCAACGTAACCCAATTAAAGAGGAAGAATTAGAGGAAGCCATTAAGCAGGCTCTGAACAACCATATTTGCCGTTGTACAGGCTACGTTCGTTATTATGATGCGGTGCGAGAAGTTGTTCTTGCCACTCCAGGGCTTATCAAGGAGGCAATCAAATGATCAAAAAAATCATTTTATGGCTGATTGCGATAATTATCGTCGTTTGGGCTGTACTTTACTGGTATGAAAGCCGTACATTGGATGGCCCCCCTCAAAAAGTGACCTCAACTCCCCAAGAAATTGAACGAGGTCGCTACCTGACTCTCGCTAGCGACTGCGCAGCTTGCCATACCAGCACTAACGGCGCACCACTTGCGGGCGGATTTCCCCTTGATACGCCTTTTGGTACCATCTATAGCAGTAACTTGACCCCTTCTGCAGATTTTGGGATTGGCCGCTGGACAAAAGATCAGTTTTATAAGGCGCTAACTCAAGGGATCTCACCGCCGAGTAAACACCTTTACCCTGCGATGCCATATACCTCCTACAAAGGTATAACCCGAGAAGACTCCGATGCAATTTACAGCTACTTGATGAGCCGCCCAGCGGTGGATGTTGCACCCCCCGAAAACTCATTGCCTTTCCCGCTAAATCAGCGCATGGCAATGATTGGTTGGAACCTGCTATTTTTTAACGATAAACCGCTTCCAGACAGCTCTCAAGGTAGCTCTCCTGAATGGCAACGTGGAAAATATTTAGTTAACGTATTGGAACATTGCTCTGAATGCCACACGCCAAGGGGAGCTTTAGGTGAAATGGATTTGGACAACTATATGAAAGGTGGTGCATTAGGGCGCTTTATCGCACCTGACATTACGCCAGAGGCGCTCGCTGCACGTGGCTGGACAAAACAGGATTTACAGCAATTTTTCATGACGGGTATCGCCCCACAAGGTTCAGCCTATAGTGATATGCACCCTGTGATTTACCTGAGTTCACAGCATTTAACTCCTGAAGATAATAGCGCAATCGCCACTTATCTGATGGGCGACAACCCACCGACCACATTGCCACTAAAAATGGGCGAAGGTAACCCACAAGGCCGACAAGTGTATTTAGAAACTTGTTCTGGCTGCCACGCTTACGATGGTGGCGGTAAACCGAATGTGGCCGTTGCGATGAAAGGCAATTCAACATTACGTGATGTAGACAGTACCAATCTGATTAATGCTATTTTGGATGGTTTACCAGAACAACAATTTCCGAATAACCAAAGCCTACAAAGCATGCCAGGTTTTGCGAATAAGCTGAGCGACCAACAAATCAGCGAATTAGTCAATTTTCTACGTGTTGAATGGGGTGGTCAACCTGCTGATGTAACGCCAGAACACGTTAAAGCCTTACGTCAATAACCTAAAAAAGCCAGACTAACAAAATGAACCAGTCAGTCTGGCTTCTCATTAAAATTAATAACAATCAAAAAATAGAATCGTTATATATTTAATTATACATTGAATTTATTTAAAAATAATCAAAATGATTTTACCCCATTAACTCAACATGAATTTTAGGCAGTGATTTTTGTTAAAATTGTCCAATTAAGATTACTCTACCAAGATTATTCACTTTCTTGTATAAAACCCTTTACTCATTTCCCATAACCCTTTATAGATACCCATACTATTTATGTAACTTATTGAGTAATCACATATTAACCATCTAAATGTGATTTGATTTATTTGTCATAAAATAATCTTATATTTAATTATACAAACACATTATTTATTACTACCTCTAATGCAAATCCCCCTAATAATAAAATTTGGGAGTACATAATGACGGGACATATTTCTAGGCGTAATTTTATTAAATTAGGTACCATCGCAGGGATTACCATCATGGTAGGTAAACTCCCTTTTGCCCTTGCGGTTGAATTGGATTCAGATTCACCGAAAACCGACTGGATTGGGCAAAATGGTAAAGCGCGTTTTCGTTGGGATGGCGTTGAAAAAGTCACGGGGAGAAAAAACTTCGCCCGTGATTACCGCGCCAAAGATATTCCAGGCTGGCCAAAAAAACAAAGTTATGCCTTTATGTTAAAAGCCACCAATGCGGATAAAATATTTGAAGGTATTGATATTTCAATGCTAGGGCCAAACTTACAGCCTGATAAAGTCATCTTACAAGAAGACCTCATCCGTGATGGCCTGAATATCCCCCAAGATACAGGGATGGGCAAAGGTTTTTACGGTACCAATGTGCTAGTTCCGTTAGGGGAAACAGCACCAATTATTGGCCACCCAGTTGCCATTTTGATTTACCAAGACTTTGATAAATACAGCGCAGCGCAGCGTATGTTGCGCTTTGCAACGAATACAGTGAAATATGGCGCCGTTACAGGCCCTAAACCACCTGCAAACTATGGGGCAGCCCGCTATGTACGAATTGGTGGGGAAACGCCGCTTTCCCCATCAATTTTCTCCCCTTACCAGGATTCTGGGATTAAAGGCGGTTTTGATGGCAATACACCTGTTTGGCCTCCTTATGACCCTAAACATGCCATCACCGTTCCCCCTGTTATTCGCAAAGATCGTGGTGGAGGCTTTATTCAAGCCCTTCATCAAGCAGAACAACGGCCTGATAAGCAAGAAAGAGCCATGGATTACGCACGGGAAATTGAGCAAGAAATTGCCGCAGCACGCCAAAACCCAGACAAATTTGTGCTTGAACGCCACGGTTTTTCGCAATCCATCGACCCTTGCGCCATGGAGCCTGATAACTGCAACACATGGTATGATGCCAAAACCAAAACTCTGCATATTTTGACGGCGACACAATCTCCCGCAGGTGTCGTCAATGCAGCGGCAGAATTATCGAAAAATAACAAACACTTTCCTGTTGAAAACATTGTTTTATTAACAGGCTCAACGGTGGGCTATGGTTCGAAAGATTATTCGGTTTTTCCATTCTATGCCTTAGTTGCCAGTTTTTACGCAGATGGCCTGCCTGTGCGCATGGCTAATGACCGTTATGAACAGTTCCAAATGGGGATGAAGCGCCATTCGATTGAAATGGACGTGACCATTATCGGCGATAAAAAAACGGGGAAATTTGATGTTTTAAAAGGCACATATAACTGCAATGGCGGAGGGCGTGAAAACTTATCCGTTGCGGTTTCTCATGTTGCGGTACGGGGTGCACAATCTATTTATTATTTCCCAAAATCTGATTTAACCGCGCTCGCCATGGCAACGCCTGCGGTTGAAGCTGGTTCAATGCGAGGTTTTGGGTCGCTGCAATCCATGGCAGTAACTGAGTTGATGGTAGATGAAATAGCGCATAACCTGAATATCGACCCAATAGAGTTACGCCGTCGTAACGCCATTTTAGAAGGTTATCCGAATACCCAAGGTGGCGTAATCGCAGGAGACCCACGCAATGTGGAAATGCTGAACTTGGCAGAAAAGCATCCGATTTGGCAAGATCGTGAGAAAAACAAAACCGAATATGATGCCAAAAACCCTGGCAAGCTGTACGGTGTTGGCTTTGCTCAAGTTCAACAAGTGTATGGTTCTAGCGGCGTACCTACCATCCTTTCCCTTGAATTTGATGCCGACGGTAAACTGACCATGCGCCACTGCATGCAAGAAATCGGCACAGGGGGAACGACTGCTCAACAAGTGATGGTATGGCAAGCTCTCAGTAAAGCTCCTGATGTAGTGGAGTTTGGCGTCACCGAATTTGCTGAATTACCGTTAAAAACCAGCTGGGCAGATCAGAAAAAACAAGACGAACTTGCCAAAAGCGACCCGTATTGGACACCTGCGTTAATCCCTGATATGAGCTCATCCAGTGGAGTCTACTATATCGGTTTTGGCACACGCCAAGCGGGTCACTTCTTACTGGAAAATACCTTATGGCCTGCGGCAAAAAGCATTTGGAGCGAAGGCCCTGGAGGCGGTGCATTTAACGGTCTAAATGTTGAGTTTTCAGATATTCGAGTGGGGCCCGATGGCATTGGAGGTGGTGGTATGAAGCCCATCCCTTTCAATATTTTAGCCAAGCGTGCCCATGAAATGGGACTAATCACGGGGATTGCAGTACATGGTTATTCCAGCTGGCAATGGGCTCGCGCTGATTTTGATATTCCAACCGTGGGGCTAAAAAACCTGCCTCTTGATGCCATATCCATTCGTTATGGTGATGGTGCGCCAAATGAATTGAAAAAACAAATGACAACAGGCGGTTACCACTTTATCAAACGTAAAATGGCGTACTACCCACCGACTCAACGTGCGAAAGCAGACCCAACAACGGTCACTCCCGCGTGTTGCTTAGTCGAGCTCAACGTCAACATTATGACAGGAGAAGTGGATGTAATGCGCCATCATATGATTATGGACCCCGGTACCATGATAGTCCCTGAGCTGGTTTCTGGGCAAATTCAAGGTGGTACGGCAATGGGCATCGGGCATGCATTGATGGAAGAACTGCCACTGTATGAAGATGGCCCGGGTAACGGTACGTGGAACTTTAACCGCTATGTTTTACCCCGTGCAAAAGACGTGGCCGTTTGGCAGCAAACCATCGATTATTTGCCTCCGTTGTCTGAAACCTCGCCGCCGAAAGGTATGGCAGAACTAGGGATGATCCCTATCCTTCCCGCCACTAGCAACGCACTCACCCACGCGACAGGGAAACGTTTTTATGAATTTCCTATTACGGTAGATAAAATTAAAAAGGCCCTCTCATGAATATCAAAAATGCCGTTCCGATTATTGAGCGCAAGCCATTAACCTTAACCATCAATGGTCAAAAAATTGGCCCTGTTGACGTCCCTGTTGGGATGCCAATGATTGAGTTCCTTCATGAATATCTAGACCTAACAGGAACTCACTTTGGTTGCGGACAGGGGATTTGCCACGCCTGCACCATCATGGAAATTCAACCTGATGGCACTACTGTTGAAAGCCGTACCTGTATTTTTGGCGCACACTACTTTAATAACAAAAATATTGTCACTATCGAAGGGCAAGCAAAACTGGATGAACAAGGAAACGTTGTCGAATTGACCCCGATCCAACAAGCGTTTATCGAAAACTTCTCTTTTCAATGTGGCTATTGCGCACCAGGTTTTGTCACAGGAGCCACAGTGTTCCTCGATAAACTCAAAAAGAATCCAGTCAAACGGGTTGACCTTGAACAAGCCATTGAAGAGGCGCTAAATGAGCATATTTGCCGCTGCACTGGGTATGTGCGTTACTACGAAGCTGTGAGGAAAGTCGCCCTCGACACTCCTGGCTGCGTAATTGATTAGGGAGAACGACGATGACTAACTCTCGTTCCATACGTAAAACGCTCTATATCATCATTGTACTATTTGCTGCACTGATGCTTTCAATCCTGTTTGGTGCATTTCGTACCTCCAGCATTGGCCCTGACTTAGACAAACCACTCACCTCGGAAGAAGTCGCAAGGTTAATGCCTCGCGGGCAAGAACTGGCTATTGCAGGGGATTGTTTTGGTTGCCACTCTTTACCTGAGGGGCCTCTAGCCGCTGGTGGACGGGCTATCGGAACACCGTTTGGTACCATTTATTCCACTAATATCACCCCTGATAAACAATTCGGTATCGGTAACTATACGCGTGCCGATTTCCATCGCGCGCTTAAAGATGGCATTGGCAAAGAAAGGGGCAACCTCTACCCTGCAATGCCGTTTGTTTTCACACATATGACAACCTCAGAAGATATTGATGCACTGTATGCGTATGTGATGACCTTGCCGCCAATGGCCGTGGCCAACAAAGAGAATACAGGCGTATTTGTTTTACCTGTTCGCCCGTTTATGAACTTTTGGACGCTACTTAATTTTCCGAAACAAAATGCCCCACACGATCCACAACGCTCTGAGCAATGGAACCGAGGTGCATATATTGTGGAAGGTCTCGCCCACTGCGGAGCCTGCCATTCACCACGTAACCTGATGATGGGCGTAGAATTTTCTCGCTCATTACAAGGGGGGGAAGAAGCGGGTCTTGCAATTCCAGATATCACCGCACAAGCGTTATCTAAACATGGCTATGACACTGCGTCTTTGAGCCAGTTTTTACTGACAGGTAATGCCCCTCAAGGCTCAGCCTTTGCCGATATGAGCACCGTGACGCATTTTTCCACCAGCCAAATGAAGAAAAGCGATGTGGATGACATGGCGATTTACTTAATGACGGACAAGCAAGGAAAGGTGTTAGGCGCTAAAGCACCACCTGCTCCATTACCAGAAGCCAGTCCCCAACCTACCGCGGATATTGGCGCAACAATGGAAACGGGTCGCTTGATGTATATGTCCACTTGTGCGGGTTGCCACGGCATTACAGGTGAAGGCGTACCGAATGGTATTCCGGCTTTAAAAGGCAATGCTATTTTAGCCATGGATAGCCCTGAAACCTTTATCAGCGTAGTATTAACAGGTATCCCGACGACCACATTCCCCAATGGGCAACGCATGTACGCCATGCCAAGCTTTGCCGATGATTTAGACCCAAAAGAAATCGCTGATTTGCTTTCATGGGCACGCGCCGAATGGGGTGGCCAAGGCAACCCCGTTACTGCCGAACAAGTTGAAAAACTGAAAAAATCGATGCAATAACAAAAAACGCCTCTTAAATTAAGGGGCGTTTTTTCACCTGCTCAACGTCGTTAAACTTACTTTCGCACACAAACAAGTAATGCCCACACATTTCAGACTCTTTATCACCAAACTCAAGTTGTCCTCTATCACTTTGGCGTAATACCATAGAGAAATCCATGCGTAGCACGCCAATCAAAGCTAATCATTTGCTTTATTATTAATTCTAGTTCCATTTAACCTAACAATCTGAAGAATGGAAAATATAAGATGAACAAATACGAGGTATCTAATAATGAAGGGAAATTTACCATAGATTCTGATTATGAGGTATTGGCGAATAAGCTAAGACTTTCAAGCATTGATGATATCAATGATGCAGAGATAGTCCTGTTAGAAAAACTGTATCAAGTCATTTTCGAAGAACAATTTCCAACAGAACAAATCACCGTATCACTTATCCAGCGTTGGCACCGCCAATGGCTAGGGAATGTTTACGAGTGGGCAGGTCAGTTACGCACGGTGAATATTAGCAAGGGTGGCTTTATGTTTGCCCCTGCGGGTCGTGTTGCAAAGTTACTCGAACAATTCGAGAAAGAGTACCTAAAGAAATATACGCCATGTACAAATATGAGCCGTGAGCAAACCATAGAAGCTATTGCAACAGTGCATGTGGAATTGATTCTGATTCATCCGTTTAGGGAAGGAAATGGGCGCTTATCGCGCTTACTCGCTGATGTGATGGCCGTACAAAATGGCTTACAAACACTAAATTATGAAAGTTGGTTCTGTCATCCTGAGCAATATATTGCTGCAATCCATGCAGGGATAAACCTTAATTATGAACCAATGAAATATTGGATTAACGAAGCCTTAAAAACAAATTAAATTGCTAATTTCAAATGTCCAAACTTTTCACGTTTCGTTTTCAATTCTTCCTCAAGACGACGAGGCTCCTGCCCTATTTCAATCGCTGTAGACGTTGTCACTGCACGAATAATTTGAATACGTGTCGGTTTTGTTGCTTGAATTAATTCATTCTTTTTCATTGTAGCCTCACTTCAAACGGGCAATAGTGCATTTTATCATCGTGGTTTAATATTAATGACGCTAATTTGATCAGTATGTAAATTTAGAACAGTATGTAAATTTAGAACAGTAAACTCTAGCAAGAATAGCACGCGAGTCATAAATGTCTAAATAGACAACGACACATTTCAGACTCTTTATCACCAAACTCAAGTTGCCCTCTATCACTTTGGCGTAATACCATAGATAAATCCATCCGTAACACGTTTGCCTACTCTCATTTGATGGGATCTGTGGTATTTTATACCCTTTAGTGAACGTTAAACTCGCTCACAGAACTTCGTTAACTCAATACGCTAGAACAGACAACACTATGACTGATAAGCAAAGCTTCGAATCCCACACACCAATGATGCAGCAGTATTTAAAACTAAAAGCACAACATTCAGACATACTGCTGTTTTATCGTATGGGGGACTTTTACGAACTGTTCTTTGATGATGCTAAAAAAGCCTCACAATTACTGGATATCTCCCTAACAAAACGCGGGCAATCTGCGGGTCAACCCATTCCGATGGCGGGTGTACCACACCATGCTGCCGAAGGTTACCTCGCCAAACTGGTGCAAATGGGCGAATCTGTCGCGATTTGCGAACAAATTGGCGACCCAGCGACCAGTAAAGGCCCCGTTGAGCGCCAAGTGGTACGCATTGTCACACCAGGCACCATCACCGATGAAGCATTATTAAATGAACGCCAAGACAATCTACTCGCCGCAGTATGGCAAGATCCTCAAGGCTACGGCTTTGCCACACTAGACATCACGTCAGGCCGCTTTATTATCAGCGAAATTTCTGATGAAGAAACCCTGCAAGCCGAGTTACAGCGTACGCGCCCTGCAGAGCTTTTGTACCCAGAAGATTTCGCCAGTATGTCCTTGATTGAACATAATAAAGGCTTACGTCGCCGTCCATTATGGGAATATGAACTGGATACGGCAAAACAACAGCTTGGATTGCAATTTGGCACCAAAGATTTAATCGGTTTTGGCGTAGAGAATGCCCATAAAGCCCTACGTGCTGCAGGTTGTTTGCTGCAGTATGTCAAAGATACCCAACGCACTTCGCTACCACATATCCGCAGTATTGTGATGGAAAAACAAAATGATAATGTCATTTTGGATGCGGCAACACGCCGTAATCTAGAAATCACCCAAAACCTTGCGGGTGGCACTGAAAATACACTCGCCTCTATTTTAGACATGTGCGTAACACCAATGGGTAGCCGCATGCTAAAACGCTGGTTACATACCCCACTGCGTAATATCCAAGTATTGAATAACCGCCAGCAAGCAATTAGCGCTTTGCAGGAACACGGTTTTGAATTACAACCGTTTTTACGCCAAATTGGTGACTTAGAACGCGTTCTTGCTCGCCTTGCACTGCGTTCTGCGCGACCACGTGATTTAACTCGTATGCGTTATGCATTCCAGCAATATAGCGATATACATCAAATTCTTAGCCAATCCAGTAGCCCGTATTTAAAAGAACTACAAAGCCGAATTGGGCAATTTGATGAACTGCAAAGTTTATTGGAAACCGCAATTATCGATGCTCCCCCTGTATTAGTACGTGACGGTGGTGTGATTGCCCCTGGTTACAATAGCGAACTCGATGAATGGCGTGCTTTGGCCGATGGCGCGACAGATTACCTCGACCGATTAGAAATTCGCGAGCGCGAAAAATTAGGTATCGACACCTTAAAAGTTGGTTATAACGCGGTTCATGGTTATTATATCCAAGTCAGCCGCGGCCAAAGTCATCTCACGCCAATTCACTATGTACGTCGCCAAACCTTAAAAAATGCTGAACGCTACATTATTCCTGAGCTCAAAGAGTATGAAGATAAGGTTCTAACCTCTAAAGGGAAAGCATTAGCCATCGAAAAAGAGCTATATGACGAACTGTTTGATATGCTACTTCCACACCTTGCTGCGTTACAAACCAGTGCAGAGGCATTATCAGAACTCGATGTCTTAACCAACCTTGCTGAACGCGCAGAAACATTAGGTTATGCCTGCCCACAACTCACTGAAAAAGCAGGTATTCAGATTACAGAAGGCCGCCATCCAGTCGTTGAACAAGTATTAAGTGAGCCGTTTATTTCCAACCCGCTTTCATTATCTCCACAGCGCCGTTTGTTGATCATTACAGGGCCAAACATGGGCGGTAAAAGTACCTATATGCGTCAAACTGCGCTGATTACCTTGCTTGCCTATATCGGTAGCTTTGTGCCCGCTAGCAAAGCGGTTATTGGCCCAATTGATCGTATTTTTACTCGTGTAGGTGCCTCGGATGATCTTGCTTCTGGTCGTTCAACATTCATGGTGGAAATGACTGAAACAGCCAATATTTTGCATAATGCAACCGAACACAGCTTGGTCTTGATGGATGAGATCGGTCGTGGTACCTCAACGTATGACGGGCTTTCTCTTGCATGGGCTTGTGCTGAAAACTTAGTCAATAAAATCAAAGCAATGACATTGTTCGCAACCCATTATTTTGAACTGACAACCTTACCTGAAAAACTGGAAGGCGCCGTAAATATCCATCTTGATGCCATTGAGCACGGTGATACCATCGCCTTTATGCACAATGTTCAAGAAGGTGCAGCCAGTAAAAGCTATGGTCTTGCCGTTGCGTCGTTAGCAGGTGTGCCTAAAGAGGTGATTAAACGCGCCAAGCAAAAACTAAAAGAGCTAGAGATTATCTCGAATAATGCCAATGCGAGTCATGTCGATAGCGCACAACTGAGTTTCTTAACAACGGAAGAGGCGGAACCCTCTCCAGTGTTAACCACACTGGATGGCATTGACCCAGATAAGCTGACACCTCGCCAAGCCCTTGATTGGATTTATCGTTTAAAGGATATGAATAACTAACATGGATGAGTATGCGGTGTTACTCGCACCAATTCGGCAATTTTTACAGTGTGAAACCCCAGATGAATGGGTGCAAAAAGCGAGTCAGCCTGAAAACTTACCGATTATCCTTAAAGACCACTTATTGTGCGAGTTAAAAGCCGCGCAAAGTGCTCTATTTTTAATCCGTAAATATGCCGTGGATAAAGACAGTGCGGCTACGTTACTCGAATGGTTTAAACCCTATGAGGCTTTTGCTTACGATAGAATTGGTGATGTTCACACTTTAAGAAATAAAAACCAGATTTCCAAACAGATACTGGCGCGTAAACAATCACCTTATAGCCAAAATTTAATCGATAAAATGGTGCTGCTCATCAAGGAAGAGTTACATCATTTTTACCAAGTGTTGGAAATCATGCACGAGCGTAATATTCCTTATGATGGCATCACTGCAGGCCGTTATGCCAAAGGATTATTTAGCCATATCGATCCGCACGATCCAAAAACCTTAGTCGATAAGCTGATTATTGGTGCTTATATTGAAGCACGTTCTTGTGAACGGTTTGCAAAATTAGCGCCTTATTTAGATGAACAACTGGCTAATTTTTATATTTCATTATTACGCTCAGAAGCTCGACATTACCAAGACTATTTGCAGTTAGCTCAGTTAATTAGTAAACAAGATATTACTGAGCGTGTTAATTATTTTGGAATCATTGAAGCTGAATTAATTTCAACGCCTGATAATGATTTTAAATTTCATAGCGGTGTTCCCATTAATTAACGCTATGTCTAGTCATAAAAAAATCCCTATAAACTTTCACTTATAGGGATTCTTATTTATCTTTTATCTCATTAACACTCTACATATTGAATAGCGACTCTAATGTCAGTTCTTCGCCATGTAAAATATCTTTTAACCGTCTTAAACCTTCCACCTGAATCTGACGAACTCGTTCACGAGTGAGCCCAATTTCGCGCCCAACCTCTTCAAGAGTTTCTGCTTCATAACCTAAAAGCCCAAAACGACGTGCTAAAACCTCCCTTTGTTTTGGGTTCAATTCATATAACCACTTAACAATATTATCTTTTAAGTCGTTGTCTTGAATTGTATTTTCTGGGCCTGAATCATTATCATCAGACAATACCTCAAGCAAAGATTTCTCTGAGTCCCCTGCAATTGGAGTGTCAACAGATGTAATTCGTTCATTTAAACGCAACATACGGCTGACGTCTTCAACAGGTTTATCTAGCTGTTCAGCGATCTCTTCAGGGCTTGGCTCATGGTCCAATTTTTGGGCTAATTCACGTGCAGTACGAAGATAGATATTGAGTTCTTTTACGATATGAATAGGAAGGCGAATGGTTCGGGTTTGATTCATAATGGCGCGTTCAATCGTTTGACGGATCCACCACGTCGCATACGTCGAAAAACGGAATCCTTTTTCTGGATCAAATTTTTCAACAGCACGAATCAACCCAAGGTTACCCTCTTCAATCAGATCGAGTAAAGCAAGGCCTCGGTTATTATAACGGCGAGATATTTTCACAACTAAGCGAAGGTTACTTTCTATCATGCGCTGGCGTGAAGCTACATCGCCACGCAGTGCACGTCTAGCATAGAAAACTTCTTCTTCTGCTGTGAGGAGTGGTGAAAATCCAATTTCACTTAGATAGATTTGGGTAGCATCCAGAACACGTTGACTCGTGTTCTGGAGTAAATCCATTTCTTCATCCTGTTCAGAAACCAGATCTTCTTCTTTAAACTGACTCTCATCAAAAGCGTCGTCTAAATTGCTTTCGTCAAGGTCATTATATAACTCGTTAACTTTCAGCGAACTTTGGCTCATCAGTGACTCCTACCCTAGATAATGCGGACAGAATGTCAAAGCATTCTGCCCAGTTTATCGTTGCGGTAAATAACGCAACGGGTTTACTGATTTTCCCTTGTAACGAATTTCAAAGTGTAGTCTAACTGAACTTGTACCAGTACTACCCATAGTAGCTATTTTCTGACCTTCAGTTACATCCTGTTGATCGCGCACAAGCAACGTATCGTTGTGTGCGTAAGCACTCAAGTAGTCATCGTTATGTTTTATAATTATTAGATTTCCATATCCACGCAAAGCATTACCTGCGTAAACGACTTTTCCTGGCGCAGAAGCGAGCACAGATTGACCTCGGGAACCGGCAATATCCACCCCTTTGTTCCCGCCTTGGGCATCAGAGAAACCTTCAATCATTTTCCCTTCTGCTGGCCAACGCCATTTTATTGACGAATTATTTGTGCCACTTGCTGCTGTAGAAGCAGTTGATGCAGTAGTCGTATTCGTTGTTGTAGAAACTTGCGTTGCAGGTTTTCTATTATTCGGCAACATCTTACCCGAAGTTTGACCACCACTGTTTGCAGGATACTCATTAGTTGTTCGGAGATCAACTGGTTGCTGATGACTATTTGATGAATTTGACGCCAATTGCGTGCTCGAGTTCACATTTGTATTACCAATATTAATTACCTGACCGACATTTAAGCTGTATGGTTCAGGTATATTGTTTTTCGATGCTAACTCGCGGAAATCATTACCCGTTATATACGCGATATAAAATAACGTATCGCCACGCTGAACAGTATAACTATTCCCACTATAACTGCCTTTTGGAATACTGCCATAATCACGGTTATAAACAATACGACCATCGCTGCTTGTATTTACAGGCGTTGACGTACGGTTTATCGGCTGATTATTCGTATTACTCGATAAGTTTGGACGTGATGATGGCATTGCCGTACTCATCCCTGTGCTGTTTGACGCAGTAGATGTTGTCCTTTGAGCCACTGGCTGACGCGATTGGCTATCATTCACACTCGAAATAGGTGCTGCTGGATGATATGGCGTAGAACACCCTGCCAATAGCGCTCCGCTAAATGAAAAGATGACTGCCCATCGAATTCTGCTTATAGGGCTAACAATTTTCATGCTTCTTCTCCCGTGAAGAAAAATCTGACGCGACAATTCAGTTTTATGTCAGTAATAGAGTTACCATAAAATATTTCACTTATTAAAGCAGAAATACAAAATAGTGAACAAGTTAAATATATCAAAAAGATAACAATTTGAGATTATGACTTAATAGTTTAAGCCACTGATTCAATTTTAGATGGGTAAAATATCATATTTGGAATGGTTTTACTTCTATTTGAGTTAGTAAAACTTTTGCAATGGCATTTTATTTAACATCATTATAAAAAATCAATCCGTTTTATAATGCAGAAATACCATTGCAAATAAATTAAAGCAGTTCACCCGCAATAAGAGGCACAAAACGTACTTTTTCAATGACGTTTGCATGATAATCATTTCCCCGTCGAGTAATTAACTTCAGGGATTGCTCTTTATCCCCAACAGGTAATACCATTCGACCACCATCTTTTAATTGCCCTAACAACAGAGTCGGAATTTCTGTTGGTGCTGCTGTAACAATAATGGCATCAAATGGGCCTTTGGATTGCCACCCTTCCCAGCCGTCACCATGGCGAGTAGACACATTATGCAGATCCAGCTGTTTAAGCCGACGTTTAGCTGTCCATTGCAGGCTTTTAACACGCTCAACCGAGAACACATGGTGTGCAAGATGCGCCAATACCGCAGTTTGGTACCCCGAACCTGTACCGATTTCCAGCACATTATCATTCGGTGCTAACGACAATAACGCCGTCATTTTTGCCACAATATACGGCTGTGAAATAGTTTGCCCATGACCAATTGGTAACGGGATATTATCGTAGGCTTTATGTGAGAGCGCTTCGTCCACAAACCGTTCACGAGGAACCTGTGAAATAGCATCCAATAGGCGCTCATCGTGAATTCCCTGTTGGCGTAACTGTGCCAAAAGTTCTTTCATGAGCCCTGTTTTCATTTTACTGTCACTCCTGATTTTTCCAACCACTCTTCGACCAATGTGTGCGCTTTATACGCCGTTAAGTCGACCTGTAATGGCGTAATGGAAACATAACCATTTTGAACGGCTTCAAAGTCTGTCCCTGGCCCTGCATCGCGAATTTCCCCGACAGGCCCTAACCAGTACAGCATATTTCCTTTAGGGTCTTCAAGATTATACACTTCCGATGCCGCGTGGCGGCTACCACAACGCGTGACTTTGATACCCTTAATTTCTTCATAAGGGATATCAGGTACATTGATATTCAAGATATTTCCTGCTCGTAATGGGTTCTTTTGTAACATCGAGAGAATATCACAAGTCACTTTTGCCGCCGTTTCATAATGGATTTCACCATCTAGCGAAACGGCAATCGACGGCAACCCTAAATGACGGCCTTCTGTTGCTGCTGCCACCGTACCTGAATAAATCACGTCATCACCCAAATTAGGGCCACAGTTAATCCCCGATACCACAATATCAGGGCGCGGACGAACGACTTTATTCACGCCAATATAGACACAGTCAGTCGGCGTTCCTTCTTGGACAGAAAGATCGCCGTTACTTAACGTTTGAATTTTTAGCGGTCTATCTAATGTAAGTGCATTAGACGCACCACTGCGATTACGATCAGGCGCAATTACTTGAACATGATAATATTGGCGTAGTGCTGCCGCAAGCGTTTGAATTCCTGGAGCATTTACACCATCGTCATTACTCAATAAAATCTTTAGCATCGACATTATCCTGCCCATTCTGATTAATAATTTCTCGTACCACGCTAGTAGCAAAACAACCTGAGTTCAAGAAAAACGCCAATTTTACTGTCGAATCATCTAACCATTGCCATGAAAAATTTTGCGGTTTAGCAATAATCGCACGCCTAACTGGAGAAACGCGTTCGCGTTGCATCAGTGGGATAACGGCTTGATATTCTGTTAAACATGCCGTTTCAAATGCCAGTGCGTCATCTTGTGTACCTAACTCACCATCTCCAGGTAAAGGTGCGGTGACACTCAACTCTGATGATAGCAAACGGCTTTGCAATGATGGAAGTTCTTCTTGTGTTGCCACAAACCAACTACCACGCCCCGTTAATTGCAAGGCATCACCTAACAGCACTTGCTGCTGGATTCCTTGGGCAATTCGCTCGCTCGCCACATGATTAAACATCGCACTGCGTGCCGCAGACAAATAAAAACTGCGTTTATTGCGTTCGCGAACTTGAATTTCTTGGTTAGCCCAGCGCAAAGCTTGTGTTAAATTTTGTCCATCACGCCCAAAACGCTGCTCACCAAAGTAGTTTGGCACACCCGAAGTGGCGATTTTTTGCATACGCTGCTCAACATCATTGGCATTAGAAATATCACGCAGCGTGATTTCAAATTGATTTCCTTTCAGGGAACCAATACGTAATTTACGCTTTTGTCGCGTCACAGCAAGCACGCGGCAACCCTCTAATTGCCACGCTGAGAAATCAGGTGTGTCTTTGCCTGGCATTTGCAAACAAAACCACTGTTCGGTCACCGCATGTCTGTCTTTTAAACCTGCATAGCTAACAACACGGGCTGAAATTTTAGCAAATTTGGCAAGTTGCTCTGCCACAAACAGCGTATTGCAGCCTGTTTTTTCCACGCGCACCATCACGTGCTCGCCTTCGCCATCTAACTCGAAGCCTAGATCTTCTTTAACAATAAAATCTTCAGGAATACTTTTTAATGTCCCTGAAGAAAGAGGTTTACCATGCAGGTACTGAACATTCATTGCTTTCATTACTATTATCTTTCACTAAAAGGACAACGGCGGCACACGCGATGCCTTCTTTACGACCCACAAAACCTAATTGCTCTGTTGTTGTCGCTTTTGCATTCACGTCATCCATATGACATTCTAAGTCTTCAGCAATATTCACACGCATTTGTGGAATATGAGGCAGCATTTTCGGGGCTTGCGCCATAATGGTGATATCGATATTACCAATACGATAGCCTTTAGCACGCACGTGGCAAAAGGCTTCCCTTAATAAAACACGGCTATCCGCCCCTTTAAATGCAGGGTCAGTATCGGGGAATAATTTTCCGATATCCCCCAATGCCGCAGCGCCTAAAATAGCGTCCGTTAACGCATGTAACACCACATCACCATCTGAATGAGCCAGCAAACCTTGCTCGTAGGGAATACGCACGCCGCCAATTACGATAGGGCCTTCGCCACCAAATTTGTGTACGTCAAAACCGTGTCCGATTCTCATTGTTTTTCCTTAGTTATTCATTCTTGAAAGATAAAACTCCGCCAGCGCGAGGTCTTCAGGCTGCGTCACTTTTAAGTTATCCGCTCGGCCTGCCACGAGAACAGGTTGATAGCCACAATACTCAAGTGCTGAGGCTTCATCGGTGATCACGGCGTTCTCTTTCAAGGCTTTACTTAGACAGTTCCGTAAGAGTTCCAACGGAAAAAATTGAGGGGTCAATGCGTGCCATAGCGCCTCACGTTCAACCGTGTGGTCAATGAATACTGAGGTTTTTACACTACGTTTCATTGTGTCACGCACAGGGGCGGCAAGAATACCACCACAGCAACCTTGTTCCGTTGCTAATTGAATAATGTTGTTGAGATCTTGTTGGTGGAGGCAAGGCCTTGCCGCATCATGCACCAGTACCCAACAATCATGATAATCGGGTTGTGATGTAAGGTAATTAAGCCCTGCCAAAACAGAATCGGCACGCTCTTTTCCACCCGTGACTACCGTCACCCTAGGGTCTTTCGCAATATCAAGCTGCTGGAAATAATCATCATCTGCGCTAAGTGCGATCACCACCGTATTGACGGTATTATTCGCTAACAATGCATCAATAGTATGTTCGATAATCGTTTTGCCCGCGACGGGTAAATACTGCTTAGGGCAATCAGCATTCATACGACTGCCAATACCTGCAGCAGGGATCAGTGCAACAATTTGTGGGGCAACACTTGGATTTGTCATTATTTGGTTCTTACATCAGAAATTATCAGGCAAATGGGCTCATTGTTTTAGGTTTCATATTATTGAGCAGATTTCTGGTTGCTGCTTTCTTTTACCATGCGATAGAAAGACTCACCTGGTTTAATCATACCAAGCTCGCTACGCGCACGTTCTTCAATTGCATCTTGACCATCATTGAGGTCATTAATTTCAGCAAATAATTGTTCATTACGCATTTTCAAGCGCGAGTTAACAATTTCCTGTGCGGCAACATCGTCTTTAACTTGGACATAATCATGTATGCCATTCTTGCCTAACCATAAGGAATACTGCAACCATGCTAATATCGCGATTAATAGTAGCGTTAATTTACCCATCTTGCCCCCTGAAATGATGTGCTAATCATCCCATAACTCAGCGAATCGCGCTACTGTGACAAAAAATTATATTAAAAAGTCAGAATAAATCGGATTTGTACCCCTTAACTATCACCTTATTTTATCACTAAAGATCAAGATCTGTGATTTAAGATAATAGCTAAGTGGCATTAATAATCCATTTGAATGATATTATTGCGCAGTAATAGCGCAATAATATGAGAAAGAGAATCGGAGATAGGTTGCTGCCCGTCAAGCCGTAATTCAGGGCTTAAGGGTGTTTCATAAGGGGAGTCAATCCCTGTAAACTGTTTAATTTTCCCTTCTCGTGCTTGTTGATATAACCCTTTCGGGTCACGTTGTTCACACACATACACTGGCGTATCAACGTATAACTCAAAAAATTGGTTTGGTTCGAATAATTCACGAACACTTTGCCGATCCGATTGAAAAGGCGAAATAAACGCCGTTGCTACAACTAACCCCGCATCCACCATTAGTTTAGCAACTTCACCCACTCGCCGAATATTTTCTTGCCTGTCAGCCTCACTAAAACCAAGGTCACGACATAACCCATGACGAATATTATCGCCATCCAATAAATAGGTTTTCACGCCAATAGAGGCCAGCTGGTGTTCAATGGCGCCCGCGAGTGTCGATTTACCCGACCCAGAGAGCCCAGTAAACCACAAGACGGCCCCTTTATGACCATTATTACTTTCCCGTAAGGGGCGCGTGACCACATGTTGATGCCATACAATATTGTTATCTTGAGTCATTGGTTTATTTTCCACCCAGTACGTCCCGAGCCCCCCAATGAGGAAAATGCCGGCGAATCAGCTGGTTAAGCTCAATTTCAAATTCACTAAATTCCCCCGTTGACTCAAAAATTGGCTCCTGTGCTTCTCGCACGAGTCCAGCCCCCACAGTCACATTCGTCAGCCTGTCGATAAAAATCATGCCCCCCGTGTCCGCATTGCGTTGGTAGTTTTCCAATAATAATGGCTCATCAAATGAAAACTCCACTAAACCAATGCCATTTAACGGTAATTCCGTTGCCACTTTTTGTGTGAGGTTATTCACATCCACTTGATATTGAATATTTTCAACTTTCCCTCGGCTGCGTTTTCCTGCAATTTTAATATCTAATTGCTGGCCTTGAACAAGGGGTTGTTCCGCCATCCACACCACATCAATCGACGCATGTTGCGTGGTTTGCAAGTTTTCGTTTTCTGCGACAATCAAATCGCCGCGGCTAATATCGATTTCATCATCCAACACCAACGTGATGGCTTCACCAGGTACGGCGAAATCCTGTAAGCCCGAAAATGTCACTATTTCCTTAATTTTGGCCGTTGCCCCCGATGGCAGCACTTTAATTGCTTGTCCAACTTGAACAATGCCTGACGACAGTGTGCCGCTGTAACCACGAAAATCTAAATTGGGTCTATTCACATATTGCACAGGAAAACGCAACGCTTGCTCTGAGGCTTTTTGCTCAACCTGCACATTTTCTAAAATAGACAATAACGTTTCCCCTTGATACCAAGGTAGTTGCTCACTCGGGTTAACAATATTGTCACCATCAAGGGCTGAAATCGGTACAAACCAAACATTCAGCTCGACGGGTAATTCAGTAGCAAACTGTTGGTAATCCTGTTTAATTTTGTCGAATACAGCTTCACTGTACTCCACTAGATCCATCTTATTCACCGCAACAATTAAATGACGGATCCCCAGCAATGTACTAATAAAACTGTGGCGGCGAGTTTGCTCTTGCACGCCTTTTCGAGCATCGATCAACAAAATAGAAAGTGAGCAAGTTGATGCGCCTGTCGCCATATTGCGGGTATATTGCTCATGTCCTGGGGTATCTGCGATGATAAATTTGCGCTTTTCTGTCGAAAAATAGCGATATGCCACATCGATGGTGATCCCTTGCTCACGTTCCGCAGCAAGGCCATCCACCAACAGGGCGAGATCAAGCTTTTCCCCTTGGGTGCCCATTCGCTTACTATCGCTTTGCAGTGTTGTGAGCTGATCTTGGTAAATTTGGCGAGTATCGTGCAATAAACGACCAATTAATGTACTTTTCCCATCATCCACATTGCCACAGGTTAAAAAACGCAAAAGTCCTTTTTGCTGTTGCGCAAGTAAGTAAGGTTCCACGCCACCTTGCTGCTCAATTTGCAGCGCGATTGATTCGTTATAAACGGCTTGTGCCATAATTTGCTCCTTATCTTGCGAATTAAAAGTAACCTTGGCGCTTTTTAAGCTCCATAGATGCAGACTGGTCACTATCGATTAACCGCCCTTGTCGCTCACTCGTGGTCGAAATCAACATTTCTTCAATGATTTCAGGCAATGTTTGGGCTTGAGACTCAACCGCGCCAGTTAGCGGCCAGCAGCCTAACGTTCGAAAACGTACTTGCTGTTGACTGATCACCTCTCCGACTTTTAAATCAATTCGGTCATCATCCACCATTAGCAAAGTACCATTTCGCTGGATCACCGGGCGCTCTTTCGCAAAATACAGCGGAACAATATCGATATTCTCCAAGTAGATATACTGCCAAATATCCAACTCTGTCCAATTCGAAAGTGGGAATACGCGAATACTTTCCCCCTTGTTGATCTGACCGTTATAATTGTGCCAAAGTTCAGGGCGCTGGTTTTTTGGATCCCAACGATGAGATCGGTCTCTAAATGAGTAGATCCGCTCTTTTGCTCGGGATTTTTCTTCGTCACGCCGCGCGCCACCAAAAGCCGCATCAAAACCGTATTTATCAAGTGCTTGTTTCAAGCCTTCCGTTTTCATGATATCCGTGTGCTTTGCACTGCCATGTACAAAGGGGTTAATTCCCAACTTTTCCCCTTCAGGGTTACGGTGAATCAATAATTCAAAACCGTATTTTTGTGCGGTAGCATCACGAAACTCATACATTTCGCGGAATTTCCACCCTGTATCCACATGTAACAATGGAAAAGGTAATTTCCCAGGATAGAAAGCTTTGCGCGCTAAATGCAACATCACAGAAGAGTCTTTACCGATGGAATACAGCATCACAGGGTTTGCGAACTCAGCGGCAACTTCACGAATAATATGAATACTTTCAGCCTCTAACTGCTGCAAGTGGGTCAATTTTTTCTCGTTCACGACAATCTCCATCATTAAGCCAGTTCCAGCACAGCGCTACGCCAGCGGATATCTTCTGTTTGCGAACCAAACCATGCGAGCTCATTGTGTAATGCTGTAACCTCGCCAATCACAATCAATGCAGGTGCGGGTGCTTGTTGGGCAAGTGCCTCGAGGTCATGCAATTGACCTGTTACCACTTTTTGGTCTCGTCGTGTCCCACTCCCCACAACGGCGACAGGGGTGTCACTCGCGCGACCAAATTTAATCAATTGCTCACTGATATTGGCCGCCTTTACGGTGCCCATATAAATCGCTAATGTTTGCTGACCGCGAGCCAATGCCTGCCAATCCAGATCCGCGCCATTTTCACGGCAATGTCCAGTAATAAACGTAATGCTTTGCGAGTGTTCTCGGTGAGTGAGAGGAATTCCTGCATAAGCCGTCGCGCCGATTGCAGCGGTTACACCTGGCACCACTTGGAAAGGTATCCCTGCTTTTGCGGCAACTTGTAATTCCTCACCGCCACGACCGAAAACAAACGGATCGCCGCCTTTTAATCTCACCACTTTTTTACCTTGCTGAGCAAATTTCACGATCATTTCATTGGTTTCTTCTTGAGAAACACTGTGATTGCCCGCCCGTTTACCCACACAAATTTTGTCAGCATCACGGCGTACCAATTCGAGGATCTCCTCGCTCACCAAATGGTCGTATAAAACCACTTCCGCGCTTTGTAATACTCTCAGCCCTTTTAATGTAAGCAGTCCTGCATCACCAGGGCCTGCACCGACTAAAACCAATTCTCCACGGTTATCTTGCTCATAAAGCTGCCGTTCAAGCTGTTGTTCCGCTTCGCTTAACTGGCCTTTTTCCACCAAAGAGGCAAAGCGACCACTAAAACTTTTTTCCCAGAAACGCTTTCTTTCTCGCATATTACTCAACGTCTCTTTGACTTTACCGCGCCAACGCCCTGCGATTTCGGCCATCTTGCCTAACGATAATGGCAGCATGGTTTCCAATTTTTCTCTAAGTAAACGCGCCAACACAGGAGCAGTTCCACCAGAAGATATCGCCACAATCACAGGCGAGCGGTCGATAATCGAAGGCACGATAAACGAACACAGCGGCTGGTCATCAACCACGTTGACAAAAATTTTGCGCTCATTGGCATCGTAAAACACGGTTTCATTGAGGAGCGCGTCATCCGTTGCTGCAATCACTAAAAAAGCATCATCCAACAGCGAAGAAAGGTACTCTTGCGCCAACCACTCAAAGTGGCCTTGCTGATGCTGTGTTTGTAATTGAGGACATAACGACGGGGAGATCACCACAAGCTTAGCCTGTGCTTTGATGAGCAATTCGGCCTTGCGCGCGGCCACTACACCGCCGCCAATTAACACCACTTTGCGCGTACGTACATCGACAAATAACGGTAAATAATCCATCTTGCTCACCCATCGTTATACAAACAAATTATATGAAACATAAAATTGACTATATGGCGTAAAAGTTAAGGTTTGAAATGCTAAAAAAATATGACTTGTAACAGAAAGGAATAAGCCAAATACTCATTAATTAGCAATAAATAGAGACCAAAAACACCAAATAGACAAAACTTAACTTAAACTTTATTTTGAAAGTAAATTTATAAAAATTAAGGAATATCTATTTTTAGATATAAACATCCCTTTGTAATTAAACAAATATTTTATTAAATCCATCACTATTTAGACTCTAAACTAAAACTATAGCTTGGGTTACAAATAACCAATACTCTAAATAATTCATGTTGTCCCTAGGCGATAAGTAAATGAGTCGCTAGGAACATACACAAGTATGTGACTAAGGTAGCTGAGCGCAGACCACAACGCTGCAGTTTGAAATATGACGGGGAGACGAGTATTTAGTTTTCATGAAGCCCACACTCCCTCTTTAGGCCAAAGAAACGCGTATCTTCCTCATTCATGCCAGCTTCCCATTTGCGGGTTGTATGAGTATCCCCAACAGATAAATATCCCTTCTCCCACAACGGATGGTAAGGCAAGTTATGCTTTGTTAGGTATTCATAGACTTGCTTATTATTCCAATCAATCATGGGTAGAATTTTAAAAATCCCTTTACCTATGCCAAGCACAGATAAATTTGCACGGCTTGCAGATTGCTCTCGCCTTAACCCTGAAAACCAGCTCTGCGCCTGTAGTTCATGTAAAGCTCTTTCCATGGGCTCTACTTTGTTCAATTGGTTATAATGTTCTATCCCTTCAATACCTTGCGTCCAAAGCTGCCCATGAATTGCTTCTTGCCAAGCGGGTGTTTGTTTCGCGCGATAAACCTGTAAATTCAGGTGTAATCTCTCCGTTAATTGCTCAATAAATTGATAGGTTTCAGGAAAAAGATAACCTGTATCCGTCAATATCACAGGGATTTCAGGTAATACTTGCGTCACCATATGTAAGGTAAGTGCCGCTTGAATACCAAAACTGGATGACAACACAAATTGTATGGGTAAATTTTCAACTGCCCATTCAATGCGCAGCTGCGCAGTCTTATTTTCCAATTGAGTATTAAACTCAGACAAATACTCCGTTTGCTGCTCTTTATCTAACCCAATAACGTCTGCAAGCTGAAGTCGGCTCATACCGCCTCCTTAACCTCATAGAAATCCACAGCAGAATTTAGCACAGGCTTCACAACCTCAGTACGGATCAGAAAATCACCAAACCCCTCTTGTGCTAAGCGGTTTTTCGCCCAATCGCCAATAAGATCATCAAGGATGGATAAAATTTCTGCGCTGCTAATATTTTCACGATACATCCGAGGAATACGAGTCCCAATGCGGTTGCCACCAAGGTGTAAGTTATACCTATCTAACGCTTTCCCCACTAACCCGACTTCCGCCAGCATCGCTCTTCCACACCCATTTGGGCAACCTGTGATACGCAAAACGATGTGCTCATCTGCCACATGGTGTGCTGCCATAATATTCTCAACATGGGTCGTAAACTCGGGTAAAAAGCGTTCAGCTTCCGCCATTGCCAGAGGGCATGTCGGAAAGGAAACACAGGCCATGGAATTTTCACGCTGTGGTGTAATGACATCGCTCATTAACCCATGGGCTCTCGCAATGGCTTCAATGGTCGCTTTTTCACTTTCGGGCACACCCGCTACGATGAGATTTTGGTTAGCCGTTAAGCGAAAATCCCCTTGGTGGATACGTGCTATTTCTGCAACACCCGTTTTCAACGGCCTATCTGCTAAATCAATTAATCGACCATTTTCAATAAATAATGTTAAGTGCCAACGATCATCTATCCCTTTAAGCCAGCCAATCTTGTCACCGCGTTCGGTAAATTCATAATGGCGGATCGGCTCAAAATTCACGCCTGCACGCTTTTCAACCTCAGCTTTAAAAGTGTCAACACCCACGCGTTCTAAGGTGTATTTCGTTTTGGCATTTTTACGCTCAGTACGGTTCCCCCAATCACGCTGTGTGGTGACAATCGCTTCCGCAACTGCCAATGTTTTGTCTAATGGAATAAAACCAAATTCACTGGCTAAACGTGGAAATGTTGCGGTATCCCCGTGAGTCATTGCTAACCCGCCGCCCACTAACACATTAAAACCAATCAACTCACCATCTTCAGCAATCGCCACAAAGTTCATGTCATTAGCGTGTAAATCCACATCGTTCAATGGCGGAATGACGACTGAGGTTTTAAATTTTCGTGGTAGGTAAGTTTGGCCTAAAATCGGCTCTTCATCCGTGGTCACTACTTTTTCTTTATCTAGCCAGATTTCGGCGTAAGCACTGGTGCGAGGCAGCAGATGCTCAGAAATTTTCTTTGCCCATTCATACGCTTGCTGATGTAATTCTGATTGCACAGGGTTAGATGTACATAACACATTACGGTTAACATCGTTTGCCGTAGCGAGTGCATCCAAGCCAACATGGCTTAACATTTGGTGGGCAGGTTTTACATCCCCTTTAAGGATGCCATGAAACTGAAACGTCTGACGATTTGTAATGCGCACACTGCCATATAATGTGTGTTCTGAGGCAAATTTATCAATATCAAGCCATTGTTTTGGCGTGATAATTCCCCCAGGTAAGCGACAGCGCAACATCATTGCGTGGCGAGGCTCTAATTTTTGCTCAGCTCGCTCAGCGCGAATATCACGATCATCCTGCTGGTACATACCATGAAAACGGATTAATAAAAAATTGTCCCCATCAAAGCCACCTGTTAAGCCATTTTTTAAGTCCTCCTTAATGGTACCGCGCAAATAGTTACTGTCTTGCTTCATACGTTCGCTATCGGCTAACTTGCCTTCGACGATTAAGGGTTTTTGTTGCTGTTCATTGCTCATTAATAAACATCCCTCTGATAACGGCGCATTACGCGCAGCTCACTTAAAAATTCATCGGCAGCCTCAATGTCCATGTTGCCGTATTGACCGATGATATCCAATAAAGCCTGTTCAACATCTTTCGCCATACGGTTTGCATCACCACAGACGTAAATATGTGCGCCTTCTTGCAGCCATTGCCACACCGCTTCCCCTTGTTCACGCAACTTGTCCTGTACATAGATTTTTTGTTGTTGATCGCGCGACCAAGCCAAAGAAATTTGCGTTAATAAGCCCTCTTTCACATAGCGCTGCCATTCCACTTGATACAAAAAATCATCTACAAAATGGGGGTTACCAAAAAACAACCAGTTTTTCCCCGTTGCGCCGTCGTTATCTCGCTGTTGTAAGAAAGCACGGAATGGAGCAATCCCCGTTCCTGGACCAATCATAATGACAGGCGTTTCTGGGTTCGCAGGTAAACGGAAATTATCATTGTGTTCAATGAAAATACGTAGCTCATCACCTTCATTGAGTCTGTCAGCTAAAAAACCCGATGCGCCCCCAGTACGCAAGCGACCATCAATGTCATAGCGCACCACCCCTACCGTGACGTGAACTTCGTCTTCAGCCTCTGACTGAGACGATGAAATGGAGTATAAACGAGGCGTTAATGGGCGCAGCAAATCAATAAACTCTTGTGCACTTGGCTGAGATGCCGCTTGGCGCACCATGTCCACAATTGGCGTATTTTGTGCGTAATGCAAAATGGCTTGCTTATCACTGATCAGCGATAACAACGCATCGTCTTTAGAAAGTTGAGCGTATTTTTCCACAATCACTGGGGTATTTTGCGTTAACTCTAATTGGTAAATTAATGCATCACGTAAAGAGTGGCGTTGAGTCCCAATAAAGACGTCTTCGTCGCCCTTTAGCCACAGTAATGCCACCAGCTCATCAACTAAAGCAGGGTCATTATCGAACCACACACCTAACGCATCCCCTGGTTGATAACGCAGGCCTGAATCTCCTAAATCAATTTCAATGTGCCGCACGTCTTTTTGTGAATCTCGGCTGGTGAGTTTCTGGTTACTGAGCAGCGATGCCGTTAATGGCGCGGTTTTACTGTACGGGGAAGTGTGAATTTCATTCATACTTCCCGCTTGTGCAGACAACAACTGACTGTCGCTTTGTGCGGGTACACGCGCTTTTAAAATACGGGTTAAATTTTCGACCCATTCATCGGCAATGGATTGGTATTCCACATCCGCATCAATACGCTCAAATAATGATTTCGCACCCAACAAGGCTAGTTGTGAATCAAAATCTTTGCCTGCTTGGCAAAATTTTTCATAAGAAGAATCGCCCAGTGCAAATACCGCGTATTGCGTTTGGGATAAATCAGGAGCTTTTTTCGAGAACAGGTACTTGTAAAGCGCAACCGCCTCTTCTGCTGGCTCCCCTTCTCCTTGAGTCGATGCCACAATAACCAACACTTTTTCTTGGTTAATTTGCTTAAACTTATAGTCGCCCGCGTTTACTAAATGGACATTAATTTTTTCACCGACTAAACGCTCCCTAAGCTGTTCCGATAAACGGCGAGCATTCCCCGTTTGCGATGCAGAAATAATTGTCACGGTTTCTTGAGCCGCAACAGGGGCATTCACAGACACATCCGTGGCTGCCGTTTGGTTTACCATTCCCCATAAATACCCCGACAGCCATGCAAGCTGATGAGATGAAAAATCGTCGACCGCAGTTTGTAAACGCGCTAATTGCTCAGTTGATATTGGCAGCAATGTTAATGGCGGCTGTTTTTTTGTCATTATCCTGTAACCCCAGTGTCGCTCATCGTTGAGTTTGTCTTACAATCGAGTGAAATGGGCAAATTTGTTCAGCCACTCGCTCGGAAAAGTTCTAAAACCTATCGCTCAATCGTTTCCCTAAATAATTCAGGTAGCAAAGCAAAAAATGCCGAGTTACCTCCAATATGCAGGGTATACGATTAGGTTATAACAACCGTCAATAACGGGATAAGAAACGATAGCCATAAATCATAACTAAAAAGCCTAAATCAATTACCAGATGGATCATATGGATAAAACAGGTTAGCGATAATTTGGCAAATAACGACAATCTGCTCTAAAAATACAGTACAATACGCTGTTTATTAACACTAAGGAGCCACTAATGAGCACAACTATCTATAAAGATTTCACCTTCGAAGCTGCACACAAATTACCCCACGTTCCTGAGGGGCATAAGTGTGGACGCCTTCATGGGCATTCTTTCATGGTGCGTTTGGAAATCACAGGTGAAGTCGATGCACACAGTGGCTGGATCATTGATTTTTCTGAGGTCAAAGGGATATTCAAACCGATTTGGGAACAACTAGACCACCATTACTTGAATGATATTGCAGGCTTAGAGAACCCAACAAGTGAAGTTTTAGCACAGTGGATTTGGCAACAAACGAAACCCCATTTGCCATTACTCAGCGCGGTCACCGTGAAAGAAACCTGTACTGCGGGCTGTGTTTATCGCGGGGAAGCTTAAATAATACCATTATGTAGAGTGGTTTTGCCCCAGCCATATCACTTTTTATGGCTGGGGTTTCAATTATTGAATATTTAAATACTTATGTGTTTGAATGGATAAACGCCAATTTCGTTGAATACACATCTCAATACACAATTTTGTGGCTGCTGTTTTTTGGCTGATCGGTTGCAATGCAACAATTGGCGGGTTAACTGATGTACGCAGCGCTAAAATAGCTTCTAGAGCCTCAATATCTTTTTCCCGTGCAACAGGATGTTTAACCTCATTTGCTCGGTTAACTGCCTGAGCCAAAACTTTAAGCCCTCCTTTCATACCCACTTTTGGTGAAACCGTTACCCATGTTTTTTCTGTGCATTGAATAGGGTAAGTTCCGCTGGTTTCAATCTGGCATTGATACCCGCTTTGTTCTAATGACTCCGTTAGTGGCGTTAAATCATAAATACAAGGTTCTCCCCCTGTAATCACAATATGCTTTGCTGTAAACCCCTTCGTTTTCATCAATTGAATCAATTCGTCGCTATCAGCCATAGCCCATGTATCTGAATCAAGCGTCTTTAATACGATATCACCAAGAGTGGTTTGTTTGTCTTGTTCTTTTTCCCACGTTTGCTTGGTATCACACCAGCTACACCCTACTGGGCAGCCTTGTAAACGAATAAAAACTGCTGGAACACCTGTAAAAACCCCCTCTCCCTGCAATGTTTGGAAGATTTCATTAATTGGGTATTTCATATCACTCCTAAATTAGTTAACTAAGTGGACATTATATTGCAGATATCTATCTCACGAACAAGGGAGTTTGTGATAATGTAGCCATCTTGGGTTCAATAATGTACGTCCAACTTAATAAACAATACCGAAATTACATTCGGAACGATATCTCCTAAGAAAAGACAGGAAAAGACATGCAAAGTAGTCAAACAAACCAACTCAGAAAGGGACTGAGTGTCAGGCACATTCGCTTTATGGCTTTAGGGTCTGCGATTGGGACTGGTTTATTCTATGGTTCCGCATCCGCAATTCAAGCTGCGGGTCCTGCGGTTCTGCTGGCCTATATGGTTGGCGGTGCTGCCGTATTTATGGTCATGCGCGCTTTAGGCGAAATGGCCGTTCATCATCCTGTCCCTGGTTCTTTCTCGCACTACGCTAGCCATTATATGGGCCCCCTCGCAGGCTTTTTAACGGGTTGGAATTATGTCTTTGAAATGCTGGTTGTTTGCTTAGCAGATATCACCGCTTTTGGGATGTATATGGGCTTTTGGTTCCCAGATGTTGATCAATGGATATGGGTATTAAGCATTGTATTATTTATCGGTGCGCTAAATTTATGCCACGTCAAAATCTTCGGTGAAATGGAGTTCTGGCTATCCATAGTGAAAGTTTCTGCAATCATTGCGATGATTATCGGTGGAACCTTCTTGATGTTTTACGGCTTTGGCCAAGAAACTGACCATGCTGTAGGCATCCAAAACTTGTGGGAACATGGCGGTTTTATGCCAAACGGTATTTCGGGGGTGATTGCTTCTCTTGCCATTGTTATGTTTGCTTTTGGTGGAATTGAGGTGATTGGGATCACAGCCAGCGAAGCGCAAAACCCAGAAAAAACCATCCCGAAAGCCATTAATGCGGTGCCTCTTCGCATCTTATTATTCTATGGGTTAACGTTATTTATCCTGATGTGTATCTATCCATGGAACCAAATTGGTCAAAATGGTAGCCCATTTGTCCAAATTTTCTCCAGTTTAAATATCGCATCCGCCGCAAATATTTTGAACGTTGTGGTTATCACAGCAGCAATTTCTGCAATTAATAGTGATATTTTTGGCGCAGGCCGCATGATGTATGGCATGGCACAAGACAAACAGGCGCCACAAGTTTTTACTAAGCTGACGAAAAACGGTGTGCCTTGGGTCACTGTTTTAGTGATGTCTGTCGTGATGTTATTAGGTGTGTACCTGAACTACCTGCTACCAGAGAAAATCTTTGTCATTATTGCTTCGATTGCGACATTCGCAACCGTCTGGGTTTGGTTGATGATACTACTATCCCAAGTCGCTATGCGCCGTCAAATGAGCAAAGAAGAGGTTAAAAAACTGAAGTTCCCTGTGCCATTCTGGCCTGTAGGGCCTGCGATTACTATCGCCTTTATGGTATTCGTTATTGCATTGCTCGGCTTTTTTAAAGATACACAAGTGGCGCTGCTAGTTGGGTTTGCGTGGGTCGCGATACTCAGCGTGACCTTCTTCATTATGCGTAAATTTCAAACCAAATAACCGTTCGTATTCGTAATACAGAGCCCAATATCACAATGATATTGGGCTTTTTTTCATTATGCTAACGCTTGTTTAAGATCTTCAATCAAATCTCTCGTACTCTCGAGCCCAATTGATAAGCGAATTAACCCATCACTAATCCCGTACTGTTGCCGTTCTTCAGCGGTATAAGTTGAATGAGTCATACTTGCAGGGTGCTGAGCAAGGGATTCACAATCTCCCAAACTAACCGCTCGAGCAAATAAATTTAAACGGTTCAGAAATTGCTTACCAGCCTCAAGTCCACCTTTAAGTTCAAACGCAATCATTCCCCCAAATAATCTCATTTGCCTTTGAGCCAGCTCATATTGGGCAAAACTAGGTAACCCAGGATACATCACTTGAGCAACATGAGGATGTGATTCTAAATACTCGGCCACTATTTGCGTGCTTTCTACAATACGCTCCATACGAACAGGGAGGGTTTTCATTCCTCGTAACACAAGATTTGCATCATGAGGAGATAAACAAGCCCCTGTCATATCCTTGAGCCCTACCAATCTAATTTGTTTCGCTAAGGCTTCTGTCGTCACAACAGCCCCCGCCATTACATCACCGTGACCATTCATATATTTTGTCAATGAATGAATAACGATATCAGCCCCTAATTCTAATGGCTTTTGGATATAAGGTGTACAATAGGTATTATCTACTACCATGAATATTTCCTGTTGGTGAGCTTGTCGGTATTGATGAACTATATCGCTTACCGTTTTAATATCTACCAAACGCATATTTGGATTCGCTGGTGATTCAAAAAATATAATGCGTGTTTTATCGGTTAATTCGCGAGCAATATTCTCTGGTGAACTCATATCAATATGGCGAACCTTCACACCAAAGCGTGCTAAACCATGATGAAAAAATGCATAAGTACAACCATATACGGTCATATCCACCAACAATTCATCACCTGGACTCAATAACGTCCAAAGTGTTGATGTTATCGCTCCCATGCCAGAAGAAAATACAATTCCAGCTTCCCCTTCCTCTAAATCTGCAATTCGTTTTTCTAAAAGACTCAAGGTTGGGTTGTTGATACGAGTATAAATATAACCATTCGATTCACCACTAAAGCAGGCAGCGCCTTCTTCTACACTGTCAAAAACATAAGTTGATGTCTGGTAAATAGGTGCAGTTAGTGAACCTAAATTTTTGATAGGATCGTAATAATTATGTATCACACGAGTATCAAAAGAATACAATTTATCTAAAATCATACCACCTCCGAAATATTACCCCTCCTGGGTCTTATTCAATCGAGAACCAACAATTTGTAAAGTTCGTAAAACGGTACTTATTCCACGTAATGTATCGGTATCTTTTAATAAACTATAAACAGAACGAAAATTATGTGTTTTATCTGAATATTTGGCTTCCATCTTTGCCATGTTATAAGCGGTACCTAATTCCCACACTGGCGTTAAAGTATCCTCAAAACTATTTGCTAATTTTTCTACCGTCCCCGTATCCATAATATCTACGAGGTCAGATAATAAAGATAATAAATCAACTATATTGTCAAAACGCTGTAAATATAATAATGGGACTATTTTTTCCGCTAAATGATTTGCAGGTTCGCTATTTAGTAATTCCAGAAGTTTTGCTTGTTGATCATTACTTGACATGATTATTCTCCTATTACACTAAACCACGAATAGCAGCCCAATATATTCCTCGATTAAAACCATTTCTTAATAACCCTCCCACTTTTGTTGCTGGGGTAGGAATTACATCATGCTTATAATCGTATTGTAATGGCATCCCCGCATTAAGCCCCATTTGGGCAACAGCTTGGACACGCCCATCATAAATAGCGGAAGGGTATCCATAAGTAAGCTCTCCGCAAATATTATCTGCAATTATGGCGGCCTGATTATGACAGCTTCCTCCTGCTTTACTTATTGGCAAATCAACAGTGTCACCAATAACATAAACACCATCTGTACCATATACTTGCATAGTTTCATGGTCCGTTGGTAACCAACCTTCACCATTTTTATGTTCGCTTAAATTTGTATTCACTACGGCTTCAACCGCTGTAATTGGAGGTGTGCTAATTAAAATATCAAATGGTTGCTCATCCCCCTCTTTCGAATAAGCAATTTTTTTATCTGGATCGACCTTGTTTAAGGTAAAGCCGCGCTGGGCTTTGATGTTTTTAATATTAAAAATTTCAGGTATCGCTTCACATACAGGTTGCTGTAAAAACAAACAATTCCTCAGTAATTGTGAAACCGTCGGGTAAGTATAAACAATTTCAATATTATCCCGAACTCGCCGTTTACGTAAGAACTCATCAAGCATCAATGTTGTTTCCATTGGTGCTATTCCACATTGGTGAGGTACATTTGGTGTTTCAGGAAATGATACTGTAATAAAAATACGTCCCTTTTCAATCTTAGCAATTTGATCCGCTAATTTTCTTGCGGCATCATAAGCATAAAAATGATTTCCTATCTCTTTCAATCCTTCAATTCTATCTGGCCTCGGTACGCATCCTGTAGCGACAACTAAAAAATCATAATTATATTTTTTTCCACTTCTAGAGTGTAGTTCTTTATTTTTAAAATCGAATGATTCAATTTTATCAATCTCTAATTGAATTTCAGGTCTTAATAGTGAACTCTGATCTCTCATCAATTCTTCTTTAAAAAATAAATTGAATGCAACATACATAAAGGCTGGTTTGTAATAATGAATAGGATTATCAGTGATGAGTGTTACTTTTATTTTTTTTGAGAAAATTTCTTTGTTCAGTTTTCGGGACAATATGTTTGCCAACATTGTTCCACCTGTACCACCACCAACGATCACTATATTTATCATAACATCTCCAAACTAAATATTTAAAATGGATGGCAAGACATCAATTAAATTAAAAAACTGATACCTTTTAAATATAGTTCAATTCTAATAATTACCAATACAATTAATTGAATATAATTCAACTAACAACAAGAAAAATTAATCACACTAAAATATAAATACCCATGAATAAATTAATGATAAAAACTATCATCACTGTAACCATTTTAGTTTAAAAAAAATTCAATAAGAATAATGACCTATCAATTTCCATTTAAATAAAACATCTTCCGTGACTTGACCATAACCAATATTATGCATAATCAAATAATTTTTATTATTAACAGATTTTATAGAGGTCACAATGCCAATATGTGGTCTTCCATTATCTAATCGCCATGTAACAATATCACCTGGCACATAATCTTTTGTATCTTTAGTGACAGGTTTTTCCTGTCCTTTACGTGAGAAAAAAACTTCTAAATTAGGCACTCTGCGGTGATCAATATTGGTATCCGTTTTACGCAGCCCCCAAATACGCTGACTCGGATATTTGCTAAAATTCGATTTCATATCCTCATGTACTAATTTTTGTAGATCAATCCCCATTTTTCGATAACTGCGAATAACAACATCAGAACAAACGCCGTAATGTTCTGGAATATCACCATTAGGATAAGAGATCTGTCGATATGCTGGATCATAAATAACAAAACGAGGGAGCGCTTCCGCATGTTTAGCTAACGTTAAATTAGCACTACTTGCAGTGTGAGAAAGGGCTAATAATAAAATAGCTGACATTATAGTTTTCAAAGAGATACTCTCCATATCAATATATGAATAAAATCTACAATAAAAACAGAGAAAAATAAGGTGTGAAAATCTTAATTATCTAGACACATCAAACCGAGTGATAATCGGGTTATGATCAGAAGCATCTGTGATTAATACTTTACTATCAATAGCTTTGAGCCCGCGATAAAAAACATAATCTAGCGGTCGACCAAAAGCTTTGGTCCGTAAATCCTCATCAATCGTAATTTCTTTTAACCCCACACTGCGAATGAAGCGTTTTAGCGCATTCACCCTTTGTCGACTCCATGCGTTAAAATCCCCCGCAAGAATCACAGGGCCAACATGTTTACTAATATGAATACCAAGCTTATTCAATTGCCTTGTATAAACATCAACCCCAAAGCTAAAGTTAATAGCATGGACATTTGCCACCATTAATTGCTGCCCATTAGGTAAGGGATAAACCGTAATCAACGCTGATTTAGCGAGCCGAAGCAGTGGTTCTTTTTCTCGTAATGGGCAGCAATAAATAGGATGAGCAGTGGCAAGGGTCATCACTCCAGACGGATGGGGAGAAAAAGGAAGAGCAGGGACTTGATCTGCAATAAGCTGCTCAGAAGCAGCAAAAGAAATCAACTCAGGGGACATTTGAGCTTCTTGTAATAAGATCAACTTACGGCCTTTAACCAGCTCGCTTAAAGCTATTTTCCAATTTGGCCGTTGCTGTTTATAAATGTTCCATATAACAACATCAAGAGTTTCGCTGGCAGCAAACAAAGGTAACCCGATTGGGAGAGATTCCCCTAGCATATGCACAGGTGTCGGCTGAATACGTTTAGCGGGTTGACCTGCAATATATCGAACTGAATAGGTTCTTTTCGCCAAATTCAACTTCCTACTTATCTCAATGAAATGATAAATTCTACGCTTTATAACTTATCTCTGTGGTCAGTATACCAAACACACCCTGTTATGGCCTATCAAATTTAGTGAATAACATCTTTCGCTCGGCAATATCGTTCAATAAACAGTTACCCTATCCATATCCCGAATGACTCATTGACGCTCTTCCAACTCTAGCCTTACAAAGAAATGAAAAAGCCATCATGAGGAATACAAGTAGTAATCAAGCAGAAATTAATAGCGACAATACAGGCAAAATATTCTGAAAAAAAGACTGTAGAAAAAATCCTTAGAATTGAGTATTCCGAGTCTAAGGACCAATCAAGTGCTAAGAGAGAAAAACAGTGAACAAAAATACGACCTAAGAGACAACGAAAGTGATGAAAACTGTGATAACACAAGTTAATTACTGAGCGGATTATTGATTAATTTAGTTTTTTCTTCCTTAGCCCATTAGAGAAACAACCAGCGGAGTTAATCAAGAAAATATCCTCTACTCATCTAAGCGACAAAATACAAGTCACTTACTGAGCTGACGGCTAATTAGCTTATTAGTCTTTCATACTCTTTTCTTGTATAGACGTAACTTTATAAGAGTAAACAATGAGTGATTATCCATAGGCACAGTCAATACGTAGACAAGGAATAGTATAAAAAGAGCAAATACGATAAAGAACGAGACAACACAAAGGCGAGCGACTGAATTATTGATTAGCTTACCGCTATTTATCTAACCTTCAGCTTGTCATACCAGTATCCCGCGCCATTCTTTAATTTTCCACTTATTGTCATCACAAAATGCGATTTACTGTAATCAACGACAGTTGCTAAAGGAGCGTCGGATAAGCTTACGAAGATTTCTACCTTTTACCCACAAACCATAACGACGTGAGCACAGAAACACAGAACACGGATAACACAATGATTAGTTGCCAAGTGGACTATTGATAAGCTTGCAAAGATCTCCCCG